>JBITAB010000347.1:0-5278 GCA_044439825.1 Phycisphaerales bacterium JB064 | reverse complement strand
TAGCTGCGCTCGGGGTTGACCACGAGGCTCAGTGGCCGCTCGCCGACCGTGATGCGGACGGCGTCGTCCTTTTCCAGCGGTGTGGTGTGCTGGCCATCGATGACGGCGCAGGTGCCGGCGGTGGGGTCGTGGCCGGCGGCTCGGTTGACGCGGTGGGCCACGACCTCGATGGTGCTGGCCGCGGGCACGACGATGGGGCGGAAGCTCAGCGAGTGGGCGGCGATGGGCGTGACGACCATGGCCGGCAGCGTGGGCTCGAGGATCGGCCCGCCCGCGGCGGCGTTGTAGGCCGTGCTGCCGGTTGGCGTGGCGATGATGAGGCCATCGCCGGCGACCCGTGGTGCGTCGTGGGCCGGGGCGTTGTCGATCCGTAGGCCGAGTTCGATCATGCGGAAGGGGGCGCCGTTGCAGATCGCGACGTCGTTGATGGCCGTCTGGCGCGCGATGGTCTGGCCGTTGCGGATCACCTGGGCGTCGAGGGCGGCGACCTGACGGATGGTGGCCCGGCCCGTGAGCACCTCGGCCGCGAGGCGATGGAAGGCGGCGGCGTTGAACTCGGCCAGGAAGCCGAGCTTGCCGAAGTTGATGCCAAGCACGGCGACGCCGGCCTGGACGGCCTCGCGGGCCAGGCCCAGGATCGTGCCGTCGCCGCCCAAGACCACGGCCATGTCGACGTCCTGCTCCAGAGCCTTGCCGTCGGCGGAGGACTCGAACTGGCCGACGAGGTGGGCGTGGGCCTCGATGTCGCGCCGGACGGCGGTGGCGGCGCTGACGGCCTCGGGCTTGCCCGTGTTGACCACGAGGGCCACGCGGGTGAGGGCGGTGCTCGTGCTCGACTGATTGGCCTGTTGGGGTGCCGCGTCCTGGGGCATCGGCGATGGTATGACCCGCGATCTGGTCGGGTGGCCGATGGCGGGGTGGCGGCGGGGTGCTGATACGATGCCCCATGCACCGACACGGCGCCGACAAGCTGGACATGCAGCCCGACGACTTCATCTGTGATTTCACGGGCCGGCGGTGGGATGGCAGCTTCCCGATGGTCGAGGGCCATCAGGGCAGCCTGATCTGCGGCGACGCCCTGCGGATCGCCTTCACCGAGGTCGTCTTGCTGGGCAACGACACCAAGCCCGAGGGGGCTACGTGCGTCATGTGCCTGGAGGTCCGCGATGATCCCGGGTGGCAGAGCCCGATGCCGGTAGGGCCGCACGAGGATGGTGCGATCATCTGCAGGCGTTGCATCCGCCAGAGCTCGACGCGATTGGCGAAGGATCCTGATTGGGGCTGGACCAAGCCGACGCTCGAGGATGGTCCGAAGGCCGGCTGAAGGGTTTTCAGGCGGGCTGTCGGATTACTGCTCGCGTTCCTTCACACGGAGGATCGCGGCCCACATCGTCGGGTTGAAGAGCAGCACGCCGATCGCGAGCGCGCCGACCCCAAGGCCCGCCCAGCGGTTGAGGAACACCGCGAGCAGCAGCGCGACGACGAGCACGACGATCACGAAGCCGACGATGATGCGGTTGAGCGTGCGCCGGTTCGTGCGCGGATCCGCCGGGATGCCTTCTGGCGAGACCTCGGCGATGCGGCGACTCTGGCCGTCGTCGGTCGGCGGCGGCCGATCGGGCGGCGACTGGGTCGAGTACTCACGCTCGTCGCGATCGGGCTGAGCGTGCGTCGTGGTGCGTGTGGTGTCGGGCTGGGCGGCCATGGTTGTTCCTTTCCGCCACTGGGTGTTTGGGTCAGGCCGGCGCTGGGCCCTGCTTGGTGACGATCAGCCAGATGGCGTGGACCTGCCCGGGAATCCAAAAGAAGATGGTGAGCAGCAGGTTGAGCCAGAAGTGCAGGCCAAAGCCGACCTGCAGGAAGGCCGCGACGGGCGGCAGGAAGATGGCGAGGATGATCTTGATGACGGTCATCATGTGTGAAACTCCTTCGGTGTGAGGCTCACACTGTAGTTGGGAGTTGGCATCGATGGCCTTTCAGGACGCCTGCTCGCCATGCAGGGCGAGGCCGAGCGAATCTTCGCCAAGGAAGTGATCGAGGTGGTGGGCGCGATCTTCGACCTTCAGCAGGATGCCCTTGAGCAGGGTCTCGGTGCCGAAGTCGCCCTGCTCGGTGCAGAGCTTGATGGTCGCACGCAGCCGCTCGGCGATGGCGCCCTCGGCCGAGCGATCACGCTCGAGCATGTCGCGGATGCGGTAGATGCCCTCGGGCTCGTGCTCGATGTAGGACTTCTTGGCCTGCTGCGAGGGGCTGCTGGTGGGCACGCCGCCGATGGCCGTGATGCGCTCGGCGATGGCGTCGAGCTGCTCGTGCACCTCGTTGTAGTTGTCTTCAAGGAAGAGGTGGATGTCGCGGAACTGCGGCCCCTCGACGAGCCAGTGGTGCTTCTGGTACTGGTGGAAGAGCACGAAGAACGAGGCCAGATGCTCGTCGAGTTGGGGGATGATCTTCTTGGCGGCGTCGATCGGCAGGTTGATGGGGTTCTGCTCGATCTCGTCGTGCTTGCGCCAGGGGGTCGTTGTCATGGTGGGGTCTCCGTGTGGTGTTCGCTCAGTTGCGAGCAGTGAAGTGATCGCCGTGCTACGACGACGATTGCTGTCGTGAGGAACGATGGCTCGGTTGTGCGTCTACAGATTGCGTCTGGCCTTGCACCGCGCGGCCCTGGGTATCTGCGGTCAACCGCTTGAGCTGTTCACCGAACTCGGTCACCATGAGGACCAGGAATCCGAGCACTGTCAACAAGAAGGCGATATCGATGGCGATCGTGCCGTTCGAACTGGGCGCGGTGAAGGCTGCGTACCCCAGTCCGACCGCGACGGCCAGCAGGATCGGGATGGCAAGGCGACGATTCATACCCACATCTTCGGCTGCGGGTTTGACACCATGCTGAAGCTCAGGTTAATTCGGCCTCATCTTGCGGTGTTTGGTTGGGATTGTCCTGCACGAGCCTCAGGCGTAACGAGAATTCGCAGCCTTGCTTGAGGTTCCGAACCCGGACCTCACCCTGGTGCAGTTCGGCGATGCCGTGCGCGATCTGGAGGCCCAGCCCGGTCCCACGGCCGCGGCGACGCTCGTCGGCGCTCTGGGTGAATGGCTCGAAGAGGTGGTCGAGCACTTCCTCGGGCACGCCCGGCCCATAGTCGCGCACGCGGAAGATGACCCGCTTGTGCCGCACGTCGCAGGCGAGCCGCACGGCGCTGTCGCGCGGGGCGAAGCGGATGGCGTTGCGGACGAGGTTGGTCAGGGCGGTGTTGAGCAGGTCGGCGTTGCCCTCGACCTGGGGCTCGTCCTCGCCCTCGAAGAGCGTGGGCTCGATGCGGACGCCGTACTGGCGGGCCATGGCGTTACAGTTGGTGGCCGCCTCCATGAGGATCTCGTTGGCCGGGTGTCGCTGGGCCTGCACCGAGCCCTTGCCCTGCCGCACGCGCGTGAGCAGCAGGAAGCTCTCGACCATGCGGCCTAGGCGGTCCATCTCTTCGACGGTGGTGCGTGTGTAGTCGCAGAGCTCGTCCATCGTGGGGCGGCTGGCCAGCAGCACCTCGCCCTCGGTGCGCACCACGGCGATGGGCGTCTTGATCTCGTGCGAGACGTTGGCCAGGAAGCGGGCCTGCGCGTCGTAGCCCTCGGAGATGCGTCGCATCGCCTGGTTGAGCTCTTCGCGGAGCGACTCGAGCTCGGGCGCCGTGTCCTCCATCTCGAGCGACTGGCTGACGTTGTCGGCCCCGAGTTCCTCGGCGAAGTGCTGCATCTGTCGCAGTGGACGGACGGCCAGGGCCGCGACGTACCAGGCCGAGACGCCAGAGGCTGCCATGCCCGCGGGCAGCAGCAGCATGAGGGCCCATACGATGGTGCGCAGCGGGGCGTTGGCCTCACTGATGGGTACGGCCAGGATGAACCGCTCGTTCTCGGAGTGCGGATGGGCGGCGTAGTAGAAGCCCGCGGCTTGGCCCGACGCCTTCTCGTCGACAGCGCCGAAGTGGCCATCGCGGATGGCGGCTCGGAGCTGGTCGAAAGTCTCCGTGGCGAATGGACCAACAATGTTTTCGGCGCCCGAGTCGTTGGTGTCGACCGCCGCGACGCGGCCGAACCACCGCAGGTGCTGGCTCCGCAGCGCGACATCGGTGGGTGTGGTGTCGGGGTCCGAGGCGACTTCCTCTGAGATCGCCTGTGCGGCCTCGACGAGCCGGCGTTCGTTTTCCTTGTGCAGGCTCTCGCGCTGGTAGAGGATGATGATCAGCGAGAGGCTGACCTGGACCACCGTGAAGATGGCCACGACCCACAGCGTGATGCGCAGCCGCAAGGGCGTTCGCGCGATGATGCCGCGCGAACGCAGGGCAGGGGCCGGGTAGGCCTCAGACGCCCGATCGGGCATCGATGACCCCGAATCGGTATCCGGCGCCCTTGATGGTGTGGATGAGCTGCGTGTCGAAGCCGCGGTCGAGCTTGCGCCGCAGGGCCGACACGTACACGTCGATCACGTTGCTGGTGGGCTCGAAGTTCATGTCCCAGACCTTCTCGCCGATCTGGATGCGGCTGAGCACGCGGTTCTGGTTGCGCATCAGGTACTCGAGCAGCGCGAACTCCTTGTTGGACAGCTCGACCTTCACGTCGCCCCGGCTGGCGGTGCGCGTGTAGAGGTCGAGCTCGAGGTCCTCGCATCGCAGCGTGCGGCTCTCGCTGGCCTCGCCGCGTCGCAGGATCGCGCGGATGCGCGCGAGCAGTTCCTCGAACTGGAACGGCTTGGTGATGTAGTCATCGGCTCCGGCGTCGAGGCCGTCGATCTTTTCTTCGACGGCCGAGAGCGCGGTGAGCATGATGATGGGCGAGGCGACCTTGCGGCGTCGCAGGTTCCGGCAGACCTCGATGCCATCGCGATCGGGCAGCATCAGGTCGAGCAGGATGAGGTCGTAGTTGCCGCCGGCGGCGAACTCCTCACCCTCGTAGCCCGTGTTGGAAACATCGGCCGCGAAGCCGTGCTCTGTCAGGCCCTTCTGGATGGCCAGCGCCATCTTCGGGTTGTCTTCAACGATCAAGATCCGCATGCAAGCCCTCCCGGACCGATGGTGAGTATATTCCCCCCAGAGGCGGGTGGTTCGCTGATTTACCAGCCCAGGACCCAGCCGAAGATCAGCGGGGCCACGATGGTGGCGTCGCTCTCGATCATGAATTTCGGTTCACCCGCGCCGAGCTTGCCCCATGTGATCTTCTCGTTGGGCACGGCGCCGCTGTATCCGCCATAGCTGGTCGTCGCGTCGGAGACCTGGCAGAAGTAGCTCCA
>JBITAB010000346.1:1422-21124 GCA_044439825.1 Phycisphaerales bacterium JB064 | reverse complement strand
AGGATGACGTCGTTGCTCGTGCGGTCCCGCTCCTCGACCGGATTGAGCTCGAGGAAGAGCTGGCCCAGGTGGGGCTGGCTGATGTCGCCGCCCTCGCCGTTCACGTCGCCGATGGCGCCGACCGACGCGTACACGCTGGCGATCTCGGGCTGCTCGAGGGCTGCCTGCTCGATGCGGCGGATGAACCCGTCGGTCTCGCCGACGGGCGTGCCGATGGGCATGCGCAGCGTGACGTTGACCGACTCGGCGTCTTCGGTCTCGAAGAAGATGAACTCGAGCCGGCCGCCTGCCACCATCGCGGCCGACACGATCACCATGGCGATCGCGGCGACGAGCGTCAGGTAGCGGTACCGCACGCATCGGATGAGCATGCGCGTGTAGTGGGGGATGAGCAGGCGGGTGAACAGACGGTCGCGCCAGTGGTCGAACTTCGCTTCGACGCGCGAGAGGCGTGACACCTTTCCGGTGCGTTCGGCCTTGTCGGTCTCGCGCAGCGTGTGGGCCATGTGGCTGGGCAGGATAAACAGCGACTCGATGAGCGAGACCAGCAGCGAGACGGCAACCACGATCGGAAGGGCCGCAAGGAAGTCACCGATCTGGCCCTCGATGAGCGCGAGAGGCAGGAAGGCGAACACGGTGGTCAGCACGGTGGTGACCACGGGCCACGACACCTGCCCGGCGCCCTCGATAGCGGCCTGCATAGGCGGCATGCCTTCTTCATGGCGGGCGACAATGTTCTCGGCGACCACGATCGCGTCGTCGACGAGGATGCCGATGACGATGATCAGGCCGAACATCGTGAGCAGATTGAGCGTGATGCCGGTCAACCGCATCATCGCGATCGTGCCCGCCAGCGAGATGACCAAGCCGATGGCGACCCAGAACGACACGCGCCAGTTCAGCAGCAGCACGAGCACCAGGAACACGAGCGCACCGCCCTGCAGCGCGTTGCGCGTGAGCAGTTCGAGCCGGCCCGTGACGAATCGCGCCAGGTCCGTCGTGATGCGCGCCTCGCCGGGCAGGCGGCCAAACCACTTCTGCCCCGCCTCGTACGCCTGCAGACGATCGGAGACCGGGCTGAGGTCGAGGGGCTTGCCCTTGGCCTCGAGTTGCTTGTTCTTCATGGATTGCATGAAGGTCGCGATCCGCTCGCCGATGGTCAGCTCGAGCGGGTCGCCGCGCATGCCGGCGGTGTAGGCCTTGGTCAGCTCGGCGATCTTGACAACGTCCGTGTCACCCACCTGGAAGCAGGTGAGCGACACGGCGGGCTTGCTCTCCAGGCGGGTGACGAGGTCGGTGTCGCGGAAGCCATAGGTAACGTCGGCGATGTCACCCAGTCGCAGCACGCGGCCCGACTCGCTCTTGATCACGATGTTGGAGACGAGCTGGGCGTCTTCCTCGACGCGGACGGTGCGCACCGAGAGCGTCTGCGTGCCCGTGCGGACGGTGCCGCCGGGGAGCTCGCGCATCGCGGCACGCACGCGGTCGGCGATGGCCGGCAGGCTCAGCCCGTGCTCGACCATGGCCTGAGGCCTGACCTCGACGCGAATCTCGTCGGTGCGGATGCCGTCGATGGTGACGTCCGCCATGCCGGGCAGGGCGCGCAGGTCTTCGCGGATGGCCAGGGCGGCTTCTTTGAGGGCCCGCTCGCTGGTATCGCCGTAGATCGAGAGAATGACCGCCGGCAGGTTGGGCTCGAGCTTGTCGACGATGATGCGTTCGGACTGCTCGGGCAGGTCTTGCAGCGCGTCGACCTCGCGCTTCACGTCGCTCACGGCCTCATCGATATCGATGCTCTCGCGAAACTCGATGATGAGCTGGGCGCTGCCCTCGGTGACGGTGGTGTTGATCTCCACCACGTCACGCAGGTCGGCGATGCGGTCCTCGATCTTGATAGCCAGCGAACGCTCGATCTCGTCGGGCGAAGCGCCGGGATAGGGCGCCGCGACGACTACGCGATTCGGCGAGACCTCGGGGAAGAACTCGCGTCGCAGGCCCAGCCCCAGCAGCACGCCCGCGCCGATGATGGCGAACATCACCAGGTTGGCGACCACGGGCTTGCGAACGCCAAAGGCGGGCAGGCTCATGGGGCGCCCCGCTCGCTGGCGGCGGTCTCTTCCTCCACACGTATGGGCGACCCGTCACGCAAATCATCGAGGTTGCTCACCAGCACTTGCTGGCCTTCCTCGAGCCCGGAGTCGACGGCGTACCACTGACGCTCGCCCTCGGGTGCGCCCTCGAACGTGCCCTCGTAGGCGAAGAGCGTGTGGACATCGACGCGGCGGGCCCGCGCGGGCGAGTTCATCTCGGCGATCAGCACGCCGCCCTGCACCACGGACCGGCGGGGCACCATCAGGTGTGCCGTGGGCTGGGTGGGGATGACACGTCCGACCACGAACATGCCAGGCCTGAGCATCTGGCCGTTGGCGGGCGCTAGCACGCCAGCTTCACTCTCGCGAAGCTCCTGGGCGACCTCGACGAACACTCGGATCGATCGCGTCTGGGCGTCGGCCTCCGGCGCGATACGAGTAATGCGACCCCGCCAGCCGTTCTCACTCGCTGCTTCGAGCGAGACCTCGACCGCGTCGCCGATGGTGATGGCGTCGGCCGCCGACGCTGGCAGCGAGAGCGGGAGTTCGAGCCTGGTCAGATCGACGATGCGTGCGGCCACGGTGCCGACCTGGGCGTAATCGCCCTCGTCCAGGTTGACCTCTTGCAGCACGCCGGAAATCGGCGCGACGACGGTTGCACGCTCCAAGTCCTGCCGAGCGAGGCCGAGTTCGGCCTGCTGCGAGGCGAGATTGGCTTCGAGCGCCGCACGCCGGGCTGGGATGGACCGTGAACGCTGTTCCAGAGCCGAGGCTCCCCGCTCGGTTCGACGCATCGCGGCAAGTTTCTGATCGACCTCTGTCCGCGTACCGGCGCCACGATCCTCGTAGACCCTCACCGCACGCTCGTACTCGCGTTTGGCGATCTCGGACTCTTCGAACACCAGCGTGAGCTGCTCGTCGAGCGAACTCGCCTCCACCTCGAGCTGATCGATCTCGGCGTTCAACGCCGCTACCGAGCCCTCGAGGGCGGCGACGCGACGGTTGAAGTCCGATGGATCGATGCGGATCAGCAGATCGCCGCTGGCAACGGGCAGGCCGGCCTCGACCGAGTCGGGCCGCTCGATGATCCGGCCGGCCACCTGCACACCCACCTGGGCGGCGTTCATGGCCCGCACCGTGCCATAGCCGGTCCATGGCCGCGCCGTCACGACGCGTTGCACCTCGACCGTGCGGACGAGTGGGGCCTGGCCAACATCCAGAGACTTGGTGGGCTCGGCCTTGGTAGCCTTGAGCACCTCGAGGACGACCAGGGCTCCGATGAGCAGCACCAGGCCGGCGGCGATCCTGGTGAGCAATGGCAGCGATCGCCTGAGACGGCTGAGGAGGGTGTTCGGCATGTGCTTGGGCGATAAATCGCCCCTCCTTGGGGCCAACACTACGCCTGGGCGGCCTGGGGAGAAGGGCCTATCGTTGACTCTCCTGATCCGGCCGATACACTCGCCGGTCCGGCCTGTAGCTCAGTTGGTCAGAGCGCACCGCTGATAACGGTGAGGTCACAGGTTCGAATCCTGTCAGGCCGATTTCGCCGGATCTCGATCCGGCATGGAGCGTCGGCGTCCCTTCCCGCGGCCCGGCCGCCCCGGGCATCTAGAAGCCCGGCGTCCGACAGCCGACCCCGCCCGTTGCCGGCCCGGACCAGCGGCTGACATTGGCTGAAGGGAATCGGTCGCGTGGCACGCCAGGACAAGCCCCAAAAGCAGCAAGACACCTTCATGGACGACTTCAAGCGGTTCTTCGGCCGCGGTCTGGCCGTGCTGCTGCCGTCCATCCTCACGCTGTGGCTGCTCTGGCAGGCGTTCGTCTTCCTCTTCAACAACGTGGCCGAGCCGATCAACCGCGGCATCCGCGTTGTGGTGGTCGAGATCGCCCCGCGCGTGACGCCTGAGAACCAGCGGCCCGAGTTCATGCAGGTCAATCCCGACGAGATCGACGAGTTCCTGGCGTCCCCAGAGGGCAGGCCTTTTCGTGGACGCTCGACCGAAGCCGTTCGCGAGCACCTGGTGCGCCGCCAGCTCGGCGAGTTCTGGAGCCAGCACTGGTACCTGCAGGCCGCCGGCTTGCTCGTGGCAATCATGCTCATCTATCTGGCCGGCCTGTTGCTGGGTAACTACCTGGGCAGGCGGGTGTACTCGCGCATCGAGCGGCTAATTGCCCAGATTCCCGGCTTTAAGCAGGTCTATCCGCACGTCAAGCAGGTGGTCGACCTCATCATGGGCGACCGCAAGGTGGCCTTCCGCCGCGTCGTCATGGTGCAGTATCCACGGCGGGGCGTCTGGACGCTGGGCCTGGTGACCAGCGACTCGATCTCGGCAATCCACGAAGCGACAGGGGTTCCCTGCATCGCGGTGTTCATCCCGTCCACACCGACGCCTTTTACCGGCTTTGCCATCACGGTGCCGCGGGATGAGGCCATCGACGTGCCGATGTCCATCGACGAGGCCATCCGCTTCTTCATCACGGGTGGCACGCTGGTGCCAGAACGTTTCACGCCGCCAGGGGCTGCCGCCTCGCCAGCGGTGGAAGCCGTGGAGGCCAACGCCAAGGCCCAGCATGCCGAGCCTGCCCGTCCATCTCGACGGTAGCCCGCGGGTGGGTATGCTTGAGCGGCCCGAAGGGACGACCGGGCCAGAAAGGGATTTCGACCATGCGAATCGAAGTTGTGGGCCGGCATATGGCTATCACCGACGCCATCCGCCAGCACGCCGAGGAGAAGACCGAGAAGCTCACCCGCTTCTATGACCGGATCCTGGCCGTGACCTGGACGATCGAGCACCACAACACCTCGGCGGGCGATTCCTTCGACGTGGAATTGATCATCGACGTGGAGCACCACGACGACCTGGTCTCCAAGGACACCGGAGGCGAGTTGTACGCCGTGGTCGATTCGGTCCACCACAAGGGCATCCGACAGCTCAAGGACCTGCACGACAAGGTGAAGGTCCAGAAGCGGCAGGCGCACTGATATGGCACTCAAGCTGACAGACGTGGTAGCCTCTGGGGCGATCGTGGCCGAACTGCAGGCCACCGAGCGCGATGACGTGATCGCCGAGCTGATCGATGCGCTGGTGGAAGCCGGCGCCGCCAAGCCCGAGCACCGCGACGAGCTCGTCGCCGCCGTCCTCGAGCGCGAGCGCAAGGGCTCGACGGGCTTCGGTCGGGGCGTGGCCGTCCCGCACGTGAAGCACCCCGAGGTCACGAAGATGACCGCCGCCATCGGCCGCAGCAGCAAGGGCATCGATTTCAGCGCCCTCGACCGCCAGCCCGTGTACTCGGTGGTGCTGCTCCTGAGCCCGGACAGCAGCCCCGAGAACCATCTCAAGGCGATGGAGGTCATCTTCAAGAGCCTGGGCAACGAGACGTTCCGGCGGTTCCTGCGTCAGGCCGGTACGCGTGAAGACATCCTCGAGCTGTTGCACGAGGCCGACCACCAGAAGCTGCCCGGCTGAGGCTGGAGCGCACGGAGAAATCTGAGTGGGCAAGGAGTGCTCGGCAAAGGTCAAGGTCGTGAATCGTCTTGGGTTGCACGCCAGGCCGGCCACCGCTGTGGCCGATCTGGCCCAGCAATTCAAGAGCACGATCGCGCTGCGCCGCGACAGCGAGGAGATCGACGGCAAGTCGATCATGCAGATCATGCTGCTGGCGGCGACCCAGGGTGTCGAGCTCGACGTCATCGCCCGGGGTGACGACGCCGACGAGGCGTGCCAGGCCTTGTCCGACCTCTTCGCACGAGGCTTCGATGAAGAGTGAGCCGATCCCTCAGGACGGGCCCATCAGGTTGCCGGACGCGCTCCGCTGCCCGCTGAGCCGAAAGCCCCTCGAGCTTGAGCCTGATGGCCAGTGGGTGCGTGTTGTCGGGGAACCCGTGCGATACCCCGTGCGCCAGGGCATCCCGGTGCTCGTGCCAGCGGCAGCCCAGCGCATCGCCGATTAGACCGGGACGGCAGCCTCTTCGAGGGCGGTCTCCTTGACGCGCTGGATGTTGGCGCCAAGCTCGGTCAGATACTCATCCATGCGCTGGTAGCCGCGATCGAGGTGGTATACGCGTCGCACGACCGTGCGTCCACGCGCCGCGAGGCCGGCCAGCACGAGGCCCGCCGACGCACGCAGGTCGCTGGCCATCACCGGGGCGCCCACGAGCTTTGGCACGCCGCTGATGACGGCCGTCGGTCCGTGCCGGATGATCTGTGCGCCCATGCGCAGAAGCTCCGCGACGTGCAGGAAACGCTCGGGGAAGATCTTCTCGGTGATGATCGAGTTGCCGTCGGCGAGCGTCAGCAGAGCCAACGCCTGCGCCTGCAGGTCGGTCGGGAAGCCGGGGAACGGCTGCGTGGTGATCTCCACCGGTCGGAGCGGGCCGCTGCGACGCACGAAGGCCGTGGTGCGGATCGGGTCGCCGCCGGGCATGTCGAGCTGCTCGTGCTCGCCGAGTTCCACCTCGACTCCAGCCGATCGCAACATCTCGACCGGGCCCACAAGGCCATCCACCGGCCAGTTGGCGATGGTCAGTTCGCCCTTGGTCATCGCAGCGGCCATGGCGTAGGTGCCCGCCTCGATGCGATCGGGCATGACCCGACGCGTGGCGCCGCCGAGTTGCTCGACGCCGTCGATGACGATGCGTGGCGTGCCCAGGCCCGAGATGCGGGCGCCCATCGTGATCAGCAAGCGGCCGAGGTCGACGATCTCCGGCTCGCAGGCCGCGCTCTCGATGACCGTCCGGCCGCGCGCCAGCGTGGCGGCGCTCATGATGTTGGCCGTGCCCAGCACGGTGCTGCCGAACGGGCCGCCCAGGAACACCGTGGCGCCCTTGAGCCCGCCCGAGGGCGCCTTGGCGACCACGTCACCGTTGGAGAGGCTGATCGTGGCCCCCAGAGCCGCCAGGCCCTTGAGGTGCAGGTCGATGGGGCGTGGGCCGATAGCGCAGCCGCCGGGCATCGAGATCCGGGCCTGCCCGCGACGGGCCAGCATCGGGCCCAGCACGCACACGCCGGCCCGCATGGTCCGCACGATGTCGTATCGGGCGTGGCTGAGGTTGGTGTCGGTCACGTGCGTGCGGACGGTCCGGCCCCCACGATGCACGCCGGGCTCCTCGCTGATGTCCACGCCAAGTTCGCCGAGCAGGCGGAGCATGTTGGCGATGTCCTCGAGATGAGGGATATCGGAAAGCTCAACGGGCTCATCGGTCAGGAGCGTCGCCGCCAGCATGGGCAGCGTGGCGTTCTTGGACCCGTGGACCTCGAACCTGCCTGAAATGGGCCTGCCGCCCTCGATCACAAACGCGTCCATGCGTGCGCCTCCGAATCGATGCCACCGAGAGATCGGATGAGGGCGGCAGCCTACGCCGCCCGGCCGTCCGGAAACCGGGCCGACCTGTCGTTTACATCGACCCGCAGGCCCCGTGAGCGTTGGAAAGGGGCCGGCATTAGCGGCGGGGGTTTCCCACCCGGCATATCCGGCCAGAAAACTGTGGGCCATCGCTTGCCAGCGGTGGCGTTTGGTCATGCCGCAATGGAGGCTGTACGTGTGATGGATCGCCCCGTGGTGGGGCGTGTTTGAGGCCGGTGTTCCCGGCATGGAGGCAACGATGCGAAATGGTCAAATTACTCGCCGGATCGTGCGGGCCGCGGGCGCGGTCGGCGTGGCCGGCATCGTCGCTCTGGCCGGTGGCACCACCGTCGCCATGGCCCAGGTCGGGCAGTCGAGCGACCCCTATGCCGATCTGCCCGGCGAGCTGGTGCTGACCGGCACGGTGCGTGACTTCCGCCCCCATTCTGAGGGTGGTCACCCCGACTTCCAGCGGTACAACACCGGCTTGCGCGTGGGCTGGGTGGCGTTCGAGCTGGACGCTGATGGCAAGCCCGCGCTGCGAGACGGCAGCAATGGGTACAAAGTCAGCAGCGGCAGCTTCAAGGATGCGCAAGGCCGCGCGATGTTCCCCTTCGCCGGCAACGTTGACTACATGGAATCTCGTGACGGTGACGTGACGGGCACGCTGAGCGCCCAGAGCGGCAGCGTGTACACCAGCGCCGAGAGCTTCGGCCAGTGGTTCCGCACGGTGCCCGGTGTCAACCTGGCCAAGCCGGTCGCGATCAAGCTGACCCGCGAGGCCGGCACCGACCGGTACATCTTCCACGCCCACGATACGGGCGAGGCGGGCATCCAAGGCTTCTTCCCCATCGACCAGGAGCTGTATGGCAACCCGGCGGGTGACCAGTGGGGCCACAATTACCACTTCACCTACGAGCTGGCCACCAAGTTCGTGTACGACGCCGACGCCAACAACGTGTTCACGTTCTACGGCGACGATGATGTGTGGGTGTTCATCGATGGCAAGATGGTCATCGACGTGGGCGGTGTCCACGGCGCCGTCAGCCAGACGGTCGACCTGAGCCGCCTGAACTTCCTGGAGGACGGCGGCGAGTACGAGCTGAAGGTGTTCTTTGCCGAGAGGCACTACACCCGCTCGAACTTCCGCATCGAGACCACGCTGAAGCTGCGCTCGGTCGAGCTGCCCAGCAACAGCGCCTCGTTCGACTGAGTACTCCCTAACCCGGCAGCATCTGCCAGGCTACCACGCCGCATGCCATGGATGAGCCCTACGAGGGACCTGTGGCGTGCGGCGTTCGTACGCGCTGGGCGAATCGAAGAACAGGAAGGTGCGGTCGGATCGGGGCAGCGGGATGAGCAGGTAGCTGCTGATGCTGGCGCGGTCGGCCTCTCGCCACGCGCCGGCGACACCCGCCGAGCCGGGCGGCGGCAGCCCAAGGGCGGCATCTCGCCGGCTGTAGGTAGAGGCGGATTGCTCGATGCCGGGCAACGCCATCACCGAGGCCCATGACTCGGCCGACGCGAGCGGGGCGGCCTGAGCGAATGTCGGCGGCTGCACGCGCGTGTGCATAGTCGGGGATGAACAACCCACGCCGGCCAAGCAGGCCAGCGCGAGGAACAACAGCGGGGATGTTCTGGCCATGCTCGCCTCCGCGAGTCTGTGGCTCCGTCCTGTTCTCGGCCGGCGCTCCGTTCGCCGGCACTCTCTGTCTCTTCCAACCTGCCTCTTCCAACGCGCCCGGGGGGACTCGAACCTCCGACCTACGGTTTCGGCTCACCCGCGGCTCTCGCCACGGACCGGACCATCTCTTCACCCGCCAGAGGCTCTCGAAATTGAGAGTCTGGGTAGGGTGCCGGGCGCTTCCGCCGGTGGTCTCAGCCACCGATGGTGCGGGGGTATTGCCGGGGCGGCTCACCCGCTGGTCTCTACACCTTCCGCCGACCGTGACCCACTCCGAAGAGTGTGCCACGCCCCGTCGGCGGCTCGGCTCGGGATTGCCCTCCATGGCATGCTGCCGATGGGTGGGGTTTCCCCGAGTTCACCCGGTTCGCCTCGGCCCGTTTCCGGGCCGGGCCCCTCTTTGACGAAGGAAACCGTCGCTCTATCCTGCTGAGCTACGAGCGCTCGTGCGTTGTCTGGCGACAGTGTACCCCGGGCCTCTGATCCAAGTAGACCACGGGCCGGCTGATCGTGCCAGTGGGGCGTGCAAGTTGGCTCGCAGATAACCCCAGAAGGGACGCGGGCGCGCATACCTTTGCCCCTTTCCGCCCCATTCCCGCAACGCGACCCTTCTCCCAGAAATCGGAAGCTCACCCATGGACGCAGGCATCGTCGGGCTGCCCAATGTTGGCAAGTCGACCCTCTTCAACGCCCTGACCAACGCCGGCGCGCTGGCGGCGAACTACCCCTTTGCCACCATCGAGCCCAACGTGGGCATCGTGCCGATCCCAGATCCCAACCTCGAACGCATCCACAAGCACATCAAGACCCAGCGGGTGCTGCCCGCGAGCATGCGTCTGGTGGACATCGCCGGCCTCGTGCGCGGCGCCAGCGAGGGCGCGGGCAAGGGCAACGCCTTCCTCAGCAACATCCGCGAGGTGGACGCCATCGCCCAGGTGGTGCGGTGCTTCGTCAAGGCGCCGGGCGGCGAGGACATCCTGCACGTCGATGGCTCGGTTGACCCCGTGCGTGACATCGACACGATCAACAACGAACTGCTGCTGGCCGACCTGCAGACGGTCGAGAGCGCCCTGCCCCGCGCCGAGCGCGCCGCCAAGAGCAAGGACCCCGAGGCCGTCGCCCGATACGCCGTGCTCCAGAAGATCAAGCCCGTGCTCGAGGAGGGCAAGCCCGCCCGAGTCATCGCAGCGAGCATCATCGACGCCGAGCAGCGCAAGGCCTGGCGCGGCCTGGGCTTGATCACCGCCAAGCCGATCCTCTACATCGCCAACGTCGACGAGAGCGACGTGAACGGGCAGGGCGAGCTGGCCCAGAAGGTGAAGGCGCACGCCGAGGCTGAAGGCAACGCCTTCGTGCCCGTGTGCGCCAAGATCGAGAGCGAGCTGGCCGAGCTCGACCCCGCCGACAAGGCCGAGATGCTCGCCGACTACGGCATGGACGAGCCCGCGCTGAACAAGCTGGCCCGCGAGGCCTATCGCCTGCTCGGCCTCCAGAGCTTCTACACCGCGGGCGAGAAGGAGATCCGCGCCTGGACCGTTCGCCAGGGCGCGACCGCACCGCAGGCCGCCGGCGTCATCCACACCGACTTCGAGCGTGGGTTCATCCGCGCCAACATCTACGGCGTGAACGACCTCGAGCAGTTCGGCAACGAGAAGGCCATCAAGGAAGCCGGCAAGATGCGCGTCGAGGGCAAGGACTACGAGATGCAGGACGGCGACGTGTGCCACTTCCTGTTCAACGTGTAGCCGCTCGATTGATTCGAGAAACTCAGTTCCAGCTCACGCCCTTGGGCCAGCGCTCGGGGTGCTGTGCTGCGGCGTGGCGGATGACACGAGCCATGTCGCTCAGCGCGAGCTCGACCAGACGCACACGGCGCTTGGGCTCGGGCTCGGCCAGCAACTGGTAGCGCAGCTCGGGATCGGTGAACAGCGAGAAGCACACCAGCTCGAACGCGGCCGAGTCGGGGATCTGGTCGTTGCGCAACCGCTCGACCACCCATGCCGCGGTGCGAAGCTGCTGGAGCGGCCACGCGGTCAGGTGCTCGGTGAGCTTGCGGCGTGCGGTGCCGAAGTCGTTGTCGTGCTCGCCCGGCAGGTCCATGGGCTGGAGGTAAGCCGTGCGATACATGCGATCGCTGTCGGGCCCCTGCTCATCGACGATCTTGGCGCGGCAGATGCCCTGGAGCAGGATGTTGTAGTGGCCATCGGGCAGACGCTCGTGCTGGAAGACCTGGCCGATGCACACGGCCGGCCTGAGCGGCAGCGAGTCGCCCGTGTAATCGAAGGCATCCATTGTCGAGGTGTCGTAAGTGGCCATAGCGATCTGGCCCGAGCCATCGAGCGCATCGCCGATCATCTGGCGATACCTGGGCTCGAAGATGTGGAACGGCGCCACCTGCTGGGGCATCAACGCCACCACGCCCAGCGGGAAGAGCGGCATGGGCTTGCCGAAATTGACCTGGATGGCGATCTCGTCGCTCATGACACCATGCTATCCCGCGGCCCTGGCCCGCTATTCGCGCAGCGGGTCTGGGCGATAGACGCGGGTGTTCAGGGCCCAGTGCTTCTCGGTGAAGGGGCCGCGAAGATCGGGCCCGCCCGTGCGATCCCGCTTGGAGGCCACCAGGGCCATCTCGGTCTTGGCGTCCAGGTCGTCCAGGTTGCTCACGAAGATCGCCTCGGGCGTGCTGGGCAGCTTGGCGGCGCCATACTCGGGCACGCCGTGGTGCGACAGGATGATGTGCTCGAGCACCATGATGGCCGCGGGTGGTAGGTCGATACCCGGCTGGTAGGCCTTCTCGCGGAGCAGGATCACGCCGTCGACGATGTGACCCACGAGCAGCCCGCGATCGGTGTAGTCGAACGCGCGGTCGTACATCAGCTCGCGCGTCTTGGCCATGTCGTGCAGCAGCAGGCCGAGCAGGATCAGGTCGCGATTCAGGTCTGGGTAGAGTGGCAGCATGCGATCGGCCAGGCTGCAGAGCTGCAGCGTGTGCTCGAGCAACCCTCCCAGATACGCATGGTGCAGCACCTTGGCCGCGGGTGCCGTGCGGAAGGCGCTCATCAGCGGCTCGTCGTCGAAGAAGGCCTTGGCCAGACGCTTGGCGGCTGGGTGCTCGAGCGTGTCGAAAAGGCCGCGCAGGTCGGCGAACATCTCCTCGGGGTTGCGCTTCGAGGCCGGCAGCAGCTCGCGGATCATGTCCTCGTTGGGATCGAACGGATCGATCGACTGGATGATGATCTGCATCTCGCCCTGGAAGGCCTGGGCGTCGCCTTCCACCCACACGAATCCCTCGGTGGGCAGGCGGTTGAACATCACCTCGTCGATGGACCACATGCGCGAGGGTGCCGTGCCCGAGCGGTCGCTCAGCAGGCAGCGCAGGTAGAGCTTGTCGGTCCGCGTCTTGCTGAGCTGGGCGTTGATGATGGCGAAGGGGCCGCTGACGTGATCGCCCTCTCGGAGATCGGAGATCAGCGTGCGCTTGGAAGTGCCGGCCATGGGGTGCTCCCTGGGGCTTGGGGTGGTTGGGTGGAGGCCAAGGGGTCAGGGTACGTGCGCTGGCACCTGACCGTGGTCGGCCCGGATAACCGAGCGGATGCCGCCGCGGCCCTTCCAGTTGGTGGTCACCCGCATCCAGTTGGGCTTCATCAGCACGGCCAGGTCGTCGCGGATGCGATTGGTGACCGCCTCGTAGAAGATGCCCTCGTTGCGGAACGACTGGAAGTAGAGCTTCAGGCTCTTGAGCTCAACGCACAGGCCGCCATGGCCGCCCGGCGCGGGCTCGAAGACGACCTTCACCTCGCCGAAGTCCGGGTGGCCAGTCTTGGGGCACAACGAGGTGAATTCCTCGGCCACGTGCTCGATGGTGAAGGGCGTGTCGACCGGGGTCTGGAAGGCTTCGAGGAGGCTCGCGTCTGGCATGGCCTGTCATAGACCGCACGGCCCAACCGATCAAGCCGGCCCAGTCGTTACGACCAAGCCTCCTGCGCTCGGTAGGCGTACAGGGATGGCGATGGCCAGCCGATGACAGAGCGCCATGACGCACACCCTCCAACCGCCTGCCGCCTGGAAACAGGACCTCGAACGCCGTGGCGTGGGGCGCCTGGAGATCCGCCACCTCAAGACCAGGCTCGGTCGCGTGGTGGATATCGGGCCCGGCGGCATGCGGTTGCGGGGCGTGCCCTGGCCTCCCCTTGAGACCTACGCGCCCTTCGAGGTGGAACTCCACGGCATGCCCGAGGTGCTCCCGCTCAAGGTGACCGTGGCCTGGCAGACACGCCCCACGGTCTTCACTCGAGAGCTTGGCCTCGCATTCGTTGACCTGAGCGAGCACGCGAAGCATGCGCTCTCTGGCCTGTTTGCGGCATGCCAGGACGTGACCCCCAAGCGCGCGGGCTGAGCGACTTCACCCGAACCAGCGCTTCGCCCAGAGCCCGACGTTGACCATCGGCCACGCCAGCGCCCAGTGCTGCTGGGGGTCTTGGGCGATCATGTCCCAGGCCTCGCGGCTGAAGAGATCGTCGACGATCGGCTGTTCGCGGAGCTCTTCAAAGAGTGGCGAGAGCCAGCCCTGGAAGGGCAGCGGGAAGCTGGCCTTGGGGCGAGACAGGATCTCGGGCGGAACGAGGTCGCCAAAGGCCCTTCGCAGGGCGATCTTCGTGCCCTCGTGGGGCGGTAGCCCGGGATCGAACTTCTCGGCAATCGGTAGCGTGTCGGCGAACGCGGCGACGACTCGATCGGCCAGTGGCGTTCGACCTTCAACGCCAGACTGCGAGAGCGCGCTGTCGACGCGTTGCAACAGGCCCGCAAGGTTGATCCGGCGGACCAGCCGCATGTGCCCGCGCATGGCTTCCTCTCGTGGTGAAGACTCGGGGCCCGGGCGCGCAAGCTCACGCGCGTACGCGTCGCGATAGGCGTCGGCCAGCCAGGTCGAGAAGTCGCCCATGCGTGCGAGCTTCGGGCTGAGCACCATCGGGATGGCCGGAGGGGGCACCCATGCGTTGCTGACCAGGAAGTCGATGGCCGGGTCATCGCCACCGTTGTCGATGTACTGTGTCGCTCGCAGGAGCGGGGCGTGGTAGCCGCCGAAGAGCTCGTCGGCCCCCTCGCCGGTGAGCGCGACCTTGCACCCGCCCGCGCGGATCGCGCAGCCCAGAGCGTGGATCGCCGTCTCGTTCGGCGTGCTCACGGGCTGGCCGGTGCGCTCGATCAGCGTGCGCACGCCATCGACGAAGCGACGCTGGTTCATGCGGATGGGCTTGTGCGGCAGGTTCCACAGCTCTGCCAGCCGCTTCGCGTGCGCGGGGTCGGAGTCGGGCGCGTCGCTCTCGTCGCCCGCGCCGAACGTCGGCAGGCGCAGCCGATGCTGCCTCGTGACGCCCGCGATGATGGTGCTGTCGAGGCCGCCGCTCAGCAGCACGCACACGGGCACGTCCGAGCGGAGATGCTGCGATACCGATTCTTCGATCAGGCCTCTCAGATCTTCCGGGTTGTCACCTTCGATCGGCAGATCCCACGACGTGCTGGCCATTTCAGCAGCCCGCAGGTCCACTTCCTCGACCTGGCCAGGCAG
The DNA here is from genome assembly GCA_044439825.1 of Phycisphaerales bacterium JB064. Classification (GTDB taxonomy): domain Bacteria; phylum Planctomycetota; class Phycisphaerae; order Phycisphaerales; family UBA1924; genus JAHCJI01. Next base: position 6,435 of record JBITAB010000346.1, on the reverse strand, counting down.
CAGCATGCTCACGCCCGCGAAGAGCGTCCGGCCCTCCGTGCATAGGCGGATGGTCGTGAGATAGGCCGTGAGCCCCAGTGGGTCGACCTGGGGCGAGAGGTGGGGGTGTTGGAACAGGGCGGTCACCTCGCTGGCGACAACCAGTTCCGGGCCACTGCCGCCTGGCGGCTGGGCGAGCGCGTAATACAGCGGCTTGATGCCCAGCGGGTCTCGCGCGAGCACCAGCTTCTTGTCGACCGTGTCGTACGCGACGATCGCGAACATGCCGCGGCAGCGTTTCAGGCCTTGCGGCCCCCAGGCGCTGAGCACCTGGCACACGGTCGCCGTATCGCTCGGGCTGTCGGGCTCGTGCCCGAGTGTGGCGAGTTCCTGGCGGAGTTGAGGATCGTTGTAGAGCTCGCCGTTGTAGACGATCACCCACCGACCGTCTCGCGAGGCCATAGGCTGGCGGCCCGCTTCACCCGGTGCGATCACTTCCAGCCGACGCTGCCCCAGGAAGACACCCGGAGCCTGCCACACACCGGCGCCGTCCGGCCCGCGATGCGCGAGCGCATCGCGCATGCGGATGGCCTGCCGTTCTGAAACGGATAACGCTTCGCCCGCGCCGCGAGCTATGGCAACGATGCCACACACGGCGGCACTATCGGCGTGCCGGCCGTCGCGGCGTCAGTCAACGCACGATGTCGACGCTCGACCGCTCAGACCCAGATCTGCACGATCAGGTGGCACGCCTTGCCCAGCGTGTCGCTCCACTCGCCAACCTGGGTGGTGACGAGCTTGATCTCGCAGTCCTCATGGCTCTCGATCCACGAGTTGATCTGCTGGTCGAGGTGGGTCAGCGCATCGCCCTGGAGCTTGCAGTGGAAGCTCTTGACGTGCGTGGCCCCCTGCCCGGTGAGCTGGGCGTGGCGGTGCCAGCCAGTCTCGTCCTCGGCTGTCGCCCCCAGTTTCGCCAGCGTGCGGATCTTGGGCTTGACCTCGGCGTGATCGTCGCGGCCGTTCATACGGTTTTGCTCGAGCATGGTGCATGCTCCTCGGAGCCGTCACCCGCCCTCGAGCGGCCCCGTCCACTGGCCCGGCATTCCCCACGAAGCCGGGCGGCGCGACGCCCACCATGGCATCGCGTCAGCGGTCTGAGACCAGCTTAACCGAAATCCTGCGAAATCCGTAGCCCATTTTCGGGTGCTCCGAACAAAAATCTGCCCTCGCCCTGATGGATTCCACCCAGTTCGCCGGCCCGAGTGCCCAGTTCGAGCCAGATCAGCACCCGCTCGGCACCCTCGTGCCTGACCTCACAGCGGCCCTGGGCGACCCGGGCGACCGATCCCCGATTGCCCGAGAGCGGGCCCTCGTACTCCAGATATGCCCTGCGGTGGTCGGGCAGCAACTCTCCCTCGAACGGCTTTCCATCCTGGCTGATATCACGGTCGAGCCGGAAGGTCAGCAGCGGGCCGTCGTCGTCCCGGGCCAGCATCCAGTCGAAATGATGCGAGCCGTCGGGCAGGTCGTGGCGGAGCAGGACGGTGGGGTGGCTGGCGGGCATGTTGCGGAAGTTGGCGGATTGGGGCGGGGGTGGGGTAGCCAAGGGCCATGGGAAGCGCCGATAATCGAGCCTATGCCCAGCACGCCCAAGCACACAGCAATCGTCGCCCTCGTCCTCGGTCTTGCCTGCCTGGCCTTGCCCGGCTGCGCCAAGGAGCGATCGGCCGGAGAGATCCGCGAATCGGCCAACAACGCCTACGCCAGCGGCGACTACCAGAAGGCCCTGGCCGAGTGGGAGGAGTACGCCCGCGTGTACCCCGTGCCCCTGGCGTCGGACGTGGGCCGGGGCAAGGCCCTACTGGCCCTGGAGCGTCCCAGCGAGGCGATCATTCCGCTCGAGCGCGTGTATCGCGATGACCCTCAGGACACGGAGAAGCTCGAACTGCTCATCCAGGCCTTCTACGGGGCGGGCGAGCACGAGCGGCTGATCTCGCTGCTCCGCGATCGCACCCGCCAGCCGGGCACGGTCGAGGAGTATCTCCGGCTGGGCCAGTACGCTCAGGAAATCGGCGATCCGGATGAGGCCGAGCGTGCGTTGCTGGCGGCGGCCCGGGTCGATCGCGGGCTGAACATCGAGCCCCAGCTCAAGCTGGCCGAGTTCTACCACAGCGTTGGCAACAGCGATAAGGCCCTGGAGCGGTACGCCATGGCCCTGTGGTTCGATTACACGAACGTTCAGGTGGCCGAGCGGATCCGTGCACTGGGCGAGACGCCGGGGCGGACGTTCGTGCGGGTGCCGCGTGAGGCCGTGGAAGAGGGCATCCTGGCCCCTGACGCCGCCCCACCGGAGCCCAAGCCGCGCGGGTAATCCCGTGGCATTCTGACTACGATTTGCTTCTGGCTGGTTTGTTTCTACACTTCATCCGGTTGAACGGATGAAAACAGCCGACGCACTCAATGAACTCGCTTCCGCCCTGTCGGCCCTGGCCGATGGGGTGCGGTTGCGCATGCTCCGCGTGCTCGAGGCCGAAGAACTGGCCGTCGGCGAGATCGCCCAGATCGTCCAACTGCCTCAATCCACGGTCAGCCGGCGGCTCAAACTGCTGGCCGACCACGGCTGGGTGCAGCGTCGGGCCGCGGGCACTGCCACGCTGTACCGCTGTGTGAGCGATGACCTGCCGCCCGAGCTTCGCGGCGTGTGGAGTCAGGTACGCGAGGCGGCCGGGCAGAGCGAGGAGATCGAGGCAGACATGCGTCGGCTGCGGTCGGTCATCGCGGCGCGGCGCCCCGGTTCGGCGGCGTTCTTCGGGCGTGTTGGCGCCGAGTGGGACGACGTGAGCCGCGAGTTGTTCGGCGAGCGGTACGCGGGCGAGGCGCTCGCGTCGCTGCTGCCGCAGGGCCTGGTCGTTGCCGACATCGGCTGTGGCACTGGCGTTTTTGCGGGCATGCTGGCGCCGATCGCCGGCAAGGTCATCGGCATCGATCGCGAGCCGACCATGCTCGATGCGGCGCGCACGCGGCTCGGATCGCCTGGCAACGTGGAACTGAAGCTCGGCGAGGTCGAGAAGCTGCCGCTCGAAGACGCCAGCGTGGATGTCGCGGTGCTCGGCCTCGTGCTGCACCACCTTGAGGAGCCGCTCGTGGCGCTCAAGGAAACGGCACGGGTGCTGCGGCCGCGCGGCCAGGTGCTGATCGTGGACATCCAGCCCCATCAGCGCGAGGAGTTCCGCCTTGAGATGGGGCACCACTGGCTGGGTTTCTCCAAGGCCCAGCTTTCGCAGTGGTGCGATGAGGCCGGGATGCGGCTGGTGAGCCATCGCCCGCTGCCGGGCTCTCCGCAGGCTCGTGGGCCAGAGATCTTTGCGGCGACAGCCGTTCGGCCGACATAAGAACTGTACATCGTGATTCTCGGGCCCCGGAGTGCCGGGGATCGTGTGGGAACCAGAAGCAACATCAACTTAGATCGATCTGATCAAGGAAGAGGAACGACGCATGACGACACTGACCACCGACGTGGCCACCACCGGCAAGGGCCAGCTCCAGTACAAGGTCAAGGATCTCGGCCTGGCCGAGAGCGGACGCAAGGAGATCCGTCTGGCCGAGGAAGAGATGCCCGGCCTGATGGCGCTGCGCGAGAAGTATGGCAGCAAGAAGCCGCTGAAGGGCATCAAGGTCGCCGGCAGCCTGCACATGACCGTGCAGACCGCGGTGCTGATCGAGACGCTCGTGGAACTGGGCGCCGACGTGCGTTGGTGCTCGTGCAACATCTTCAGCACCGCCGACAACGCCGCGGCTGCCGTGGTGGTGGGTCGTCCGGAGAACGGCGGCACGCCTGAGAACCCCGCCGGCACGCCCGTCTTCGCCTGGAAGGGCGAGACGCTGGCCGAGTACTGGTGGTGCACCAAGCAGATGCTGACCTGGCCCGACGGCTCCGGTCCCGACCAGATCGTCGACGATGGCGGCGACGCCACGCTGCTGCTGCTCAAGGGCATGGAGTTCGAGAAGGCCGGCAAGGTTCCGGCCTTCAACGAGGCCAAGGACCCCGAGGAGTACAAGCACATCCTCAACACCATCCGTGAGACGATCGACTCGGCTCCGGGCTGGTTCACCAAGGTCACGCCGGCCATCAAGGGCGTGAGCGAGGAGACCACCACGGGCGTGCACCGCCTGTACCAGTTCGCCGACAAGGGCCAGTTGCCCTTCCCGGCCATCAACGTCAACGACAGCGTGACCAAGAGCAAGTTCGACAACGTCTACGGCTGCCGCCACAGCCTGATCGACGGCCTCAACCGCGCCACCGACGTCATGCTCAGCGGCAAGGTTGCCGTTGTCTGCGGCTATGGCGACGTGGGCAAGGGCTGCGTGCAGAGCCTGCGCGGCCAGGGCTGCCGCGTGATCGTCACCGAGATCGACCCCATCTGCGCCCTGCAGGCGTCGATGGAGGGCCTGGAGGTCAAGACCCTCGAGGACTTCGTCGAGACGGCCGACATCTTCATCACCACGACGGGCAACAAGGACATCATCACGCTCGCGCACATGAAGCGGATGAAGGACAAGGCCATCGTGGGCAACATCGGCCACTTCGACAACGAGATCCAGATGGAGAAGCTGATGCGCGACGGCGACGTCGAGCGTCGCAACATCCGCCCGCAGTACGACGAGTTCTACTTCAAGAGCATGGACAAGAGCATCCTGGTGCTGGCCGAGGGCCGCCTGCTGAACCTGGGCTGCGCCACGGGCCACCCCAGCTTCGTGATGAGCGCGAGCTTCACCAACCAGGTGATCGCCCAGATCGAGCTGCACGAGAACAACGAGAACTACCAGAACAAGGTCTACGTGCTGCCCAAGCACCTGGACGAGATGGTCGCCCGCCTGCACCTGGACAAGCTGGGCGTGAAGCTGACCAAGATGAGCGCCGATCAGGCCGAGTACCTCGGCGTGCCGGTCGAGGGTCCGTACAAGCCCGATCACTACCGTTACTAGTTTGTCGCCTCGCCGGCGGGGCCTTGCGCGGGCTTGGCCCGACGCGTT
>JBITAB010000346.1:0-1322 GCA_044439825.1 Phycisphaerales bacterium JB064 | reverse complement strand
ACGGTACGGATGGCCGCGTGGGCGTTCTGGGCGTCGCTTGCGCTGGCCGTCTTGCCGGTGCCGATGGCCCAGACGGGCTCGTAAGCGATGACCAGGTGGTCCTCGCGCACGATGTTGACACCTTCCAGAGCCGAGCGGAGCTGGGCCTCGTTGACGGCGTCGGTCTTGCCAGCCTCGCGTTCCTCGAGCGTCTCACCGATGCACAGGACGGCGGTGAGCCCAGCTTTCAGCACGGCGTGCAGCTTGGCGGCGATGCGGGGCTCGGGCTCGTTGAGCCCGTGGCGACGTTCGCTGTGGCCGATAAGCACGGATGAGACACTAAGCTCGGTGAGCATCGAGAGCGACACGTCGCCGGTGTAGGCCCCGTTATCGTTCGGCGAGCAGTCTTGTGCCCCCAGCCGCAAGTGGCTGTCAGGTATCGCGTTGGCCACGCCGTCGAGCCAGACAAAGGGCGGGAAGATGGCGACCTGGGGGCCGTCCTCTTTGATGCCTGCGGCCACGGCGGAGGCGAGGGCGATCGCCTCGCTCCGGCTGGTGTTCATCTTCCAGTTTCCGCCGACGAAGGCCGTTCGTTGCGTGTTTGCCATGGCACAGTGTAGTTGCCCAGCTTAACCCCGGCAGGGCGACTGTAACGCAAGGGCTGTGGGAACAGGTACGAGATGCACGTACGGGCCGCAATAGGACGGCGGCACTGGCGTTCGGACTCGCCTCGGGGGGCGGACCGTCTCGACAGCCCAGAAAGGACCTTCGCCATGACCGCTTCTCGCTTTGCCCTGCCCGCCTCCGCCCTGTTGCTCGCTCTGGCCGCGGGGCATGCGTGTGGGCAGGACCTCTACGACCCCACCGAGCTTCGGACGATCAACCTGACCTTCCATGACGCGGACTGGCTGCAGAGGCTTCGGGATAATTACGAGTCCGAGACGCCCATCGGCGCTGACCTTGAGGTCGATGGCGAGATGTATCCCAACGTGGGCGTTCGCATTCGGGGCAACACCAGCTACCGGGCATTGCCGGCGGGCTCTGAGAAGTTCTCACTGAAGGTCTACATGGACTGGATGGACGAGGACCAGGAGTTGTACGGCTACCAAACCCTCAACTTCAACAACGGATTTCATGACCCCACGTTCTGCCGCGAGGTGATGTACAACAACTACGTCGCGCAGTTCATCCCCAACCCACGTGCGAACCACGTGCTCATGGAGCTCAACGGTGAGAACTGGGGTGTGTACATCAACGTGCAGCAGCCCAACAAGGACATGCTCGACGATTGGTTCGCCGACGACGACGGGTTGCGTATCAAGTGCGCCAACAATCCCTCCGGC
>JBITAB010000345.1:3562-5335 GCA_044439825.1 Phycisphaerales bacterium JB064 | reverse complement strand
TGCAGCACCCGCTGCGGTCACGCCGGCTCGAGGGCTTTGTCGACCGGGCGTGAGGCCTTGGCGGCGATCACTTCTTCGTAGATTTGCTGCACCTCCACGACGTGGGCCGGGTAGCTGGTCAGGTGCGGCGTGATGTCGTGGATGGTCTTGGCGCTGGGGATGGCGACCTCGCCTCGCACGAGGCTCGCGATGCGGTCGGCCAGGGCCTGCGCGTCTCCCGATGGGAACAGCAGGCCGTTGGTGGCGCCGTCCTTCTCGACGATCCACTCGGGCGGCCCGCCGAGGCGGCTCGTGATGACGAGCTTGCCGGCGTGAAGGTGCTCGAGCAGGACGAGAGGGGAATTCTCGAGCCAGATGTGGGGGAGCAGGCCGACGTCGTATTCGGCGACGGAAGCGGCGCGCTGCATGAGGTCGTAGGCGCCGGCGAACTGGACCTGTGGGTAGCCGCTGAGCAGCTTGCGGAAGGCCCAGTCTCCGCCCGAGGCGCGGATGTGGAACAGGCAGCGGCGGCGGATGTCGGCGGGCAGCAGCGTGATGGCGTCGGCGAGCACGCGCAGGCCCTTGTTGGGGCGGACGGTGCCGAAGAAGGCCAGTCGGAGTGGGCGGTCGGCGTCAGGCGTCCAGGGCGATCGGTCGTAACCAGGCAGCGCGATGGCGGCGCGGTGCATGCGGTCGAAGTGGGGCTGGCCCAGGCGCACGGTGCGGCGCTTGGTGGCCAGCAGACCCATCGATTCGTGCACGCGGCCCAGGAAGTCGCTGGGCGGGGTGACGAGGCTGGCGGCGTTGAGGGCGGCGATGCCGTCCTGGCGGCGGCGGCCGTAGTCGTTGAGCACTTTGAGGTGCAGGTCGCTGTTGGCGAGCATGCGCTCGTTGGTGTCGCTTGGCAGGATGGGCGCGGGTTTGGGGAGCTCACGTGGCTCGGCGCGCACGCCGTAGGTGCTGGCGGGGCCCTCGGCGCTGGCGGCCGATTCGATAGCGCCGTTGTCGTAGCCCAGGAAGCGCAGCTCGTCGGCGGGCGCGGGCTCGGCGCCGCCGATGCGGCGGGTGTGGGCGATGAACTTGGCCGAGGCGCGGGCGTGACCGGTGATGGCCGGGCCGATGACGGCCTGAGCGGACTGGCCAAGCCGGCGTTTGAAGCGGCGTTTCGTGGGGTCGGGCGCTTCGAGGCAGGTGGCGCAGCGGTTGCCACCGTCGTAATCGAGGCAGACCTCGTGCTCGCGGTGCAGCAGGTCGACCTGGGGGCAGACGCAGGTGTAGTTGTGCGTGGTCGCGACGACGGGGATGCCGGCGGCCTCGATCGCGGGGATGAGGTCGAGGCTCAGCCCCTCGAGCGTGTGGATGTGCGCGACGTCGGCGTTGATGTCGCGCAGCCAGCCGAGCACGAGCCTGGTCGTGCGTTCGCAGCGGCGTTCGGTGTTGACGTTGCGCAGGTTGATGGCCGAGGGCGCGAGGTTGGGGCTGTTGATCAGCTCGAAGTTGCGGATGCCCTTCCAGGGCTTGATCTCGCGGACGTGCGGGCCGGGCCGCAGGTCGTAGCGCAGGCCCGAGCCCAGGTAATGCACGCGGTGGCCGAGTTGTGCGAGGCCGATGGCCAGCTCGGAGGCGTTGAGGTTGTAGCCCGAGCCTTCTTCGGCCTGGCGGCTGAGGGTGGCCCAGCCAAGGAGGGCGATGGAGCGCGGCGTGTCGGCTGGCTTGGGTGGCGTCGTGCTCATCCGAAGGGGGCCTTGGGCCGCTGGCGATCGGGGCGGATGATGTAGAGCGCGGCGTGCGCGG
>JBITAB010000345.1:0-3462 GCA_044439825.1 Phycisphaerales bacterium JB064 | reverse complement strand
GAAGATCGGGCAGCGGGTGTTGAGCTGGTCGCGTGCGGCCGTCTTGATGGTGCGCGCGAGCTCGAGCTGGCCTGGCGTCGTGCACAGGAAGGCGATGCGCGCGTCGTGACGGTCGAGTCTGAGGCGTGCGATCGCGTCGAGTATCGGTTCGCGTGGTGGCTCTGAAAGATCGAGCTTGCCGGGGCGGTTGGTGATGGCGTCCAGCGCGGTGCGGCGGAGGATCTCGGCGTGGAAGCGGCGGCGGCGCAGGCCCGCGGCCAGGCTCTGGCGGAGGACCGAGACCATCCAGCGCGCGGTGCTCTTTCGCAGTGCGCTGCCGGCCAGGCCCTTGCGCATGGTCCAGATGGCGTTGCGCTGGGCGTAGTAGAGGCGCGTGGGCGTGAGCTTCTGGAACCAGGGTGTGTGGTAGACCACCGCGTCGAGGTCGCACACGACGCGATGGCCGGCGCGGCCGACGCGCAGGCACCAGTCGGCGTCGTCGCAGTAGATGAAGTAGCGGCTGTCCCAGTAGCCCACCTGCTGCACGACGGACCAGCGGGCGAGCATGCTGCACGCCGACACGACGTCGACCTCGCGCACCCCTGTGAATGCGCGGGCGCCGCGGCTCTCGCCCACGTCGGCGATCCAGTCGGCGTGCGCGGCTTCGAGGCGGTGGCCGGCGTGTGGCGTCTCGGCCATGCGGCCCTGGGCTGGGTCGTAGTAGATGGTGGTTTCGTAGGTGGTCGTGCGGTCGGCGATGTCGACGGCGCGCGAGCCGATGAGGCCGGCATCGGGGTCGTTCTGGGCGGTGCGCAGGAGCGAGGCGAGCGCGTTGGCGTCGGCAATGGCGTCGTCGTCGAGCAGCCAGAGGAAGTCGACGTTGGCGTCGGCCGCGATGATGTGCTCGACGGCCTGGAAGCCCGTGTTGAAGCCGCCGGTGCCGCCGAGGTTGGCCGCGTTGCGCACGAGCGTGACGCTCGCGAGGCCGACGCTGTTGGTGTTGTCCGTGCTGGTTGTCGCGAACGCGGGCTCGTGGGCGCGCTCGGTGTCGTTGGTGGTCAGCCGCTCGGGGCGCAGCCATTGGGCGAGCGTGTCGGTGGTGCCATCGGTGCTGGCGTTGTCGACGACGACCAGGTGCACGTTCCCGAGATCGATGCCCCGCTGGGCCAGCACAGACTCGATCGCCCGGCGGGCCTCGCTCGCGCGGTTCCAGGTGACCATCACCACGGCGACGGTGGCCGTCGCGGGGGACGAAGCGGGCGCGGTGGCAGCCGTTCGGCGCTGGTGGGCCTGCGTGGATGGGTGGGCGTGTTGGGTCAAGATCTGGGGGTTGGTCTGGCGGGGGCTGGGTGATGGATCGGTAGGGGCCGTCGGGGTCACGATACGCCCCCGGTGGCGGATTGCTCCATATAGAGCGGCTCCATCTCAAGGGTATGGGCGGCCATCGTTTTGGGCGGGCGGACGTTCGATCGCAGTCGGCCGACCATGGCCGGCTCGTTGACGCAGCGGGCGATGGCGGCGGCCAGGGCGAAGCGGTCGTTGCCGGTGAAGAGCAGGCCGTTGACCTCGTGCTGGACGAAGTCGGGGATGCCCCCGGCCTCGGCCCCGATGACCGGCAGCCCGCTGGCCTGCATCTCGATGACGGTCTGGGGCCCGTTGTCCCACCACACGCTGGGCACGACGCCCACGTCCATGCCGCCGCACATCCAGGGCAGGTCCTGCGGGCCATACTCGTAGCCATAGCGGAGGCTGGCCAGGCGCGGCTCGAGGCGGCGGAAGCGGTACTCGATGGTCTTGCCGCCCGCGGCGAAGACCGACAGCGCGACACGCGACAAGGTGTCGGGCGTCATCATCTCCAGGCTGTCGGCGAGCATCGACAGGCCCTTGTACCAGTGGTTGACGCCCACGAACACCAGGCGCAGCGGGCGGGCATCGACGCTGCGGCGGGGCGGCGGGTCGAAGGCCAGCTCGGCGTTGTGCTCGCGCAGGTGGTTGGCGATGGTGCCGATGGTGATCGTCTTGACGCGCTCGGGCCGCACGCCGTGGGCGACGAACTTGCCGGCGACGAAGCTGGAGACCGCGTGCACGGCGTCGCATCGGTTAAGCTGCTCGATGAACGCGGCCCGGCGCGTGCTGTAGTCGGTGGGCGTGCCGCTGTGCAACGGCTCGGCGCCGGGCACGTTGTCGAAGGGCTGCCAGGTCGGGTCTTCGGGGATGCACCAGCGGCGGGGCTCGTGCCACGAGCGAAGCAGCGCGCTCATGCCGCGCGGGTCGTCGGCGGGGTCGATGGTGGGGGGCGCCTCGCCCAGCTCGACGGGCAGCACGGGCAGCGGCACACGCATGGGCTCGGGTTGGTCCTTGGGCGGCGGCGGCTCGAAGGGCGGCGGCTCGTCGGGGTGCGCCTCGGCCCGGCGGCCGCGCTCCCTTTCGGGATCGGGCGCGGGCACGCAGCCCTGGCAGGCCCGGCCGCCGTCGTAGTCGGTGCACACGGTGCGGTGGCCCTGCATCAGGTAGACCTGCGGGCACAGCGGGTGGTAGTTGTGCAGGCTGTAGACGACGCGGCAGCCATGGCGGCGGGCGGCGTCCAGGCAGCCGAGCGAAAACCCCTCCATCGACTGCACGTGCAGCACGTCGGGGCGGATGTCCCTCAGCACGTCCTCGAACACGGCCTCGAGGGCCGGGCTGCTGACCTCGGCCATGGGCCCATTGAGCTGCAGCAGGCTGGGGGCGAGCACCGGGCTGTTGACGATCTCGTAGACGCCGATGCCGAACCAGTCGGCGTGCCGCCGCGCGGCGCAGGGGCCCGGCCTGTTCTTGCGACCGGATTTATTCTTGCGAAGTGTCTTGCTCCGCTGGGCGGGGATGTACGTCGTGCCGCTGGCGATGGTGCTCACGCGGTGGCCGCGGGCGGTGAGCTCGAGGGCCAGGGCCTGCATGTAGCCGGCGATGCCGCCCTTGCGGGCGCCGCCGAAGACCATGGGCCAGTTGAGCATGGCGATGCGCACGGGCGAGGGTAGGGAAGGGGGTTGGCTGGCAGACGCGAAACGGCCGGATGGCGAGCCCGTGGGCTGCCGTCCGGCCGTGTGCGATCGCGGGTTGTGGCGTGCGCCTCAGCCGGCGTCTTTCTGGTCTTCGGCCTTCACCGGCTCGATGCTGCCCGCCCGGGCCATCGGCCCGGCCTGGCTGCCCTGCGTGCCAAAGCTGAAGGTCGCCGGCTCGCTCCACTCGCTGACCGGGCCGCTGCTGAGCTGGGCCGCGACGCGGTACTGCACCTGCCGCAGGCCGAAGGGGATGGCCTCGTCGACGAAGACCTTCTCGGTGGCGGTGCCCAGGGCGAACCAGCCGGTCGAGGTGTTGTCCAGCCGCGTGTCCATCCGCTGCACGAGGTACTGGGCGTTGCCGCCGGTGGTGACGGTGAACTCGACGCGGACCGTGCCGCCGCTGAGCTGCACGGGCGTCTTGACGATCGGCTGGGGCGGCGCG
>JBITAB010000344.1:0-5337 GCA_044439825.1 Phycisphaerales bacterium JB064 | reverse complement strand
GGGCCAACCCAATTGACCAAGTTGGTCCACGGAGTGCGAACTCCAGCGAGACGATCACACGTCAGTACACTCTCGTTCGCAACGACCCGGAGCAATCCGGATCATCGCGACGAGCCGGTCGGCGACGACCGGCGAGGAAAATCTCGACCGCTTCGAACTTGAGACGGCCCGGAGCAATCCGGGCCGTTTTCTTTTTGATGCCCGGATTCTGAAGCCCTCGCTCTGCACAGCGTTCTCGGCGTCAGGATTTTGACAACACGTCCCTCGACTCCGCGGGGCACGGCGCCCTCAGGGGCCGGCTTTGAAACCGGCGCCCAACGGCTCCGAATCATGCCCCTATCCTCCCCGCAGATGGACCAACGCCCAGACATGCCACCACGCGACGACCAGCCCATCAAGCTCGATTCCCAGTCGGCCACCCGCCGCAGCAACACCGCAGACGCCCGGGCGATGGCCATCGACATGGCCCGCTCGCTGTCCGACGACAAGTGCGAGAAGATCATGGTGCTCGACGTGTCGGGCCTCAGCCCCGTCACCGACTACATCATCATCGCCTCGGGCACCAGCGACCGCCAGATGAACGCCGTGCTCGACCACGCGATGGACCTGGGCGCCCAAACGGGCATGCCGGCCGTGCGGCAGGCGCGCGACGAGAACAGCACCTGGCTGCTGGCCGACTTCGTCGACGTGGTGCTGCACCTGTTCGAGCCCAACACCCGCGCCCACTACGACGTGGAGAGCCTCTACCCCGAGGCCACCGAGGTGCGTTGGGAGCGGCCCGACCAGGTCGACCGCAACCGCGCCGGCCTTCGGCCCGATGAGAAGTTCCCGCAATGACCGCGCCGGCCTGCGTGCGGGTCGATCTGGCCGGCAGCGGCTATGACGTGCTCGTGGGCCACGGCCTGCTCGGCGGGCTGGGTGACCTTGTTGCTCAGGTAGGGCAGTTCCAACGCATCCACATCTTCGAGGACGCCGGAGTGCCAGCCACGCTGCGAGACGCAGCGGCGGGTTCGTTCGGAAAAACCAGAATTACGCGGTCTGAGTTTCGGCTCGATGAGAGCTCGAAGAGCCTGGCGACCCTCGAGCGCATGCTCGTGGATCTGGCCGAGGCCGAGCTCGAGCGATCGGACCTGGTCGTTGCGCTCGGCGGTGGCATTCTCGGCGATGTCGCCGGTCTCGCGGCCGGGCTGCATCGCCGGGGCGTTCGAGTTGTCCAGTGCCCGACCACCCTGCTGGCGATGGTCGATGCGTCGGTCGGTGGTAAGACGGGCGTGAACCTGCGGGCGGGCATCGGCGGCAAGTACGCGCTGCTGAAGAACGCGGTGGGGGTGTTCCACCAGCCCTCGCTCGTGGTCGCGGATGTTGATGCCCTCGCGTCGCTGTCGCCGCGAGACCTGCGCGGCGGGCTGGCCGAGTGCATCAAGCACGCCGTCATCGCCGGTCGAACCGGACGCGGCTTGCTCGATCTGGACTCGCTGATCTCAGCCCTGCCCGACCTCTTGACAGGTGATCGCGAGTGTCTGATCTCGCTCGTCCACGACAACGTCGGCCTCAAGGCCTCGATCGTCGCCGGTGACGAGCGAGAGATGGCCACCGGCTCGGCTCCGGGCCGGCGAGCGCTCAATCTTGGGCACACCTTCGCCCATGCTATCGAGGCATGCGAGACCACCCGGGTCGAGGTCGATGGCGAGTTGGTCCATCCATCGCACGGCGAGGCGGTCGGCTTGGGCCTGATCGCGGCGGCTCGCATGGCCGAGGCCGTGAGTGGCGATGGCGCGATGCTGGGCGCCCTCGGGCGAGCGATCTCATCGGCAGGCCTGCCTACCCGACTCGTCGCGGGGCCCGATGCGAACACCCTTATCGCGACCATGCGTCAGGACAAGAAGGCCAGCGGCGGCACGCTCCGCCTGGTCATGCCGACGCCCGAGGGTGTCGCGATGCTCGATGATCCGGGCGACCCGGTGCTGGCCGAGGCGTGGTCGGCGGTCATCTGACGCCTGAGCGACATTGTCCCCATACCCACATTTGCGGAACCTGGATAACCGGGGGAATGTGGACATCATAGTTTAAGGCGTTCGTACAAACATCCCGATAACGCGATTGGAAGGGTTGACAGAGGGAGGTGTGACTGGCCGACTGGCTGCCAGGAATTGGACCGTTGCGTTCGTCGGGTGAGGCCCTATGCGCACGATTGCCATCGTCAATCAGAAGGGCGGCTGTGGTAAGACCACCACGGCGATCAGCCTTTCGGGCGCCCTGGCGTCACGCGGCAAGCGTGTCCTCCTGGTGGACATGGACCCCCAGTCCCACTGTGCTGCCGGCCTGGCCATCCCCGAGGCCCACATCGAGCAGGACGTCGGCGACGCGATGCTCGCGCCCGACCCAGGCCATCTGAATCTCTCCAAGCTGCTGTGGCGGATCAATCGCAACCTCGACCTGCTGCCGAGCCGGATGAAGCTCGCCGGTCTTGAGGCCAGCCGCGGCGGGCTCGCATCGCTCGAAGATAAGGAAAAGCGGCTCGATCGCGTGCTTGGCTCGCTGAGCGGGTATGACTTCGCGGTCATCGACTGCTCCCCCTCGATCGGCTTGCTCACATATAACGCGCTGTGCGCGGCCGATGAGGTGCTGATCCCCGTCGAGATGAGTTACTTCGCCCAGCAGGGTGCGAGCCGGCAGGTCGCTACGCTGCGAAGCGTCGGGCAGCGGCTCGGCCGCCAGGCCCAGCATTGGATCCTGCCGACCATCCACGAGCCCGATGCCGCATTGCCGTGCGAGTTGCTCGAGCAATTGCGTGCGCGCTTCGGCTCGCAGGTGTGCAAGACCGTCGTGCACAAGGACGACAAGGTCAAGGAAGCCGCGACGTTCGGCCGGCCCGTGGGTGAATACGCCCCGCAATCGCAGGCCGCTCGCGACTATGCGCAGCTGGCCCGGTGGATTCTCGGTGAAGAGGCGGAAGACAAGCAGCCAAGCCAGCAGGCAACCGGCGTCCAGTCCGGTACGGCCGATCCTGCTCCGCAAGACGTATGGAGCGAGGTTACCGACGCGGCGGGCAACCCGCAGTCGGTGGCTCAGGTCGCCGAGCGCGCGCGTCGGGCGATGGAACTTGACGCCCCCGTGTCGGGTTCTACGCAGTCGTCGAACGCGAGTGAACCGCCGGCCGAACGCAAGAGCGAAGAGCTCAAGCCCTCGCCGGGGTATCCGAGCGTGCCTGCGGCGACGAAGGACGGCAATCTCGAACTCGAGCGTCTGCTGCTGCCCAAGCGTGGTTCCGAGGCATTCGGAGTTCATGCGGTGAAGGGCGGCGTGTGGCTCGTGCAGCCCATAGGGCTGGGCCACAGCGTGGCTGCGGCGGGCGAGTTCAACAACTGGTCGGCCCAGAGCCACCGCTTTGACCGATATCAGAGCCTGGGCGTGCACGCCCTGAAGCTCGAACTGCCCCCCGGGCGCCATGCGTATCGATTGATCGTGGACGGGTTCTGGACCGCCGACCCGTTCAACCCGGTGGCGATGACCAACCCGTTCGGCGAGCCAAACAGCCTCGTCGAGGTGGCTTCGGGCGGATCGAGTCAGGCCTCTGGCCACGGAAATCCCTCGCCCGCCGCGTGAACGCGGGCGAGCCTCGAGAGAAAGAGCGACCCGGAGGATGCCGGGCAGGACAACAGCGACGGAGCGCACCGAGATGTCCAGCCAGAGCCCATCGACGCCCACCCATTCGAGCAATGGGGTGTTGCACCATGTAGGGCGTGGTGACACGCCCGGCCGCTACGCGCACGCCGACTCGCCCGAGGGTGTGTCCGACGAGTTGGCCGCCTTGTTCCTCGGCGATCAGGACGACACGCCGGCCCCGGTTGAGCCCAAAACCCAGGTCGAACTCAAGCCCACCGACGAGAACCACCGTCCGGTGGTGTCACTGCTGGTGCTCGGCAATCTGCCCGTGTTCGCGGGCGCATGGGCGAGCCAGTACGCACGCGATCGCCAGAAGGCGTCTGGCCGACCGCTGGCTCTGCTGACGATCGGCGATGAGGCGGCGCGATTGGAGCTGTACGGCGCGATCGGCGATGTCTCGCCCGCGCCGGAACTCAGCCGTGCGCTCAAGGACGTGGCGCGCGCGGGCGCCGACCTCGTCGTGCGCTTGCCAGAGGCCGAGGCGGGATGGATCGCCGGCGAGATCCGCGTGGCGAGCATGACCATCCTCACCGGCGCCGACGACCCCGCCATTGTCGGGGCGTATCGCAGCTTCAAGGCCATCGTGCAGGACCTTCCCGGCGAAGGCATGACGCCGGCGATGCGTGTCGCCGTCGCAGGGTGCGACGAGCCGCTCGCCGGCGAGGCTGGCGCCAAGCTCGCGCAGGCGGCCGAGCGATTCCTGGGATTGACGGTGAACCGCGAGCCGCCCGTGCGGCAGATCGACGCCGGCGCGTCGGCGGAGTTGTACCACGGCCTGCCGCCGGCCTGGGCCGATGTGCCCGATCTGCTGGCGCACTTCGCCGAGCAGGAGCGCGGTGCGGGCGAGGTGCAGGTGCGATCGGGCAGTGGTGATGAGTTCCAGCCGCGACGCAGCGGGCCGCCGGCTGGCTTCGCGGCCGAGGGTATCGAGTCACCCGCGATGCGCGTTGTCGAGAAGGGCGATGCAGACCCTGTCGCGAGCCATGCCAATCGCGAAGATGCCGGTCGCAAGCCGTTGCCCGCTGGCCTGACCGCGGTGGACGTGGCGTGCCCCTATGCGCGAGGCGTGGGCATGGCGGTCGATGACCACGGCGTGTTGCACGCGGTGGCGTGGGCCGGTGATAGCGAGTCGGCCTCTGGCGCGGTGCGCGACCTGGTCGTCGCGTCGAGCTGGTTGCGCGACCACGTCGAGCTGATCGCGGTGATCATGGGGCGGCGACTGGCGGGAGAGCCCAGCGTGCGGCACCTGGTGCTGGGTGAGGCTCGTGGCGCGCTCGGGCTTGCCCAGGGCGACCTGCGCGTGCACGTGTCGGTGCCCAATGCGGACGCAGTCGTCGATCTGAACTGATCGATCCGGCCGACGGAGAACGAGCGCATGACAAAGGCCCGGGTGTGTAGCCCGGGCCTTTATGCGTTTGAGAGCGTCGTTGAATCAGGCGGTCTTCTTCGACTCGACGCGCAGGTCGTCGAGGCGGAGCTTGCCCTTGAGGTCGTCCACGTCGATGACGTACTTGTCGCCGTCGTGGTTGTGCTCGGGCAGCTCATAGAGCAGGTCGAGCATGATGTCTTCCATCACGCCTCGCAGGGCGCGGGCGCCGGTGTCGCGCTTGAGGGCGCGCTGGGCGATCTCCTTGAGCGCGGCCTTGGTGAACTGCAGCTTGGCGCCCTCCA
>JBITAB010000343.1:2087-5349 GCA_044439825.1 Phycisphaerales bacterium JB064 | reverse complement strand
CTGGATGTACTGCTGCTCGGGGTGCTTGCGGCCGCCCTGCGGGGGCACGTTGGCCACGGTGCCCTCGAGCATCTTCAGCAGGCTCTGCTGCACGCCCTCGCCCGACACGTCGCGCGTGATCGACACGTTCTGGCTGGTCTTGCCGATCTTGTCGATCTCGTCGATGTAGATGATGCCACGCTGGGCGGCGTCCAGGTCGAAGTCGGCGGCCTGCAGCAGCTTCAGCAGCAGGTTCTCGACGTCCTCACCGACGTAGCCGGCCTCGGTCAGCGTGGTGGCGTCGCCGATGGCGAAAGGCACCTTCAGCATGCGCGCCAGCGTGCGGGCCAGCAGGGTCTTGCCGCTGCCGGTCGGGCCGATCAGCAGGATGTTGCTCTTGTCCAGCTCGACGGAGGTGTCGTTGCTCTCCAGGTGCAGCAGACGCTTGTAGTGCGTGTGGACGGCGACGGCCAGGGTCTTCTTGGCCTGCTCCTGCCCGATCACGTACTGGTCCAGGAACTCGGAGATGTTGCGCGGCGTGGGCACCTCGCCCAGCGCGCTGCCGACGGCCGACACCTTGCGCCGCTCCTGGCGGAAGATGTTCAGGCACAGCTCGGTGCAGGGGTTGCAGATGTAGACCTGCCCGGGCCCCTCGACCATGGGCCCGACTTCCCGGCTCGACTTGCCGCAGAACGAGCACGTGGTGACGCGGCGGCCCTTGAAGCCGTCGTCGCCGCCCTGTGCGGTCTTGTTCCCTGGAGTGTTCGAGCCATCTCGGGTGTTCTTTGCCATGCTGTTCCCTGCGTCCCACGCCCGGGCCCCTCGCCCGTGCGTCTGGACTGTATCGACGCGATAGCAACGCGTCTGGATGCAAAAAGCCTGTTCCAGCGTGATTTCTGCTACCTCGGACGGGTAGAACCGGTTCCGCTCGATCGACCATTCCCGCCGGTTTCCCTACCAGGTTGTACCGATTCTTCGGCCTGCTGGTTCTGGGACGCTTCTTTCGCTTGGCGGACCTTGTCGATCATCGCTTTTCGGACCTGCTCGTACTCCTCCTTGGTCATCTCCCCCCGGGCCACCATCGCCCGCATCTCCTCCATCGTCGAAAACCCTGCCTGGTCTTGGGTGGAGCCTGCCATCATGCGTTTTCGGAACATGAGCAGCACGAAGGTGCCCACGAACACGATGGCGATGAGGATTCCCACCCCGACCAGGACCTGGCGGACGTCCCCCCATGATCCGGTGGTAGTTTGCCCCAGGATGGACAGGAGTGCTAGCCCCATGCGCTCGCGCCCCCAGAGGCGATGAACGATCGGATGGGCTGGATGAGTCGTGGCATCACCGAGCTTTCGATAATCCGCTCACCACAACGGCCGAGGTCCGAGAACTCCAGCTTCGGCGTAGAGACGTCGTCCATCGGGCCATGGCGGCGGACGGTGAGGTAGACGCTGATGGGCTCGTTTTCGGCCGGGCTCGGAGAGCCGGCGGGGCGGGTCTTGACCTCGAAGTAGGCCTCGCAGCGGTGGGGCATGCCGTTCTCGCGGAGCGATACACCCAGGATGGGCTGGGCGTCGATCGGCGAGGCTCCCATGTCATCGACCAGGCCGGCAAGCGGGGAACCCCTGAGCAGCGACTCGAACACGATGCGGTCGTGGTCGCCCGAGGCTTCGATGTCGAAGCCGAAGAGGGTCTCGTAGTAGTCGATGTCGAGTGGGGAAATCCCCAGGTAATAGGGTGCCAGTTCGAGAACGGCGGCGTGGAGCTGGTAGGCCTCTTCGAAAGAGTCGGGATTGACGGCGCCGGCTCGGACGCAGTTGCCCCTGACGGCAACCCAGTGCTGAGGGTTAACGCCCGGGGCGGACTCGAGGGCGAGCTCTCCGCCGACGTGGCGGAAGGTCTGCAGGCCTGGAAATTCCTTGCGGAGGCGGTCGAAGAACTCGACGGTGACCTGGCGCGTGGCATCGAGCTCGCTGTGGAAGGCCAGCTTGAGATTGACGTACATGTCCGAGCAGAGGGCCTTGTAGCTGTCGATGGGCATGCGGGTCATTCCTTTGGCCGACGTGCGAACCGAGTTGTTCGGAGCCCGGCGGGCGGCTCCTATCGGGCGATGACGAAGCGGTCTTCGCCCTCTCTCACGGGAAGATCCTGTCGGTTGGCCTGGGCGATGCGGCCTTGCATCGCCTGGGCCAGCGAGCCGAGGTAGGCCTCGACGTCTTGGGGCAGGCCTTGGGCCTCGAGCCAGACGGTGCCGTCGGGCTCGTTTCGGACCAGGCCCGTGATGGGCATGGGCTCGGCTATGGAGCGTGCGGTGGCCCTGAAGCCCACGCCCTGAACCGTGCCGAGATAGCGCACCGCCTGCCGGATCGCCATGATGGAGTGAGCGTATCCATGTGGGTGGGGCCGAGCGCGTATCGTGGTTGTCGGCTGGCACGGATGAGGGCCTGATGAGCGACCGAGGGGACATCGAGCGTGTGCTAGGGGCCACCGACATCGTGCGGGTGGTTCGCGAGCGCATCGAGCTGAAGCAGAAGGGCCGCGAGTGGGTGGGCTTGTGCCCCTTCCACGACGACCGCAGCCCGTCGATGTTCGTGTCCCCAGCCAAGCAGATCTTCAAGTGCTTCGCGTGCGGGGCGGGCGGCGACGCGCTGACCTTCGTGCAGAAGTACGACGGGGTGGAGTTTCCCCAGGCTCTGGAGCACCTGGCCGAGGCGGCTGGGGTGGAGTTGACGCCTCGGGGGCAGCGGGCGCCAAGTGGACCGGGGCGTAGCGAGCGTGCGGGGGCGCTCGAGGCGAACTCGTTCGCGCAGGACTTCTTCCGGCGGACGCTGGTGGACCCGCAGGCGGGCAAGCCGGCCCGCGAGATGATCCAGCGGCGCGGCATCTCACCCGAGATGGTCGAGGCGTTTGGCGTGGGGGCTGCGCCTGCGGGCTGGGACGGGCTCGTGCAGGCCGCGCTGAGGGCGCGTAAGCCCATGGACGCGTTTGCGCTCGCCCAACTGGTGCGGACGCGTGAGCAGGGCGGCGGGCAGTATGACGTGTTCCGCAATCGGCTGATGTTCCCGATCCATGACCAGGGCGGGCGCGTGATCGCGTTCGGCGGGCGTCGATTGAGCGAGGACGATCCGGCGAAGTATCTCAACAGCCCAGAGAGCGTGGTGTTCAAGAAGTCTGGCGTGCTCTATGGCTTGTGGAAGGCGACGGCCGGCATCCGCCAGGCGGGCTTCTGCATCGTGACCGAGGGCTACACCGACACCATCGCGTGCCATCAGGCGGGCTTTACCAA
>JBITAB010000343.1:0-1987 GCA_044439825.1 Phycisphaerales bacterium JB064 | reverse complement strand
GAGGTGCGCTGGCTTGGCGAGCACGGGCTGCGGCACATCGAACCCGCGCGGCAGGACAGGATTCTCGCGCAGCTTGGCAACCTGAGCGGGCTGGACCAGTATCGCCTGCGTCAGTTGGCACTCAGCGCGCCCCGGCGGGCGCGGGCGGCGGCAGACGGCGACACCGTGGCGCAGCCGCAGGCGGAACTCGGCGTGGCCGACAAGCTCGTGGGGATCGTGTTGCAGGAGCCGGCGGCGTGGGGATTGCTGAGCGAGGACGACGTGACGCTGCTGCGCGATGCCGTGGCGGATGGGCCCAGCGAGGCCGTGGCAGCGGCGATCGATCGGCTGGCCGCCGACGGCGAGACATTGACCATGGCGTCGCTGCGAGGCGAGCTCGACGAGGGGGGCTTCCAGTGGGCCAGCACGCTGGTGGCCTGGGCCGAGCGGCAGGCGAGTTCGCGGCCCGCGGGCGGCACGGTGGAGGCCAGCGGCGTGGAGGAGCCCGTGCGGCTCGCGGTGGCCGGGCTGATGCGGCTCTTGGTGGGCCAGCAATCGAGCCGGGAGGTGGACCCGTTCGAGCGGATCCGCGCGAGAAAGGAGCAACTGGCGCGATTCCAGAACGATCCGGGGCGGATTGCGCGGCCGTCTTAAAGGTCTGTGAGGCGTGCCGGCGGGTTTTCGGGCGTTGCGGATGCCTCGGTTGCGGGCCTGCGGGCGGCAATGGGTGTAGAGTTTGATTCTGGACGGCCTTCTTGGCTGGCGAAGTTGTGGGGGAGAGGGATGGGCCCGGTGAGCCCGAGCGTGCAATGAGCGGATTTCCTGCGTCTGTAGCTGAGATGCTGGAGTCGGCCTCTGGCCGGCGCTGGCTGAGCTATGAGGAACTCAACGCGGCGACGCCCGACGAGTGGGTCGAGCCGCGGATGCTGCACGTGCTGCTGGCGCGGATCGACGAGCTTGGCATCGAGCTGGTGGACGAGCCGACGTATCGGGCCCGCATGCGTGACAGCAAGCCCGCGCCGTTGGTGCGGAGTGCGCCGGTGCGGGTGGATGATCAGGCCGACGCCGATCAGCCTGACGAAGACAATGCCGCGACGGCCGTGCAGGCGAGCGAGCGCACGGTGGACGACCCGGTGCGCAGCTATCTGGCGCAGATGGGATCTGTGCCTCTGCTGACGCGCGAGCAGGAAGCGATCCTGGCGAAGAAGATCGAGACGACTCGGATCGTGTTCCGGCGTCGGTGCCTGCAGAGCGATTATGTTGCCACGCAGGCGGTGGACCTCTTGCGCCAGGTGCAGAGCCGGCGGCTGCCGTTTGATCGCACGCTGCGGGTGTCGACGATCACGCCCGAGGCGAAGGACCGGCTCGCGCGTCGGTTGCCGGCGAGTTTGCCGACGATCGAGGCGATGCTGGAGCGCAACCGGCAGGAATGGGCCCGCGCCGAGCGCGTGTGCGCCGAGGGACGCGGCGAGGACGGCCGGCTGACGCCCCGGGCCGTGCAGGAGCTCGCGGCGATCGAGCGTTCGCTTCGTGCGCGGCGTCGGCGTGTGTCGGCGTTGATTGAAGAGCTGGAGCTGCGCACGAGCCGGCTGGTGCCGATCTTGCGGAAGCTGCGTGCGATCTCGG
This sequence comes from Phycisphaerales bacterium JB064, assembly GCA_044439825.1. Taxonomy (GTDB): domain Bacteria; phylum Planctomycetota; class Phycisphaerae; order Phycisphaerales; family UBA1924; genus JAHCJI01. The sequence goes on along the minus strand of JBITAB010000343.1, from coordinate 382 downwards.
CGAAGATGCGCGAGATCGAAGGATTGATGGCCCGCGAGGCTTCGGCTTCGGACAACGGGTCGATCGATGATGACGACCGGCTTGTGATGCGCGACGAGCTGGAGGGACTGCGGTCGCTCGTGCTCGAGACGCCCGAGGCGCTCGAGCGGCGCGTGGCCGACCTGAACTGCGTGTTCTGGGAGTACGAGCAGGCCAAGCGTGACTTGTCGAGCGCGAACCTTCGGCTTGTTGTTTCGATCGCCAAGAAGTATCGCAACCGTGGGCTGAGCTTCCTGGACGTGATCCAGGAGGGCAACACGGGGCTGATGCGCGCGGTGGACAAGTACGAGTACAAGCGTGGGTACAAGTTCAGCACGTACGCGACGTGGTGGATCCGCCAGGC
>JBITAB010000342.1:0-5409 GCA_044439825.1 Phycisphaerales bacterium JB064 | reverse complement strand
CAACGCCGACCGCACGCTCACGCGGCTGGCCGAGCAACGCATCAACTTCGCGGCGCGCACGGCATGAACGTCGCGGCCAGCCACGGCTGCCGCCGGCGCTATATGGCCGTACCCGGACTGGGCCGCCCGCGCGCGCCCGTGTGGAAGCTGCTGGCGACCGTGGCCGTCGTGCTCGCCTCGCTCGCCGTCATCGTGTGGATGCTCGTGGTCGGTCCGCCCGATCTGGCGTCACCATAAGAACGCCAACTCAGGGCGTGACGCCGAAGAAGCGCTGGGCGTTGGCGTTGGTGGCACGCTCGAAGTCTTTGAGCGATTCGCCCCGCGCCTCGGCGATGAGCTTGGCGGTCAGCGAGACCATCCAGGGCCGGCACGGCCGCTGCCCACGCACGGGCTGCGGGCTCAGGTAGGGCGCGTCGGTTTCGACCATGATCCGGTCGGCCGGCGTCAGCACCGCCGCCTCCATCACCTCGGGTGCGTTCTTGTACGTCGCGACGCCCGTGTAGCTGATCATGGCGCCAAAGTCGAGGACCTGCCTGGCCTCGGCCGGGCCGGCCGTGAAGCAGTGGAACACGAAGCGTGAGCCCCCCAGCCCGCTGGCCTTGAGGATCGGGATCAGGTCGTCGAAGGCCTTGCGGCAGTGCAGCACGATGGGCTTGCCCGCGCCCGGGCCGCCCGCGGCGTCGGTCTCTTTGATGAGCGCGAGCTGGCCCTCGAGCACCGGGAGCTGGAGCGAGCGCGGCGGGTCGCTGTAGTGGTTGTCCAGCCCCAGCTCGCCCCACGCCACGCAGCGTTCCTGCGAGATGCAGTGCCTGATCGGCTCCAGGTCAAAAGGCCCTTCGGCCGCGTAGAGCGGGTGGATGCCCGCGGTGCACCAGACGTTGCGGTGCGTTGTGGCGAGCTGCAGGCACTCGAGCGCGTTGCCGGGCGTGGTGCTGATGGTGATGCAGCCGGTAACGCCATGGCGGGCGGCCTCGGCCAGCTCTTCGGCCACGCGGCCCGCGAACTCGGGGAAGGTCAGATGGCAGTGGGTGTCGATCACGCACAACCGTACACCCCGCCGGCCCACTACGATCCGCGATGCACCGGATGCTGGCCATGGCGGGCCTCGTTCTCCTCCTCGCGTGCGTCGCCCTGGGCGACACGCGCTGGTACGTGGTGAAGCTGCAGGGCCAGCCCGCCGGCTGGATGACCATCGATCGGCAGGAGGCGGGCGAGCTCGTCACGACCACCACCAGCATGCGCGTGGCGGTGGGGCGGCAGGGCTCGGTCGTCGTCACGGCCTTCACCAGCGAGGTCGTCGAGCGTCAGGGCGGCAACGTCGTCTCCATGCGGCGGACCGTGGAAGGCGGGCAGAACGAGGACGTGTCGTGGCGGTTCCAGGGCGACACCGTCGAGCTCACGCGCGATTCGAAGCGTGCCGCAGAGCCCCAGACGCTGCCCGCGCCGAGCGGTGTGTACGTCGGCCCGGACGCCGAGCGTGCATACCTGGCCAAACGCATCGCTAGCGGCGACGCGAGCATCAGCACCCGCGTGGTCGATCCGCTCAGCGGGCTCGATCCGGTGCCCACGGTGCGTGATCGCGAGGGCGTGGAGCCAATCGAGGTGCTGGGCACGCCCGTGGATGCGACGCACTTCAAGACCCGCCGCGGCGATGAGGAACGCGTCGTCGAGGAATGGCTCGATGGCCAGGGCAACCTCGTGCGCGCCACGACGGCCATCGGGGCGGTGTCGCAGGAGATCGTGCTGAGCGATGAGCCGACCGCCCGGCGGGCGCTGGCCAGGCCGCCAGACCTGATCGACGCCACGAGGGTGGAGGCATCGCGAGACATCAGGAGTCATGAGCGGCTGCGGTCGGCGGTGTTCGTTCTGAAGGGCAGCGCCGACACGCCCGCATTGAGCACGACCGTGCAGACCGCCGAACGCCTGGGTGATGGCTCGGTCCGCGTGACGATCGACCTCGGGAAGGCGAGCGAGGCCATCGAGCTTTCGGGCGATGAGCGTGCGGCTCTGCTCGCGTCGACCGAGTTGCTCGAGGCCGACGACGAGCGTGTCCGCCAGCTCGCGGTGCGTGCGGTCTCCGCGTTGCCGTCCTCGGCCAACGCTTCGGCCAGGGCTGAGGCCATGCGCGGCTATGTGCAGCGATACATCACCGTGAAGAACCTGGACGTTGCGCTCGCCAGCGCCGCGACGGTGGCCCGCGAGCGGCGCGGGGATTGCACCGAGCACGCCACGTTGCTCGCGGCGATGCTGCGGGCGGGCGAGATCCCCTCGCGGCTGGTCGCGGGCCTGAGCTATGAGCCGGGCGGCCCGGGGGCGCCGCCGGCGTTCGTCTACCACGTGTGGACGCAGGCGCTGGTGGCCGGCGAAGACGGCGAGCGATGGATCGACCTCGACGCCACGCAGCGCAGGCGGCCGAGGCACGCCGCCCAGATCGCACTCTCGCTCTCTGATGGCTCGGACGCCAGCGACCTGTGGCAGGGCCTCGCGCCCACGCTGGGCACGATCAGCGTCGACGTGGAGGCCACACGCTGATGGAACTCCCACACCCCAAGCTGCCGCCGCGCAAGCCCACCGGCCACAAGGGCGACTTCGGCCGCGTCGCCGTCGTCGGCGGCTGCGCGTTGGCGCGTACGCGCATGATTGGGGCCCCCGCGCTGGCCGCCCATGCTGCGACGCGCTCCGGCGCGGGGCTCGTGCAGTTGGTCTGCCCCGAGGGCATGCTCAACGAGGCCCTCGCGATCGCGGCCCACGCGACAGGCCGTGCGTTGCCGACCGATGCACAGGGCGCGCTGCTTGCGAGCGAGTCGGTCGCCATCCTCGATACGGTCTTCGAAGAGGCCGACGCGATCGTCATCGGCCCGGGTCTCGGCCGCGGTGCCGGACCCGCCGCGCTGGCGCTGCGTGCCGTGCAGCAGAAGCTCACGCCAGTGGTCGTCGATGCCGACGCGCTCAACGAGCTGGCCGACACGCCACAGCTCGCCCTCGACTTCCACGCCCCGGCGGTCATCACGCCCCATCCCGGCGAGTTTGCCCGCCTGGCCAAGGCCCTTGGCATGAACGCCAACGCCACGGACGAGACAAAACGTCCGAGCGCCGCCGAGCAACTCGCCCAGCGTCTGGGCTGCGTCGTGGTGCTCAAGGGCGCACGCACGGTGGTCAGCGATGGCATCCAGACATGGAGCGACGACACGGCCGACTCCGCCCTTGCGACCGGTGGCACGGGCGATGTCTTGGCTGGCTTGGTGGGCGGCCTCATCGCCCAGCACGCCAGACCGGTCACGCACGAGCTCGCCCGTGCCAAGCTCGGCGATCGGGCCAGGCTCATGCCGCACGATGATCGGCTCACGCTGTTTGAGATCGCCCGGTGCGCCGTCGTTGCCCACGCCCACGCCGCCCGGCTGTGGCGCGAGCAACGTCACGCGATCGCTGGGTTGACGCCCATGGAACTGGCCGAGCAACTGCCCGAGACGGTGACGGCGCTGCGCGGCTAGGGCGTCTGCTGCTGGTGTTGTTGTTGGGGCTGCTGCTGCGGGTTGTTCTGGGTGTACTTCCACTTCGCGTAGAAGATCAGGCCGACGAGGATCAGGCCGATCCCAAAGCCGGTGAAGTAGGTCTTGAACTTCTCTTTGGTCTTCATCAGCTCGTCCGCTTCTTGCGTCGTGTGGGCTTGCTTCCTGGCGTGCCGGGCTTGCCGGACTTACCCCGGCGCTGCCGTTTGTTTTGCTTGCCCTCGTCTAGCTCGCTGCGCCGCACCTTCGCCGTGTCGCCCATGGCCAGACGCTCCTTGAGCTTGCGGGCCTGGTCGCGCAGGCGTGCGGCCTTCTCGAACTCGAGCTTCTGGGCCGCCTCGAGCATCTCCGCCTCGAGCTCGCGCAGCAGCTCGGCGATGTCGAAGCTCTCCTCGGCGCTGCCCGCTGCCTCGCGGGCCGTCTTGCGGGCGCGAAGCTGCATCTCGATGCCGCGGCGGATCTCCTTCTTGATCGTCTCGGGCGTGATGCCCATCTTCTCGTTGTAGGCCGTCTGCTTCTCACGCCGGCGATCGGTCTCGTCCATGGCGTTCTTCATCGCCGGCGTCACCTCGTCGGCGTACATCACGACGCGACCGTTGACGTTGCGGGCCGCACGCCCCATGAGCTGGATGAGGCTCGTCGGGCTGCGCAGGAAGCCCTCCTTGTCGGCGTCCAGGATTGCCACCAGCGACACCTCGGGCAGGTCGAGCCCCTCGCGCAGCAGGTTGACGCCCACGAGGATGTCGAAGGCGCCCTCGCGCAGGTCGGTCAAGATCTCCAGCCGCTCGAGCGTCTCGATGTCGCTGTGCAAGTAGCGCGTGCGCAGGCCGTTCTGATCGAGATAGGCGGCCAGGTCCTCGCAGAGCCGCTTGGTGAGCGCCGTCACGAGCACGCGCTCGCCGCGCGCCACCACGGCCTTGCACTCCTCGAGCAGGTCGGGCACCTGGCCGTCGGCGGGCTTGACCTCCACCTGCGGGTCGAGCAGGCCCGTGGGGCGGATGACCTGTTCGGCGATTTCGCCTCCGGTGCGTTCGAGCTCGTAGGGGCCCGGGGTAGCGCTCACGAAGAGCAGCTGCGGCACGACGCGCTCGAACTCCTCGAAGCGCATCGGCCGGTTGTCGAGCGCGCTGCTCAGGCGGAAGCCGTGCTCGACCAGCGTCTCTTTACGCATGCGGTCGCCGTTGAACATCGCCCGCACCTGCGGCAGCGTCACATGGCTCTCGTCGATGATGACCAGCCAGTCGTCGATGTTGGGCCGGCTCGCGCGTCGCTCGTCGTCGCGCTGCACGAGGGGGTCGCTCGTGGGCGTGCGCGGCAGCGGGCTTGCCTCGTCCTCACCATTCCTCGGGGCGTAATCGAAGTAATCCAGCAGCGTGAAGGGCCGCTCGCCTGGCATGCGTCCGTCGAAGAATCGGCTGTAGTTCTCGACGCCCGGGCACGTGCCCGTCTCACGCAATAGGTCCAGATCGTACTTGGTGCGGGCGAGCAGCCGCTGGGCCTCGAGCAGCCTGCCGTCGCTGCGCAGCTCGAGCACGCGGGCGTCCAGCTCGCGAGAAATATCGTCGCAGATGCTCTCGAGTTGTTCCTCGGGCAGCACGTAGTGCACCGCGGGGAAGAGGTGGAAGGTGTCCTCCTCGGCCAGGACTTCTCCAGAGGTGGGGTTGATCAGCTCCAGCCTGTCGAGCTCGTCGCCGAAGAGGTCGAGCCTGACGGCGAACCGCTCGGAGGCGGGCCAGACCTCGATGACGTCGCCCCGCGCGCGAAACCTGCCGCGGCTGAACTCGTAATCACTGCGCTGGTACTGCATCGCGGTGAGGCTGGCGAAGAGCTGCCGCCGATCGACGCGCACGCCCTTGCTGAAGGTCAGCACCTTGTCGCCATAGGCCTCGGGCGAACCCAA
>JBITAB010000341.1:0-5413 GCA_044439825.1 Phycisphaerales bacterium JB064 | reverse complement strand
CCGCAGGCCTCGAGCACGTTGGGGTCGACCATGCCGCAGCCGCCAAGCTCGATCCACTTGGGCTCGTCGCCGGGCCGCAGCGCGATCATCATGTCGAACTCGGCGCTGGGCTCGGTGAAGGGGAAGAAGCTGGGCCGCAGGCGGATCTGCGCCCCCTTGCCGAAATACGCCTCGGCGAACTGCAAGAGCGTCGTCTTGAGGTCCACCATCGAGACGCCCTCGTCGATGTAGAGCCCCTCGAGCTGGTGGAACATGAACGAGTGCGTGGCGTCCACGGTGTCGGGGCGATAGACGCGGCCGGGGCTGATCACCTTCAGCGGCGGGCCCCAGCCCTCCTTGACCGCCTTCTCCATCGTGCGGATCTGCACCGTCGAGGTCTGGCTGCGCAGCATGCGCGGCCGCTCGCTCGTCGCGGGGTTGTCGACGTAGAAGTTGTCGATCGGGTCACGCGCCGGATGGTCGGCGGGAATGTTCAGCTTCACGAAGTTGTGCTCGTCGTCCTCGAGCTCGGGCCCGTCGGCCACGGCAAAACCCAGCCGGGCGCACACCTCGACCAGCTCGGCCCGCACCTGCATCAGGATGTGCCGCCGGCCCAGAGCGCTCGCCGAATGCAGCCCGGGCTCGGTCAGATCGACCATCGGGGCTGAAGAGCCGTGCGACCCCCCGCCGCCGATGTCGCCCTTGCGGGCCTCGAAGGCCGCTTCCAGCGCCGTCTTCACCGCGTTGGCCTTCGCCCCCGCCGCGGGCTTGTCCTCCTTGGGCACGTCCTTCATGCCCGCCATCGACGCCTTCAGCCGCCCCTTGGAGCCCAGGAACGCCACACGCCACGCCTCGAGCGCGGCCGCATCGCCCGCGGCCCCAAGCTCGGCCAGGCCGTCGGCCTGCAGGGCGTCCAGGGAGGTCAGGAAGTCGTTTGCCGAGCGTGAGTCGTTGGTCATGGGGCGAGGATAGGAGGCACCCGGAACTCCACGCCATCGGCAACCCCGACAGCATGCTCAGGAAATCTGCTTGCACGCACCCCCGATCTCTGGAATTCTGCTGATCGGAGGGGATCAGATGTTGCCACTTTGGAACGACAAACTCTCTCGATGCGGAAGCCTCGCGGTTCTCGCCGCGGGTTTCTTCGCGCTGGCAGCCCCCGTCCGGCCCGCGCTCGCGCAGTGCGATCCGCTGTCCGAGCCATTCCCCGCAGCCATCGATCTCACGAGCCTGGACGGCCAGATCGGCGTTCGGTTCGCCGGCGCGCAGAGCAACCGCCCTCGCGCGGTTGGTGGAGTCGTGGACATCAACGGCGACGGCTTCGACGATGCGTTCATCGCCGACCAGACCCTTGTGTACGTCGTGTTCGGCCGGGGGCCCGACGATGCGTTCCCAGCTTTCCTCGAGCTCGGCCGGACACCGCTGCCGATCGGCTTCGAGATCCGTCCCGAATCGGCGACCGGCGCGCCAAGTGCGATGACCGTCTCGCACGCGGGCGATGTCAACAGCGACGGCCTCGAAGACATCATCATCGGGAACCCGGGCGCCACCATCGATGGGCGATCGGGCGTGGGCGCCGCGTATGTCATCTTTGGGCGCGATGCTGGCGATCCCCCCTTCCCCGACATCCTGGACCTGTCCGCCCTCGACGCGAGCACCGGGTTCAGAATGGTCGGGGCGTTGGTCCGCGACTGGGCCGGCTACGACGTGTGCGCCGCGGGCGACCTCAACAGTGACGGTATCGGCGACGTCATCGTCGGAGCGCCCCGGCTGCAAGATCGGGTGGGCGAGTGCTACGTGGTCTTCGGCCGGCCCCCGGACGATCCGTTCCCCGTCAGCTTCTCGCTGGGCGATCTGGATGGCAACAACGGGTTCAAGATCAACGGAACCCAGATCGAGGACTTCCTCGGCCAGAGCGCCTGCGTCGCTGGCGACCTGAATGGTGATGGCATCGATGATGTCATCATGGGCGCGGCCGGCTCCTCGGCGAGCGGTCAGGACTACGCAGGATCGTGCTTCATTGTCTACGGGCGTCCCTCGGGCACGCCCTTCCCCGCCGCCCTTGCGCTGGACGAACTGGATGGCACCGACGGGTTCCGCCTGGACGGCACCGGGCGTCGGGACCTGGTGGGACAAAGCGTCGCCTCTGCGGGAGACCTCAACGGCGACGGCCGCGACGACGCCATCATTGGCGCCCCTGGCCGCAATACCAGCTACGTCATCTATGGCAGGGACGCCGGCGATCCGTTTCCCGCGCGGCTGACCATCGACGATATCGACGGAACAAATGGCTTCGCGATCATGGGAATCGATACGGGCGACGCGAGCGGCTCGTCGGTCTCCTCCGCGGGCGATGCCAACGGTGACGGGCTGCCCGATGTCATCATCGGCGCGCCCGGTGCCGACCCGATCCGCCAGGAATCGGCGGGTGAGACCTCGATCGTGTTTGGTAGGCCCGCCGGTTCGCCCTTCCCCGCCGTGCTGCACCTCGCCGATCTCGATGGACGCCACGGCGTACGCCTCGATGGGCTGGACCCTGGCGACCGCAGCGGTCTGGGCGTGGGAACCGTTGACGACCTCAACAGCGACGGTGTGGACGACGTGATCATCTCGGCGCCCGATGCGGTCCCCTTCTTCGGCAGCGGGATCTCGAACGGCGAGACCTACGTCGTGTTCGGGCGCAAGCCCAGGAGCTGTCCACAAGACATCGACTGCGATGACACGCTAACGCTGATCGACTTCCTGGCTTACCACGTGCTCTTCGACCGTCGCGACCCACGTGCCGACTTCGACAGCGACGGCGACTTCACGATCTTCGACTTCCTGGCATTCCAGAACGCCTTCGACGCCGGCTGCCCCTGAAACGATCAGCCGCCCTTTTCCCGCAGCGGATACCGGATCACCGCCCGGCTTGGCATCGGCGGATGCTCCACGATCAATCGCATGCAGTAGAAGTCGTCGGGCGACCAGCCCGTGCTCTCGAAGACGCGGGCCATGACGCTTGTGTATTGATCAGCCAGCGGGGTCGACAGATCGGCGCCGCGGCCCAGGTGGATCGCCCGCTCGTGGATCGGCAGCAGCGTCGTCTCGGGAAACTCCGGCGTGCCCAGCCACGCGCCGCCGTAGACCGCCGTCTCCGCCGCGAGCGCCTCGGGCATGTCCTTGTGCACGAACAGGTCGAAGAGCAGCGTCTCGACGGGCATCGCGACGGCTGCCGCGAGCCAGGCCGTCTCGTCAGGCTTAGAGGCATATCGCGGCACGTCCCGACGATACCCGAAGCCGAAGTAGCAGCCGAACTCGCCGGTCTTGCCCACCGGACCATCGCCGACCTCGTAAATGAGCCCGTCGCCCTCGGGGCGGATGTGGATCTCGGGCATCGCGCCACGCGTGAACGAGGCAAGCAATCCCTCGGGCGCATCGGGCACCTCCTCGATGGCGAACCGCTCGACCGAGCCCTCGACCTCGTATCGCCCCAGGCGGAAGACAGGCCATCGCGGGATCGGCCGGAACCGCCTCACCTGCTGTAAGCCGGCGACCAGCACCACGTCGAGCATGTCGGGGTCTTGTGCATTCGGTGCAAGAACCTGCGACGAAACGCGCACCTTGGCCTGCACACCCCAGATGCCGGCATTGCCGCGAAACGCCAGTTTGCGGCTCTTCTCCAGCCCGCCACCCGCGCGGCTGTCGATCATCAACTCCATCGTCGCCCGGTCGCCGCCGTGCGTGGCCACCATCGACTCGATCGCGGCGATCGCGACACGCGCGCGGGTGAGCGATTTCTCGGTTGCGCCGGCCTTCTCGGTCGCCTCGAGCACCAGGTCGAGCCCGGCCATGCCTGGCACGAGAGGCAGAGCCTCGAACGCGTCCTCGGCCTGCAGCACGCGCGAGATCTTCCAGGTCAGGTTCTTGTTGAGACCGAGCAGCCGCGAGACGTCCTGCGGGCGGTCGGCATCGGCGCCCACCTGGGCATAAAGGTCCAATAAAGCACCACGCAACTCACGCACAGCGTCGCGGCAGTGATCCTCGAATGTGGCGGGCAGGGCAGCCTTCATGCGTGCTCCGGGCGGCCTCATGGGTGTTTTCGCACAAATAGATGATGCGTCTTACCTCATGGTATCCGCAATCCGCAAACGAGCAACAAAAATCTCTCGAATTTTCCCTGGGGAAACTTGCAGAGATGCAACCGACCCAGCTATCGTCTCGAACCATCGGAGCCGAGCGGGGCTGGAGGCCCCCGGCACAGCCCGTGCCAGATGCCGGGCAGACCCAAGAGAGCGAGCCGACCACCGGCTCGGGAGGCACGAGAAATGCAGAACCGAACCGTCACCGCTGTCGCGGCCCTGCTGTCGCTGTCGGGGCTGGCCTTCGCCCAGGAGTTCTACACCATCCCCGTCGGTCAGGGCTACGCCGACGACATCAGCAACACCGGCGTCGCCAGCGGCTCGAGCGGCTTCGGCACGCAGTACTTCATGTGGACCGCCGCCACCGGCTCGATCCAGATCGGCGGCGTCTCGCCCGGTGACGGCGTGGGCGGTCAGGGCAAGATCTCGGCCGACGGCCTCTTCATCAGCGGCACCACGTTCAATGCCGCCCAGGGCTGGCACGAGATGTCGCGTTACGACGTTGCCGCTGGCGAGTGGAGCGGCTTCGGCATGATCCCCGACATCGGCCGCCAGGTCGACGCCGAGGTCTCCAGCGGCTGGGCGATTTCTGGCGATGGCCGCCACGTCGTGGGCCTGGGCTGGACCAGCCTCGGCACCGTCGACACCCATGTCATGAAGTGGAGTGAGGGTGTGGGCGTCACCGACATCGGCACCATGGCCGAGGGCCAGTCGGCCCGCGCCAACGCCGTGAGCCACGACGGCTCGGTCATCGCCGGCTGGCAGGACGGCCCCACCGGCTTCCGCCAGGGCTCGGTCTGGGTCGATGGCGTGCAGGAGTTGGTCTTCAACGACATGGGCGACCCGGTCTCCGAGGCCTCGGACGTGTCGGACAACGGCGTGTGGGCCACCGGCTTCGGCGTGGGCGGCTTCTTCTCCCCCGGCACCGCCTGGCGATACAACATCGAGACCGACACCTACCTGACCATCCCCCAGTTGGCCGTGGGCGCCGAGCGCAGCGCCACCGGCGCCGCCATCAACGCCGATGGCACGCTCATCGGCGGCGGCACGTGGCCCCTCGGCCCTGCGAGCTTCGGCCGCGGCTTCATCTGGCAGGAAGGCGTGGGCACGATGCCCGTCGCCGACTTCCTGGACAGCAAGGGCGTCAGCTACCCCGCCGGCTATTCCTTCGCCTTCGTGAGCGCGATCTCGCCCGACGGCAACTGGATCGCCGGCTGGGGCAACGACGGCTCGCTGGCCAACACCCAGACCTGGGTGGCCTACATCGGCAGCGACGCCTGCGCCGCCGACTTCGACGGTGATGGCGAGCTCAC
>JBITAB010000340.1:0-5497 GCA_044439825.1 Phycisphaerales bacterium JB064 | reverse complement strand
AGCACCCCAAGCGGCGCAACCGGGTAGGGCCACCAGGGATAGGGGAACTGGTGGCGGACGAACCAGAGGATGGCCGTTGCGGGCAGCATCGTGCACACGGCCAGTGCTAACGCGCCATACCAGCGTCGCAGGGCCGGGGGCAGGCGATGCTCTCGCGTCGGCACATCGGTCCCATACACGACGGCGGCGGCCAGCACGTGCGAAGCGAACACCCACAGCAGCACGAGCAGCCCGGCGTGCACGATGTTCCACGCCCGGGCGCGATGGTCGACAACCACGCCCTGGAAGGCGCCGCGCGACAGGAAATCGGCCGCCACCGTTCGGCCCTCCAAGACCCAGCCGGGCACATAACCACCCATGAACGTCGGTCCCGGCGGATGCTGGAGTTCGGCCAGCGCACGGCTGACAAGGTCCGCGCTCGGTGAGTTCACGGGCACTGAACCCGTGAACAAAACGATGGTGTACTCGACCTCGTCGTACAGCGGCCCATGGCTTCGCGCATTTGTCCATACCTGCACTTCTTCGAGATCGGCAACGGCCCCCGGCGTGGCGGCGTGGTGCCAGAAGGCGACCGTTCCCGAAGACCATTGCCACCGGGAGGCATCGATGACGACCACACGAAAGAGCAGCAGCAACGCGAGCACCACCAGCAGCAGCCCGGCCGAGGCGAGCACAACAGGTCGCCGACGCCATGAGGGCGGCGGCCTGCCCGGGCCTGGTGTGGTGTGTGGGTCGTGCCTGCCCAGACTGTCCATACCGCCAGTCTAACGCCTGCTTCGTGCGTGTTCCTGACTCCATTCACTGGTAAGTCGCTCACAAGGTACATCGAAGCTCAGAAGCAAGCAGCCCCCGCAGTACCCCGCCGGCGGAGCGTCAAGCCCATCCCGGCCCCCTATCCTGCTCGCTCCGCCATCACGCCGCCAACGAGTCGAAAGGGCCACTCCATGCACATCGACGCCAACGCACGCTTCGGCACCAAGGCCATCCACGCCGGCCAGAGCCCCGACCCCGCCACCGGGGCCATCTGCACCCCCGTCTACCAGACGTCGACCTACGTCCAGAAGTCCCCGGGCGTCATCGTCGGTGAATACGACTACAGCCGGGCGGCCAACCCCACGCGCACGGCCTTGGAAGCCAACCTCGCGGCCCTCGAGGGCGGTGCGCACGGGCTTGCGTTCTCCAGCGGTGTCGCCGCCACGGGCGCGGTGATCCACCTGCTCAAGGCCGGCGATCATGTTGTGCTGTGCGACGACGTGTACGGCGGCACCAACCGCATCTTCCATCGCGTCTTCCAGCAGCTTGGCATCGAGATCTCGCTGGTGGACATGACCGACCACGACGCCGCCCGCAAGGCGATGCGCAAGAACACCAAGCTGGTCTGGATCGAGACGCCCACCAACCCCACGCTGAAGATCATCGACATCGCCGTCATGGCCGAGATCGGCAAGAAGGCCGGCGCGATGGTGGCCGTGGATAACACCTTCGCCAGCCCCTATCTGCAGAACCCCCTGGCGCTCGGCGCCGACATCGTGTGCCACTCGCTGACGAAATACCTCGGCGGGCACAGCGACGCCATCGGCGGGGCGCTCATCGTCAACGACGACGAGATCCACAAGCAACTCAAGTTCGTGCAGCTCAGCGAGGGCGCGGTGCCGGGCATCCAGGAATGCTTCCTGTTCCTGCGCTCGACCAAGACGCTGCACGTGCGCATGGATCGCCACTGCGACAACGCCGCCAAGGTCGCGCGATACCTCGAGGGCCACAAGAAGGTCGACAAGGTGATCTACCCGGGCCTGGAGAGCCACCCCCAACACGACATCGCCACCAAGCAGATGCGCGGCTACGGCGGCATGGTGACGATCTACCTCAAGGGCGGGCTGGACGAGAGCCGCAAGATGCTCGAGACCGTCAAGATCTTCGCGCTCGCCGAGAGCCTGGGCGGTGTCGAGAGCCTGATCGAGCACCCGGCCATCATGACCCACGCCAGCGTGCCCGCCGACCAACGCAAGAAGCTCGGCATCGCCGACAACCTCATCCGCCTGAGCGTGGGCATCGAGGACGTCGACGACCTGATCGCCGACCTCGAGCGTGCGATCGGCTGAGGCCGTCCACGACTTCGAGCTTACTGCCGCGACTTCCACTGCTCAAGGAGTTCCGCCTCACGCTCGCGCGAGAGACCGGGCACGTTCCCGCCGAAGGAGAACGTCGCGTCGGGCTCGCCGCGGCCGGCCATCGTCTCCTTCCAGCGCGGCAGATACTCCTCGTCGAACCACGTCAGCGTGTCGGCGATGGTGGTCTCGAGCGGCCGCGTCGTGAGGCCGGCCTTGGCGGCCCTGTCGAGGCTGCGCGTGTGGAAGCCCGCGCTCTCGCCCACTGGGGGGATCCACACCGGCATCTGGGCCCACGGGTGCACCTGCTGCTCGGCCAGCCACTCGGCATCGGCCCAGGTAAAGGTCGCATCGCTGCCGGCGACCTTCTTGCAGGTGTCCAGCAGCTTGCCGATGGTCATGCCTCCACCAACGGGGCCGTTGACGTTGAACGTGCCCGTCGTGCCCTGCTCGATGCCCAGCACCATGAAGGCGGCCAGGTCGCGCACGTCGATGAACTGCAGCCCATGGTCGGGCGCGCCGGGCGCGAGCACCTCGCCGCCATCGCGCACCCGGCAGGGCCAGTACGTGAAGCGATGGGTGAAGTCTCGCGGGCCGACGAGAAGGCCAGGGCGATGCACCAGCGCCTTGCCCGGGAAGTATTTGCGAGCGGCGGCCTCGCTGCGCGCCTTGACGGCGCCGTAGTACTGCATGTCGTAGGGCAGTGCCGTGATGCCGTCGGCCACGTCGTCGGGCATGGTGGCCACCTCGTCGTCTTCGTTGAGGCCGACCCTGCTGTGATCGGCGTACACGCTCAGCGACGAGATGTAGGTGTAGTGGCCCGCATTGTCCTTCAGAAGCTTGGCGCTGTCTTCGACCCACGTGTGCACGCTTGCCGTGTCGATGACGGCGTCCCATGTGCGGCCCGTATCGATCTGGTCCTGCAATGGCTTGAGCCCGGGCTCGATGCTCGGGATGCGGTTGCCCTCGATGAACTCCAGGTCGGGGAACATCTCGTCGCGATTGCCGCGATTGAACAGCGTGACCTCGTGCCCGCGATCAACCAAGATGCGCACCACGTGCGGCCCGAGCATGCCCGTGCCGCCCAGGAACAGGATCTTCAGGCCCTTGGCGGCCCTGCCCTTGGCGAAGGCGTGCTGGCTCCAGGGGCCGAGCCCGAGCAACGCGGCGGCGCTGGTGGCCGAGGCGGTCAAAAGGAATTCCCGACGGGTCTGGTGCATGGGCATGGTGTGGTCCTCGGTGTGGTCTGCATGGAGAACTTATATCTGCGGGCTGGCCGGGCTCGCGAGCGAGCCAGCGCCAGGCGTTGGTTCGGGAATCGGATCGGGCATCGGAGTCGCATCGAGCGCAATATCTCGCTCACGCCGGCCCAGCCACAGGCCGAGCCCGAGCGAGGCAGCACCCAGCGGCACGACCAGCCAGGCCGCGACGAGGCCGATGGCCGCCAATCCGGCATCGGCGAGCGTGCCGACGGTGTCGCCGCCACGATACACGAACGTGTCGATCAGGCCCTTGGCCTTGTACTTCTCGGCCCGCGGCACGATGGTGAACAACGCCTCGCGCGCCGGCTTGCTGAGCGCGAAATTCGCAGCACGGCGTGTCGCGTCGAACGCGCCAACCACCAGCACGATGGGCCAGAAGGCAAGCGCGACGAATCCGAGGATCGTCACGATCGGCACGATCGCGAGCAAGGCGCCGGCGCCAAAGCGTCGCATGAGCCGGCCGGTGAGCAACAACTGCAACACGACCGTCAGCGTCTGCCCGCCAAACTCGATCCACGCGAGCACCCGCGCCCGAGCCTCGGTCTCCTCGGCAAAGGCCGCCACGATGCGCATCTTCTCGAAGTACAGCAGCGTGGAGCCCACCGTAAACAGCAGCACGTAGGCCGCGATGCCGAGCAGGTACGGCGACAGAATGACATCGACGACGCCCTGCCAGCTCGTGCCGCCGAGAGGAGCGCCATGGGCAAGCGCGTGCTCCGCAGAGCCCATATCCCGGCCTTGCGCCACGCGATCAAGAGCGATAGCAATGCCGCCCGCAGCAACGAACAACACCGAAGCCCCGGCGAACAACCCAACCGTGCCGAGCACGTCCGCAAGCATCCCCGTCCAGGCCGATCCGCAGATCGCGCCAGCCGTCCCCCCCACCGCGATGAAGCCGAAGAGCCGGGCGGCCTGGTCCTTCCTGAAGATGTCGGCCATGAAGCCCCAGAAGACCGTGGTGGCCATCAGGTTGAAGACGCTCAGCCAGACATAGAAGACCTTGCCGACCGTCTCCGAGCGATGCTCTCCCAGCACAAGGAAGGCGAGCAAGAACCCGACAAGGCATGCCACGCCGAAGCCGTAGACCAGCGGCACGAACACCCGTCGCGGCACGCGCGAGGCGACCGCCGCGAAGACCAGGTTGGCCACGATCATGACCGCCAGCGTGACCAGAAAGAGCCGCCTGAGGCTGTCTACCCCGCCGGCCAGCCCCATGGCGTCGCGCAGCGGCCGCAGCATGAAATAGCCGAAGAGCACGCAGAAGAAGTACACCGCCGACAGCACCGCCGGCGCCAGCTCGCCCTCCTCAAACGCCACCACTCGCTCGACCAGCCGTCGGACCATCGTGGCCAGCGATGATGCGCGTAGGGAGAGCAGCCGTCAGGGGGCCACAACTTTGGCCCCCCCACCCATCAGCAGCCCGAGGCGAAGGCGTTCTGGAAGGCCAGGAAGTCGAAGACCGTCAGTTCCCGGTCGGCATCGAAGTCGGCCCGGACGTCGCGTTCGGCAAAGAGCCTCTGGAACTCGAGGAAGTCGAAAAGGTCGAGTGAGCCGCTCTGATCGATGTCGGCCAGGCAGGGCGTGCAGGTGGAGATGTCAACGAGGTAGATGCCTCGCACCGTCGCCACGATCGCCAGCCCATCACCCAGAGCGACCTGCCGAGATTCTTCGGGAAGCTCGATCGCTCCAACTTCTCGCATGTTGTATGGATCCTGAACATTCACCACTCGAAGCTGCTGGGAAGCAAGCATTGCCAGACCATTGCCCACAGCGATCGTGTAGCTTTCACTCTCCAACCGGCCGATCACGGAAGGTTCATCGAGGTCCAGAACGTCGATGGCTCGAAAATCCGACAGCCTTCCCCCCGTGAACAACACCGCGCCCTTGGGTTCAGAGTCGACGAGGCCACCATCGAACAAGATCCTCGATCTCTCGATGGCTCCGGCCGGATTCGACGCATCGACGACAACCACACCGGGGTGTCCAAGCCCATCGTTGATGGTCATGTACGCCACGCTGCCCTGAGCCGAAACGTCACCGCTCGACGGAATGCGAAGGCCCGGGACGCCTTCCAGCAACCCTCCGTCCCTCAACACGTAAGGTACAAGCGAACCGCCATCCTTAAGG
>JBITAB010000339.1:4282-5514 GCA_044439825.1 Phycisphaerales bacterium JB064 | reverse complement strand
GAGGGCGCGTCGTTCGCGCCGCTGGTGCCCGGGCTGCACGCCGCGCTGGTGGACGAGGCCGACGCCGTGCTCATCGACGAGGGCGTCGTGCCGCTGATCATCGCCCAGGCCCGCAAGGAGGACGAGATGAGCGCGGTGTACGCCGCCGCCGCGCGGCTCGCCCAGAAGCTCGACGAGGGGCCCGACTACACCATCGAGCACGTGCGCCGCCGGGCCGAGCTCAAGCGTCGCGGTCGCGAGCGGTTGAAGTCGCTGTTCGCCGAGCAGAAGGAAGCCATCTGGAAGGCGCCCCGCCGGGCCGAGGAGCTCATCCGCCAGGCGCTGGTGGCGCGCCACTGCTACCTGCGCGGGCACCACTACCAGATCGTCGACGGCAGGGTCGTCATCGTCGACGAGTACACCGGCCGATACCTGGCCGACCGCTCGTGGGAGCACGGGCTGCACCAGGCGGTGGAGGCGAAAGAGGGCGTGGAGGTCACCGCCGACCGCGAGACGCTCGCGCGCGTGAGCTTCCAGAGGTTCTTCAGGAGTTACAGGTTCCTGGCGGGCATGAGCGGCACGGTGATCGACGCGCGCAGCGAGATCGAGGCCGTGTACCAGCGGCCCGTCGTCGTCATGCCCACCAACCGCCCGCTCATCCGCGAGCAGTGGCCCACGCGCATCTTCCGGTCGGGCAGCGCCAAGTTCGCCGCGATCGTCGACTCGGTGGTCGCCCAGCACGCCCAGGGCCGCCCCGTGCTGGTGGGCACGCGCTCGATCGAGGTGAGCGAGAAGATCTCCGAGAGGCTCGAAGCGCGCGGGCTGGCGCACCAGGTGCTCAACGCCAACTTCGACGCCACCGAGGCCGAGCTGATCTCCCAGGCCGGGCAGAGCGGGGCCATCACCGTCGCCACCAACATGGCCGGCCGCGGCACGGACATCCTGCTCGACGACAAGGCCAACGACGCGGGCGGGCTGCACGTGATCCTCACCGAGCCGCACGCCTCCAAGCGCATCGACCGGCAGTTCATCGGCCGGGCCGGGCGCCAGGGAGACCCGGGCAGCGCCCAGATCTTCGCGAGCCTGGAGGACGAGTTGATCGTCCACAACGCCCCGAAGCTGGCCGCCTTCATCCGCCGCCGCACCGCGCGCGAGGAGGTCAGCAGCGACCGCCTGGCCAAGGTGGCCCTGCGTCAGGCCCAGAAGAAGGCCGAGGCCCGCGACCGCATCAACCGCGGCCACGTCCTGCGCCA
>JBITAB010000339.1:2754-4182 GCA_044439825.1 Phycisphaerales bacterium JB064 | reverse complement strand
TCTGGGCGTGGGCCGCTCCGGCGAGCGCGAAGACGCCGCCGGCGGTCGCGAGGATGGCGAGCGCGGTGCGGGCGGGCGTGGTCGGGGCGTGGGTCATTCGGTCTATCCTCCTGTGGCTGCCGGCGTGAACGCGGCCGGCCTCTGCCGCCAGCATACCGGACGTTGCCCCTCTTTGCGCCACCAATTTTCGCACAAGGCCATGCCGGGCCGGTCGCTGGTGGCCACACGCGGCTGCCCAGGGCCCGAGAACGCCGCGAACCGACGGCAGATTGGCTGTGACCGATGATCGGTTGGCTATGACCGAAGACAAATTGGCGTTAATCGACGATCGGTTGGCTGTAACCGAGAGCAAAGTGGCCCCACGCGAGAACAAAATGGCTCCACTCAGGAGCAAAATGGCACCACGCGAAAGCAAAATGGTGCCATTTGGAAGCAAACTGGGCCCACACGGGGGCAAAATGCCGCAGGGCGAAGGCACAACGGGCCCACGCGAGGGCGTCGTGGCTCCATTCGACGACCGAGCGGTCTCAGCTCAGCGGCCGTCGCCGCCGGCGGACGCCAGCTCGCCGCGTGCCAGCGGGGCGCGGGCCCACGTCGGCGACTCGGCGGGCTCGGGCGTGCGGCCGGCCAGCTCGTGGCGGGCGATGGTGGTCGGGGCCCCGCCGCTGCCGGGAAAGCGTCGCAGCTCGAGGCGGCCGGCGCGGTCGATCGTGGCCAGGCGGCCGCCGGGCAGGGGCTGGGCCCAGCGGAGGTCGGCGGCATGGAAGGTGGGGTCGATCTCGTCGAGTGCTTCGCCCGTGCGCTCGTTGACAACGGTGTAGGCGAGGCGGCCCTCGAAGGGGCTGAAGATGAACTCCCCCGGGTCGTCGTGCATGGCCCGGGCGGTCCATCCGACGCCACCAATGGCATGCGTAGCCTCGAAACGCTCGCCGTGCACGAGCGACCAACCCGGGCCGAGCATGTCGATCCAGTCGGGCCTGCCGTAGTCGTTGTGAGAGACGTGCGCCCACAGCGTCTCTTGCTCGGCCTCGCTGAGCGCATGCTGGCTCTCGCCGCCCCCGCCCGGGCCGAACGTGTCGGGATGGGTGAGCGCCGCCAGCCACGGCGCGCGGCTGATGGCCCACGCGCCACCATAGAAGCGATCGAACGGCCCGTCGCGGCTGCCCTCGGCCAGGTAGCACAGGAAACGCCCATCGCGCGAGAGGCTGCCGCGGTGCGCCTTTACGTGCATGGTCGTCCACGCTCCGGGCTCGAGCTCGTCGCGCTCGTAGTCCCAGCGCAGCAGGTGCGTCCAGCGCGGCTCGCCGGCGTAGCGGACGATGGCGAGCACGACCGGCGCGTCCCGCGCGGTCAGGCACCAGCATCGATCCTCGAACATACGCCCCGCCCCGCGGCGCTCGCTGCCCATCGCTTATCTCCGCCGACGCA
>JBITAB010000339.1:0-2654 GCA_044439825.1 Phycisphaerales bacterium JB064 | reverse complement strand
CGAGCGTGGCTGTTCGGATCATGTCGTGCCTCCTTGGGATGCTCCTGGGCAGAGCATACCGCAAGACGCGACGAACTCCAAAGCGATTTGCTACCTGCGCAAGGCCAATATCAGTTCGATCGTGCCCACCTGCTGGTCGAGCCGGCGCGCGATGGCCAGGGGGGTGTGGCCATTGTCGGCCAGGTCGTAGACCTCCTGGTGCAGCGGATCGCTCGCGTCGCCGCGCGCCGGGGCCGCTGGCTGGGGCTGGTCGTCCCACGGGTCGGTGGGCTGGCCGTTGCTGGCCTGCGGTGTTGCTGGCCGCGCGGCGCTCATGTTCTCGCTCAGGCCATTGGCAGCCACGCGTGCCTCGAGCTTCTCGATGCGTTCGTCCGCCTGATCGATGAGGGCCTCGAGCCGCGCCGCGCGGGTCTCCAGCCGGGCGGCCAGATCGCGCACCATCTCGGCCACCTCGGCCGCCCGCTCGCCCTCGGCCTGGCGGTCGATGAGGGTCTGCCGCATCTCGGCCACGGGGCTCTGGTCGAAGGTCCGCCGCTGGCGCTTCCACTGCAGGCGCAGCAGCACCCAGATGATGATGACCATGCCCGCCGCCAGCAGCACCCACTGGGCCATCTGCTGGGCGCCCGAGGGGGACTGCTCACCCTGAGAATCGGCAGCGTCGGTCTGGGCCAGCACGATGGCGAGGGGGTCCATGGGCAATCCTTTCGGCCCGATGGGCCCGGGACCATTCGAGAAGCCATCTTGATGTCAGGTTTGGTGTCCTTGATATCATCGTGTCGTGCACGAAGAGGCCCGCCGAGCCGAGCGACAGATCGTCCGCGCGTGGCGTTCGCTCACCGGCGGCCCGGCCGTGCGCGATGGCGACCGCACGACACTGCTGGCGGTCTCGGGTGGGGCCGACTCGTGCGCCCTGGCGCTCGCGCTCTCGCGAAACACCGGCGTCTTGGCCATCGGCCACGTCGTGCACGACATGCGGCCGAAGGACCAGGCCGAGTCCGATCGCCAAGGGGTCGAGAAGCTCGGCCGGGCGCTGGGACTCGCCGTGCGCGTGGAGCACGTGAAGGTCGGCGCGGGCAACGCCGAGGCCAGCGCGCGGCGGCTGCGCTATGCGGCGCTCACGAGGCTGGCCGTGGAGGCGGGGTGCTCGTACGTCGCGGTGGCCCACCACGCCGACGACGTGCTCGAGACGATGCTGGCCAACCTCGTTCGTGGTGCGGGGCCGCGCGGGCTGCGTGGGCCCGCGCCCAGGCGGAAGCTCGACGAAGGCGTGACGCTCATCCGCCCCATGCTGCACGTGACGCGTGCGGACGCGGAGGGCATCTGCCGCGCGCACGACTGGATGTGGGCCGAGGATGCGACCAACGCTGATACGGGCACGGCCGATGCTCCGCTGCGCGCGGCGTTGCGAGCTCGGGTGCTGCCCGTGCTGGAGGAGCTGCGCCCAGGGGCCTCTCGGCGCGCGGCGCGGGCGGGGGAGGCCATCGGGCAGGCCGTGCGCGTGGTGGAGGCCGCCGTCGACGCGGCATGGCCTGCGTTTGCCACAGAGGAAGGCGGCACGCTGCGGCTTGACACGCGCGTGCTCGGCAAGTACCCGCCCGCCGTGCGTGAGGGGCTGCTGCGCCGTGTCCTGGGCCACCTGGGCGATGGCGGGCACGACCGGCTCTCGGCGGCGACGGCCAGGAGCCTGCTCGCCTGGATGCTCAAGGGCCAGGGCTCAAGGACGGCCGCGGGGCTGCGCTTCCAGCACCGGGGCGCGAGCGTCCTCGTGTCGCCCGCCTGACGCGCCAACCATCGGGCATGGCTAAGAAGCAAAGCACGAGTCCCTCCATCCCCTACGCCCCCATCGCCATCGACGAGATCAAGAAGCGGCGACAGAAGGTCGCCAAGCTGCTCAAGGACGGCGTCGGCCTGGTCTATGCCGGCGAGCACAGCGCCTCGCTGCGCGGCGACTGGGAGCCATCGGTCGAGTTCTTCTACCTGACGGGCATCGCCGACGAGCCCGGGGCGGTGCTGCTGCTCGACCCGAGCAACCCCAACCCCCGGCGTCGCGAGGTGCTCTTGCTCCGCGGCCGAGACCCCGAGGACGAGCAGTGGCACGGCATCCGCGAGGGGCTCAGCCCCGCCATGCGCGACCGCCTGGGCGTGGGCACGGTCTTTCGCACCAGCCGGCTGAACTGGCTGGTGACCGAGGCGGCGGCGCGCACCGGCAGGCTCGTGACGCTGCACGAGCCGCGGCCCGCACCGGCTGGCGTGAACCAGGACCTGGCGGCCTATCGCCTGGCCGCCGAGCGCGTGCCGGGTGTGGGCATCGAGGCGAGGTGGCGTGACTTCTACCAGCTCATCGCCGCCAAGAGCCCCGCCGAGCAGCGGCTGGTCCAGGGGGCCATCGACGCGACGCTCGCGGGCGTGCGCGCGGCGGCCCGCGAGATCAGGCCCGGCGCGAACGAGGGTGCGGTGATCCGTACTCTGACGGCGACCTTCGCCGAGAATGGCGGCGAGGGCAACGCCTTCAACCCCATCGCCGGCTCGGGCGTCAACGCCACCGTGCTGCACTATGGCGCCAACAACCGCATCATGGAAGACGGCGACATGCTGGTGCTCGACAGCGGCACGAAGATGGGCGGCTACTGCGCCGACATCACGCGCACGTTCCC
>JBITAB010000338.1:1356-5531 GCA_044439825.1 Phycisphaerales bacterium JB064 | reverse complement strand
TGTGCTCGATCACGCTGAAGCAGTACACGCGGTCGAAGCCCTCGGCGGGCGCGCCAAGGTCGGCGGCCGAAGGGTCTTCCTCGCCCAGGTTGGTCGTGCGGCAGTCGAGCTCAAGGCCCTGCCTCTGCGCGGCTTCCATGCTCTGACGGGTCATCGTGGGGTCGATATCGAGGCACACGACGCGGTCGCCCAGGCTGCCCAGGTAGAAGATCGGCAGGGTCATCGCGCCGCCGACGTCAAGGCAGTGGAGCTTGGCCCCGGGCTCGCGCGTGGGCGCGCTGGCGGCGGTGAGGGCCAGCCCTCGGCTGTACTCCCACATCTTGTGCGGCCGCACGTACCAGCGCTTCTTGACCGACCCGTTCACGCCCAGGGGCTCGCCCTTGAGCCTCCAGCGGATGACCCACTTCTTCATGTCCGACACCGTTGGGGCGATGCGCGGGTCCTTGGCGTCCTCGAACTGGAGGGTCTTGTTGACGCCCTTGAGCTCGATCGAGGACGATGCACCGCCTCGCGCGGCGCTGGGCGTGGTGCTCGTGGGGCTGGCGGTCGCTGGGCTGCTGGTGGGGCTCACTCGGTCTTGCTCCTTCATTTCTGGCCTTCGCTTCGGCGATCCTGGTCTTGAAGCTCCAGCAGGCACACGTACTTCATAAGGGTATAAGCCGCCATGGCGCCGGCGGCGGCCCAGCCGCGCGTGCCGTCCTTGTAGCCGCGGCGGAAGATCGCCTGCCGCACGAACGCGGTGATGGGCGAGAACAGCAGGTTCGACGGGCCGGCCCGCTTGCCTCTGTCGTGCAGGCCCTGGGCCATCAGGTCGGCGTGGCCCACGTGCTTGCGCATGAGGTCGGCGAAGCTGGAGAAGCTGTCGTGCCGCAGGTCTCCTGGCAGGTCTTCGATGGGCTCGGTGGGGTCGACGGGCTTGAGGTCATAGTGGGGGTTGATGCCGTGCCACTCGTAGCGATCCCGGCGGACGAGCCGCAGACGCCACTCGGGCTGCCACGTGTGCTCAAAGAAGCGGCCCTTGTAGAACACCTTGCGGTTGACACGATAGCCCGTGGGCCCGTCCTCACGCTCGAGGTCGAGCTCTTCGATGGCCCGGCGGAGCCTGGGCTCGAGCGACTCGTCGCTGTCCAGCGGCAGCACCCAGGGCTGCGTGCACTGCTCGTAGGCGTAGCGCACGGTCTCGACGTAGCCCAGCCACTGGATCTCGATCACGCGGGCCTTGTGCTGGCGGAGGATGTCCAGCGTGCCGTCGGTCGAGCCCGAGTCGACCGCGACGATCTCGTGGCCCAGCCCGCGCACGCTCTCGAGCGTGCGGCCGATGGTCTCGGCGTTGTTCTTGCAGATGATGGCTACCGAAAGGGGCTTTGGCAGCGAGGAAGGGGTGGGCATGGAGGTTCTCGAAGGCCGCAGGGGCCCCGCGCTTCAAAACGAGCCGATTCGCCGGCCCGAAGGGGCCCAAACGTACACTAGGGGCCCATGGCCACCACTCCCAGCTTCAGCGCTCGCCGGCATGGACCGGATGCCGACGGCCCGGCCTGGGCGCGAGCGCTCGATAACGAGCCCTGGGCCGAGCATGCCACGCTGCTGAAGGAAGACGGCGCCGTCCGCGTGCTCGCCACGACGCTGCGAGATCGGCCGGTGGTGCTGAAGTTCTACCAGCATCGAGGCGTGCTCTCGAGGCTGCGGGCCAGGTTGGGCTTTGCCGCGGCGGACCGCCACTGGGCCGGCGCGGCGCTGCTGGCGGCCGAGGAGGTCGATTGCGCCCCGATGCTGGCGCTCGTCAGCCGTCGCAAGGGGCCTGTGCGCGAGGACTGCCTGATCATGGGCAGGCTGCAGGGCCAGACGCTGCTGCGCTGGCTCGACGACGTGGAGCGCGGCGGTGTGCCGATCGCCCAGCAGCACGCCATGGCCCGGGCGGTGGGGGCCCAGGTGGGCTGCGTGCTGGCGGCGGGCCTGCACAACCGGGACCACAAGCCCAGCAACCTCATCGTGCGTTTCGAGGATGGCAAGCCCATCGTCGCCGTCGCCGACTGCCAGGGCGTCAAGCGGCTGGAGCGCGACAAGAGCCGCCACACCGTGCGCATGCAGGCGAGCCTGGCCCTCGAGGCCATCGGCGCGGGCGTGCTGCCCCGCCGCACGCTCATCGCCATGACGCTGAGCACCGCCGTTGCCGCCTACACCGCGCGGCGCTTCGGCAAGGCGAGCGTCGAGGACGCCATGGCGATGGGTCGAGGCGAGCGGCGGCGCATCCTGCACGCCCTGCCGCGCGGCACCGCGTTGGCGGCCTGGCGACGCATCGCCGAACGCATCCGCGTGCACGGCGACCCGACGCCTCGGGTCGATCCGCTGGCCGAGCCCGGCGCGGTGCCCCGTGGCGCGTGACGGCACGCCCACCAAGGTCTGCGAGACCTGCGGCCGGACGTTCGCCTGGCGCAAGAAGTGGGAACGCTCGTGGGACCAGGTGCGGTACTGCTCGGACCAGTGCCGCCGCGAGAAGCCCGGCGCGCTGGACGCGAAGCTCGAAGCGGCCATCCTTGAGTTGCTTGAGAACCGCGACCGCGGCGCGAGCATCTGCCCAAGCGAGGCCGCCCGAGCCGTACGGCCCGATGATTGGAACCCGCTGATGGAACGCGCCCGCCGTGCCGCCCGGCGGCTCGTGCGCCAGGGCGTGGTCGAGATCACCCAGGGCGGGGCGGTGGTCGATCCCGACGCGTTCCGCGGGCCGATCCGTGTAAGGTTCAAGCGCTAAGCCCGGCTAACGCTCCAGCGAGCTCGCCCGCCCGATCGCCCCCGTGCCGAACTTCGCGCGGATGGCGTCGGCCGCCTCGTCGACGCGCGTGGTCTTCGCACGCTCGGCCGCGTCGAAGAGCCCGGGGCCCTGCGGCTCGCTCAGGTGGCTGGCGCTCACGCCCAGCAGGCGGACGGGCTCGAAGCTCGTGCCCGCCCACGCGTCGAAGAGGGCCAGCGACTCGCGCACGATCGCCGGGCTCTCGTGCGTCGCCTCGGCCAGCGTGCGGTTGCGGGTGATGGTCTTAAACTGGCCGTTGCGCACCTTCAGCGTCAGGGCCGAGGCCGCGCGGTTGGCCCGGCGCATACGCCACGCGACGCGTTCGGCCAGGTCGACGATCTGGGCGTGGCACTGGTCGATGCTGGTCAGGTTCTCGCCGAACGTGCGCTCGTGGCCGATGCTCTTGGCCCGCCGGTCGGTCACCACGGGCCGGTCGTCGATGCCCCGGCAGCGGTTGTACAGGCTCTCGCCCAGCGTGCCGAACATGGCCCGCAGCGTCTTGAGCTCCAGCTTGCGCACGTCGCCAAAGGTGCGCACGCCCAGGCGCTCCAGCTTGGCCTGGCCCACGGCGCCCACGCCCCAGAGCCGGCTGATCTCCAGCGGCGCGAGGAAGTCCTCGACCTCGCCCTCGCGCACGACGACCAGGCCGTCGGGCTTGTCCAGGTCGCTGGCGATCTTGGCCACCAGCTTGCTGGGCGCCACGCCCAGGCTCACGGTGAGCCGCGTCTTCTCGAGCACGTCGCGCTTGATCTTGCGTGCGATCGCCACGCCATCGCCCAGCAAGCGCAGGCTGCCGGTGACGTCGAGGAACGCCTCGTCGATGCTCAGCGGCTCGACCAGCGGCGTCACGCCCTCGAACACCTCGAAGACGGCCTGGCTCGCCTCCTTGTACTTCTCGTAGCTGCCCTTGACGAAGATGGCCTGCGGGCACAGCCGCCGGGCGACCGCCCCTGGCATCGCGCTGCGGCAGCCGAACTTGCGAGCCTCGTAGCTGGCCGCCGCCACGACCCCGCGCGGCCCGGCCCCGCCCACGAGCACGGGCTTGCCACGCAGCTCCGGATTGTCCCGCTGCTCGACGGAGGCGAAGAACGCGTCCAGGTCGGCGTGCAGGATGGTGCGGGGTTCGCCCGGGGCGGCCATGCCGAGAGGATATGAGCGCGCTGAGATGCTCGATTCCCACCGCCCGCTCTACGGGCAACCGGCATCGAACTCGTTCTGAAACGCCAGGAAATCGAAAAACGTCAGCATGCCGTCGCCGTCGAAGTCGGCGGCCGGATTGCCGAAGTCGAACAGGTTCTGGAACTCCAGGAAGTCGAAGATGGTCAGCTCGCCATCGCCGTCGAGGTCGGCCGGGCAGAAGGGGCCGCAGAGGTTCAGCAGCACGCTC
>JBITAB010000338.1:0-1256 GCA_044439825.1 Phycisphaerales bacterium JB064 | reverse complement strand
CAGCAGCACGCTCACGCTGTTGCCCAGCAGGTTGGCCACCGCGATGTCCAGCACGCGGTCGCCGTCCAGGTCACCAAGCGCCACGTCGAAGGGCCCATTGCCCGCGGCGTAGCGCACCTGCGGCAAGAACGTGCCATCGCCGCGGCCGAGCAGCACGCTGACGTCGTCGCTCACCTCGTTGGCGACGACGATGTCCAACTCGCCATCGCCGTTGAGGTCGCCAAGGGCCGGGCTCTGGGGCACGTCGCCCGCGGCGTAGCGCACCTGCGGCGCGAACGTTCCGTCGCCATTGCCGAGCAGCACACTGGCGTCGTCGCTCAGCACGTTGGCGACGACCATGTCCAGGGCGCCGTCGCGGTTCAGATCGCCGAGCGCGATCCGCCACGGCCGATCACCCGCGGCGTACGTCACCGCTGGCGCGAACAGCCCGCCTGTGTTGAGCATCACGCTCACCACGTCCAGGTCCTGGTTCGGCACCACCATGTCCAGGTCGCCGTCGCGGTCGAGGTCGCCCAGGACGACGTCGCGCGGCTGGTCGCCCACGGCCACGCGCCGTTCCATCCCGAAAGTGCCGTCGCCGTTGCCCGGCAGCACGCTCACGTCGTCGGTCAGCGCGTTGGCCACGGCGATGTCCAGCCGCCCGTCGTTGTCGAGGTCGCCCAGGGCCACGGCCTGCGGCTGGTCGCCCACGACCCGACGCGTCGCGGGCCCGAAGGTGCCGTCGCCGACGCCCAGCCGGATGGTGATGTCGTCGCCGAAGGAATTGGCCACGACCATGTCGAGGTGGCCGTCGCCGTTGAGGTCGCCCATCGCGATGCCAGAGGGGAACGAACCGGCCGGATAGCCCACCGGACCGTCAAAGCCCTGTCCGGGCGAGCAGCCTTGCCCATGGGCCGTGGGCGGGGCGACGGCGAACGGCACGCAGGCGACGCCCACGGCCAGCACGGTGTGGATCGGCCTCGGACGGATCTTCCGCTGGGCTGCTGGCATGTCTCTCTCCTTTGCCGGTTGAGAAGGGCACCCTCGCTGGCTCTATGTCTACCAGAAGCGGCCCGGAACCGCAACGCGTTTTTCGCAGGGCGATCCTGCCCTCTCGCCAGCTGAGGGTTGGTTTGTCGCCTCGCCGGGGGAATGGGCAATTGGCAATGGGCAATGGGGAAGATGAAGAGGGGGAATTGGCAATTGGCATGTGGCAATTGGAAAGACCCCTGCGCCGAAGCATCCGCCAAGCCCGTCCGCGGGCGCAGGCGCATGCG
>JBITAB010000337.1:0-5544 GCA_044439825.1 Phycisphaerales bacterium JB064 | reverse complement strand
GTGTGGCTCTTCGGGGCCTTCGTCGTCGTGTCGGCCCAGATCTTCGGGGCCCAGGCCTTCGGGCACATCACGGGGCTGTGGGACTGGATGGCCGGCCATGGCGGCCCGGTGCAGCCGCTGGGCGAGAGCCAGACGCGTGACGAGGCGCTCAAGCAGGTGGGCTCGGTGCTGTTCGGCGCGTTCGCTGGCGGCGTGATGGTGTATCTGCTGAACAAGCGCGAGCACGACGAGGGCATGCGCTTTGGGGCTGGGGATATCCCGCTGGGGCTGCTGGCGGTGATCATCGCCTTCCCCGTGGTGGCGGCGGCGGGCGAGGCCAGCCGCATGCTGTTTGCCTACGCCTCGGGCGAGGAGCAGGCCACGGTGGCCCATGCCACGCTGGAGATGATCCGGCAGAACTCCGACGACCCGTGGACGTGGGTGATCATCGTGACGGCCATCCTGGGGGCGGCCATCATCGAGGAGCTCATCTTCCGGGCCTTCGTGCAGACGTCGCTGCTGCGGATGACCGGGTCGGCCTGGATCGCGGTGATCCTCACCTCGGCCTGCTTCGCGCTGGTGCACCGCGTGGGCGATGCGGTGCCGTGGCATGCCATCCCGGCGCTCTTCGTGCTGGGGCTGGCTATCGGTGTGGCCTACGAGCGGTTCAAGGGGCTGGGCGTGCCCATCGCGATGCACGCGGGCTTCAACGCCATCAACATCGCCCTGGTGCTGTGGGTGGTGCAGCCGGCACCGACCCCGGACGACCCTTACGACCCCAGCCGAGCGCCCCAGGGCTATCAGCTTGAGGGCGAGGAGACCCAGCCTGCGCAGCCCGGGGGGCAGGGTGCGGGCCAGCCGGGTCGTCAGCCTGGCGGGCAGCCGGGTGGTCAGCCTGTGGGTCGCGAGGGGTAATCGGGCTCTGGCCGGGGGCGGTCGATTTGTTTGCGGCCGCTTACGCCGGTACTGTCCGTGGCTTTGGGTACAGGCTCAGCTGATCATGGACGGCGGGTGAGGCGTGGGCGCTTTGGGGGCGCGGCGGCGATCGCTGCGCTGCTGTTGGCCTGCGGGCTGGCGACGGCCCAGGCGCCCGTGGACGCCCAGGAAGAGCTCGACGAGGTCACCGGGCCCATGGCGGACTACGCCGACCGGCTGGTGCGCACGGTGATCCTGCGGGCGCCGGCAGCGGGCGGCACGTTCAAGACGCTCGACCCGACGCTGGAGACGATGGCTCGCAATCAGATCCGCACGCGGCCGGGCTCGGCGCTCGACCCGCAGACGCTGCTGCGTGATCGGCGCACGCTCGATCGGCTGGGGCGGTTCCGGCGGATCGTGATGGAGGCCATCCCGCAGGACGACGGGTCGGTGGTGGTGGTGTTCACGCTCGATCCGCAGCCGCTGATCTACGTGGTGCAGCCGGTGGGCAACCGGGCGCTGAGCGACCAGAAGATCTCGGCCCTGACCGACGTGCTGGTGCTCAACCCGGTGGACCCGGTGCTGATCCAGAACGTGGCGCGCGACGTGGAGCGGGCGTACGCGGTCGAGGGCTTCACCGAGGCCCAGGTGACGCCCGACCTGAGCGAGGTGGACGAGACGGGGCAGCTCTTCCTGCGCGTGCGTGAGGGCAGCCGGCTGCGGGTGACGGGCATCCGCTTCGAGGGCAACGAGGTCTTCAGCGATCGCCAGCTTCGCAGCCAGGTCAATCTCGACACGTACACGCCCATCCTGGATAAGGGCCGCTTCGACGAGCGTCAGATCGAGCTGGACGTGCAGGACCTGATCCAGTTCTATCGCGACCGCGGGTATGTCGACGTGCGTGCGGGCTGGCAGCGCATCGACGCGCCAAACAACCGCGAGGTGATCGTGGTGTACCACGTCTCGGAGGGCGAGCGGTACACCGTGCGCGACGTGACGGTGGAGTACGCCGACGAGAACATCCAAGAGGGCTTCGTGCCGCGCCTGAGCCCCGAGCAGGTGCGCGGGCTGATGAGCATCAAGACGGGCGACATCTACAACGCCAAGCTCATTAATCAGGGCATCGAGGATATCTACGCGGCCCTGGTGCGCATGGGGTATACCACGTGCCAGGTGGCGGTGGAGGACCTGACCGACGCCGAGGAGAACCTGGTGGACCTGCGCGTGCGCATCCGCCAGGGGCCGGCCAGCAAGATCGGGCTGATCAAGGTGGTCGGCAACACCATCACCAAGCTGCGCGTGATCCTGCGGTACATCGAGCTGCAGCCCGACGAGCCTGCGGATATCCACGAGCGGCGCGACGTGGATCAGTCGGCGGGCAACCGCACGCGCGAGCAGCTGCAGCAGAGCCGGTTCTTCGGGCCGCTTGGCTTCCCCGATGTGCGGGTGGTGTTGCAAGACCCGGTGCCGGGCGGCACGTACCACCGCGACGTGCTGATCAGCCTGGAAGAGGCGCGGACGGCCAACTTCTCCATCGGCGCGGCGCTCAGCAGCGACTCGGGCGTCATCGGCCAGCTGACCATCAGCGAGAACAACTTCGATATCACCGACTGGCCCGAGAGCTGGGAAGAGTTCATCGGCCGGCGGGCCTTCCGCGGCGGCGGGCAGCAGGCCTCGATCAGCCTGGAGCCGGGCAATATCAGCGAGCGGTACGTGCTGCGCTTCCGCGAGCCTTATCTGCTGGAGAGCAATTACAGCTTCGATACCAGCGGCTATTACACGAGCTTTGACTACGACGACTTCGACGAGGCGCGGGCGGGCGGCACGCTGGCGTTCGGGCGCGGCTTTGGCAGCCGGTGGCGCGCGAGCCTGTCGACACGCTTCGAGGACGTGCGCATCACGAGCATCGAGCCCGATCGGCCGGTGGACCTGTTCGAGAGCGAGGGCTCGAGCCTGCTGGATGTCCAGGGGTTCACGGTGTCGCGGCAGAGCTTCGACCAGCCCATCCTGCCCACGCGCGGGTCGGCCATCCAGATGAGCGTGGAGCAGGCCGGCCTGCTGACCGACGACTGGGACTTCACGCGCTTCAGGGCCAGCGGCGTGGTGTACGTGCCGATCCAGGAGGACTTCCTGGGCCGGGCGACGGTGGCCAACTTTTCCAGCCGCGTCGGGTACATCCCCGACGACCGCAGCGACGTGCCGGTGTTCGAGCGGTTTAACACGGGCGGGGCGCGCTTCCGCGGCTTCGGCGTGCGCGGCGTGGGGCCGGTGGGCATCCGCAACGACACGGGCGTGCTGGGCGACGACCAGATCGGCGGCACGTGGGAGCTGTTCTTCGGCGCCGAGGTGCAGCAGCCGATCATCAACGAGAACTTCCGCTTCGTGCTCTTCACCGACATGGGCACCATCACCAACAGCCCGGGCTTCGACCAGTGGCGCATCACGGCCGGCTTTGGCTTGCGCCTGACCGTGCCGGCGCTGACGCCGGTGCCCCTGGCCTTCGATTTTGGTTTCCCCGTGCGGAAGGAGCCAACGGACGACACGCGGATCTTCACGTTTACGGTTGAGGTGCCGTTCTGAAGAGTGGCAATTGGCATTGGGCAATTGGCAATTGGGAAGAACGTGTCCCACGCCGAACTCCCCCTCCGGCCTATTGCCCATTGCCAACTGCCAATAGCCATTGGAGGAACCATGCCCCTGACCGACTACATCACCCTGGGCCGCAGCGGCCTGCGGGTCAGCCCGTTCTGCCTTGGCACGATGACCTTTGGCCTGGAGTGGGGCTGGGGCAGCGACGTCGAGACGTCCAACACCGTCATCTCGACGTTCCTCGAGAAGGGCGGCAACTTCCTGGACACGGCCAACATGTACACCAAGGGCCACAGCGAGGTGGTCATCGGTGACTACTTCGACAGCGGGCCGGGCAAGGGCCGGCGCGATCGCGCGGTCATCGCGACGAAGTTCCTGGGCAACATGTACATGGGCGACCCCAATGGTGGTGGGGCCTCGCGTAAGACCATCTACGAGAGCTGCGAGCAGAGCCTGCGGCGTCTCAAGACCGACTACATCGACCTGTACTGGATGCACTTCTGGGACAAGCACACGCCCATCGAGGAGACGATGCGGGCGCTCGATGACCTCGTGCGGGCAGGAAAAGTGCGGTACATCGGCTTCAGCGACACGCCCGCGTGGATCGTGTCGCAGGCGCAGACGATGGCCCACTTCCGCGACTGGTCGCCGCTGATCGCGCTGCAGATCGAGTACTCGCTGCTGGAGCGCACGGTGGAGCACGACCTCATGCCCATGGCCAGGGAACTCCAGCTGGGCGTGACGCCCTGGAGCCCGATCAAGGGCGGCATCCTCAGCGGCAAGTACACGCGCGAGAACACGCCCAAGGAGGGCGAGGGCCGCTACAAGGAGGACAGCCGGTACCTGACCGAGCGCACATTCAAGATCATCGACGCGCTGATCGAGATCGGTAAGGCGCACGACGCGAGCGCCGCGCAGGTGGCATTCAAGTGGGTGCAGGATCGCGATGGCGTCGCCTCCACGATCATCGGCGCGCGCACCATCGACCAGCTCGTGGATAACCTGAAGGCCCTGGACCTCGAGCTGACCGAGAGCGAGACGAAGACCCTCGACGAGCTGAGCGCGCCCGAGCCGGTCTTCCCACATTCGTTCCTGGCCAACATCGACAACGCCATCCAGGGCGGGACGACCGTCAACGGCGTCAGGAGCGAGGCGCCCAAGATGGCGCCCCAGAGCGATAGCGAGCGCTGGTAGGGCCGGATGATGAACGCTGCTCGGCCGCTGCCCGATCTGGCTACGGAGCGACTGCGGGTGCGCTTCCCGCTGCCCGGCGACGCCGGGATGGCCAGCAGGTATTACGCCGACAATCGCGAGCACCTCGAGGTCATGGGCCCGGCCCGGCCCGAGTCGTTCTACACCGAGGCGTACTGGGAGGAGCGCATCGGCGAGGTGCGCGAGGAGTTCGAGCGCGACGCGGGGCTGTCGTTCTTCGTCTTCGAGAAGGAGCGGCCCGACGTGCTGGTCGGGCACATCAACCTCTTCAACATCGCGCGCAAGGTGTTCCAGTGCGGCACGCTGGGCTATTCGATCGACAAGGACCACCAGGGCCGTGGATACACGACCGAGGCCTGCCGCGCGGTGATCGGCTACGCCTTCGACGTGCTGAACCTGCACCGCGTGCAGGCCGGCCACCTGCCCGAGAACCTGGCCAGCGGCGCGGTGCTTCGCAAGCTGGGCTTCGCCCACGAGGGATACGCGCGAGACTATCTCTACTTCCATGGCCGCTGGCGCGACCACGTGCTGCTGGCGGTCACGAATCCGGATTGGAAGGACGAGGGGGTTTAGGCGTCCTCGTAGGCGTATCGCGCGCGCGTGCCGCGGTGCATGGGGTCGATCTTGCCTTCGTTGAAGACGGTCTGCCCGCCCACGATGGTGCGGACGACCTGGCCTTTCAAGCGTTCGCCGTGCCAGGGGCTCCAGCGGCACTTGGTGAGCTGCTCGTCGTCGCGCACGATGTGGGTCTTGTTGATGTCGATCAGCGCGAGGTCGGCGTCGTAGCCGGGGCGGATGGCGCCCTTGTTGACGATGCTCCAGATGCGGGCGGGGCCCTCGCACATCCAC
>JBITAB010000336.1:1781-5545 GCA_044439825.1 Phycisphaerales bacterium JB064 | reverse complement strand
TCCTCTTGGGTGCTGCCGATGAGCATGGCTCAGCCCTCCACGCCAGCGGCCACGGGCTTGGGCTCGGCGACAGCGCCATTGCGGCTGGAAGGCGACACGCGCACCGGGTGCGTGGGCTCGAGCACGTAGCGTTCGACGAAGTCGACGGCGATGCGGTCGAGCTCTCGGGCCATGCGATCGACGCGGGACGCGAGCCAGTGGTAGAAGATGATCGTGGGGATGGCGACGAGCAGGCCCGCGGCGGTGGTGATCATGGCCTCGTAGATGCCGCCGGCAAGCAGCTCGGCCTTGCCCAGGCTCTCGCCCGAGGTGGCGACGGTCTGGAACGCGCGGATCATGCCGAAGATAGTGCCCGTAAGGCCGAGCAGCGGTGCGACTGCGGCGATGACGGTGAGGGCGCGCAGGCGCTTGCGGAGCAGGAACAGCTCGTGCTCGCCCGCGGCGGTCAGGTGCTTCTCGATGACCTCGTGCGCGTGGCCGAGCTTGTCGATGCCCGCGGCGATGACGCGTGCGGCGGCGCTGTCGAGCTTCTTGCACACCGTGCGGGCGTCTTCCGGGCCGCCCTCGTGCATGGCGGCGTGCAGCTTCTTTTCGAAGCCTGGAGGCACGACGCGCGGGAGTCGCAGAACGGCGAGGCGTTCGAGCACCACGGCGACCACCACCAGCGAGCACAGCGCGATGGGGATCATCATGATGCCGCCCTTGGTGGCCAGCTCGAACACCGAGGGTGCGGCGGCCTGGGCGAGTGTCGTATGCAACGCGTCGGTCATGGCTCAGCCTCCTCGCCCGCTCGTTCGTGTGCCGCCCGGGCCGGCGATCGCCGCGAGACGCTCGCCCGCGGCCTTGGCCCAGTCGCTCTCGGCGAATCGATCCTGCACGGCGCGGTATTGCGCACGTGCTTCGCCCACCTTGCCCATCGCCTCATAGCAACGCCCGGCTTCGTACAGGGCGGCGGCGCTCCACGTGGGCGAGGCGTGCAGGATGTCGACGCGTAACAACTCGCGCACGGCCTGCTCGTGCTCGCCGAGGGCGAACAGGCACTCGCCGAGCTGGAATTGCGATCGTGCGGCGGTGTCGCCCTTGTGCTTATCGGCCACGGCCTGGTAGTGGGGCATGGCCTCGCGGGGCTTGCCGCCGTTCTCAAGCGCCCAGCCGATGCCGAACTCGGCCATGTACCAGCGCGGCGACTTGGCGTGCTCGGACCGGTGCCGCTCGTAGGCGCGCTGGCTCTGGCGCCAGTCTTGCGCTGCGGCGTGGGCTTCACCCAAACGAAGCAGGGCGGCGTCCGGGTCGGCGCCCTGGCCGCCGCGATCGATCACGGTCGCGAATTGGGCCGCCGCCTCGCGCCCGCGCTTGAGCGCGAGCAGGGACTCGCCCGCGAGCATGGCCGCGGGTCCGGCCAGGCTGCCGAAGTCGTGATCGTTGAGCAGCCCGATGACGGCGCGGTGGTCGTTGAGCTGGTATCGAGCCCAGGCCGCCTTGTACGCGGCGGTGGCGTTGTCCTTGGCGATGGGCTCGAGCAATGACGCGGCCTGGGCGTAGCGCTTGGCCTCGATGTGCACGTCGGCGAGGTCGATCGCGGCGGCGGTGGAGATCGGTGAGCCCTCACGTGCCAGGGAGGCGAGGATGGGCACCGCCTGGTCCGTCTGGCCGGTTGCTCGCAGGCTTGTCGCCAGCGAGTATTGGTAGAGGTCGCGATCCTGCTCGGGGAGTGATGCGGCGTCGAAGCCGTTGGCGAGCTTGGCGGCTTGCTCGTTCTGCCCGGCGCGCGAGAGCGCGATGACGCGCCAGCCGCGGGCCGGGCCTTCCATGCCTTGCAGCAGGCGGGCGGCATCTTCGGGCTTGCCAGCATTGATGAGCGCACGGGCGCGATCGACGGCGATGTCCTTGGCCAGGTCTGCCCCGCCGGCGTCGGCCGCCCGTGCGTAGAGCGATGCGGCGCGGTCGGCGTCGCCCTGCCTGCTGGCGATGGCAGCGAGATGACGCAGCGCGTGAGGCGTGAACCGTGATGATTCGTGACGCTCGATCAGTCGGTTGAGCGCGCGTGCGGCCTCGTCGTCGCGGCCGGCCGAGGCGTGGGCCTGGCCAAGCTCGAACAGCGCGTGCGGGGCGTGCTCGCTGCGTGGCCATGTGTCGAGCAAGGTGGTGAGTGTTGCGATGCCATCCTGGGTCTTGCTCTGGCGGAGCTGGGCCAGCGCGAGCTTCATGGTGGCGGCGTCAGCGGCCTCGCCCTTGCGCTCGGTTGCTTCGAGGTAGTGCGCGAAGCCGCGCTCGGCATCGTGCCACTGTTCGGCAGAGAATGCGATGTCGGCGAGCGTGAATAGCGCGGGCAGGAACTCGGCCTTGGTGCGCGAGCCGCTGGTCACGGCGCGGAGGTGCTTGGCGGCGTCGTCGTTTCGTCCGATGGCGTGCAGGCTCATGCCCAGGCGATAGCGAGACTGTTCGGCGAGCGAGGCGTCGTCGGTTTCGATCAGGGTTGCAAAGGCCGACGCGGCATCGCCATACTCACCCTGGCGATACGCGGCCTCACCCATCAGGAACTTCACGTTCGGCGTGAGCGGGTGGTCGGCGTATCGCGACTGGAAGCGTTGGGCGAGGCCGCTGGCCCGCTTGGTGTCGCCGGCCTTGAGGGCGAGCGAGGCTTGGGCGTAGAGGGCGTCGGGCGCGAGGCGGTGTTCGCCGTGGGCTGAGAGGAACTCCTGGAATGCACCGGGCGCATCGGTGTCGCCTGCACGCTCGAGCGCGACCGCGCGGTCGTAGCGCATCTCCGCGATCAGTTCGCTCTGCGGATAGCGTCCGACTGCTTCGGAGAGTTGCTTTGCGGCGTCGGCGGGGCGATCTCGCCTGAGGTCGGCCTTGGCGCGCCAGTAGGCGATGTCGTCGGCGAGAGAATCGTCATCGGTGCGCGCGGCGCGATCGAGGGCTCGCGCCGCTTCGGCGGGCTCGTCGTTCTCGAGGTGGGCAAGCCCGAGCTCGAACTGCACACGCGGGGATTGGAACCGCGGGTGCTGATCGGCGAGCGTCTTCAGGGCCTGGATGGCCTCGGCCGTCTTGCCGTCGGCTCGCAGCATCGTGGCCATCGAGAGCATTGCGTCGGGTTGCACGGCTTCGCCGCCGCGTGACAAGGTGAGGCGGTAGGCGTCGAGCGCATCGCCCGTGCGTCCCGCGCGGCGCAGGGATTCGGCACGCTGGAGCATCGCGATGTCGCCCAGGTCGTCGCGGCCTCGCGCGGGGATGGCCCTGGCGAACCACTCGGCGGCTTTGGCGTGGTCGGCCTCGCGCTTGGCGATGGAGGCCTGGGACAGGCCGGCCAGTAGTGAAGCGCGGCGATACGAGCCCGGGTCTTTCTCGAGGCGCGTGGCGTTGGTCGTGTACGCCTCGGCGGCCTGCTCGTGCCGGCCTGCGCGATGCAGGCTTTCAACGAGCAGCGACGCGGTCTGTGGCCAGGCGGCGTGGTCGCGGTGGGCGATGGCGGCCTGCGCGGCTTCGGCGGCGCGGGCGTAGTCCTTCTGGCGGAAGAGCAGGTGCACACGCAGCACGTCGGCATCGGCGCGGAAGGGGAACCGGCTGCCGGTTTCGAGCCCGTCGAGAACGCGGAGGGCCTGGGCGTCCTCGCCCATGTGGTAGCGGGCCATGGCCAGGCCGTAGCGTGCCTCGTCTCGGGCGGCGGCCTGGTCGAGCGAGCGCAGGGCGGACTGGTACTCGGCCGCGGCTTCGGCGTGGAGGCCGCGCTGCAGCATGGCGTTTGCTGTACGTAAGGAACG
>JBITAB010000336.1:0-1681 GCA_044439825.1 Phycisphaerales bacterium JB064 | reverse complement strand
GCCGTCTTGGGCGATCACGAGTGAGGTGCTGACAGCCACGGCCGCGATGGCAAGAAGGGCGCGCATGGGCACCTCCCCACAAGTCCCGCTCTCGGTTCTCCGCCGCCACGCATCCATGCGCGAAGGCCCGGTCCATGGAGAGTCATTGGGAAAGTGCACCCGTCGCGCTTCACGCTTTCGCTGTCAGATTCGAGCGAGAACGCGGCCAGAGTGCGAACAGATTTGAAGGCGGAAACCCAAGCTCTTATGAACGCATGGCTTCGAAATTCAGTCGGGGATCGAAATTGGCTCGCCGTCGTCGCCCGGCACGGCAGGAAACTCGCCTTGCTGCCACTGGCGTTTGGCTTCTTGCAGCCTTTCTTTTGACGAACTTACGAAGTTCCACAGGATGTAGCGCGGGCCGTCCATGGCTGCCCCGCCGAGGATCATGAGGCGGACGGGGTCGAGGGCGGTGATCGAGACGGTGTCTCCTGGCCTGAGTACGAGCATCTGCTGCGGGTCGTAGGCGGTGCCCGAGATCTCGATGCGGCCCGAGATCGGATAGAGGGCTCGCTCTTCTGTCGTCGCGGGTACGGTCATGCGGGCGCCGGCTTCGAGGCAGACGTCGAGGTAGAGCGTGGGCCATTGCGTGGCCACGGGCGAGGTGACGCCCAGGTATTCGCCCAGGATCACGCGGCCCTGCACGCCGGCCTCGGCGAAGGTCGGCAGTTCTGCCTTCGAGGCGTGCGTGAAGATGGGGTCGCCCTCCTCGTGTGTCTTGGGCTGGGCGACCCAGCTCTGGATGCCGAAGATGCGCGATGGGTGCAGGCGGACGTCCTGCCCGGTGCGCTCCGAGTGCGTGATGCCTCGGCCGGCGGTCATGAGGTTGACGTCGCCTGGCATGATCCTGCGATCGGTGCCCAGCGAGTCCTTGTGGTCGATGGATCCGTCGACGAGGTAGGTGACGGTCGAGAGGCCGATGTGCGGGTGGGGGCGCACGTCGAGCCCCTTGCCGCTGAGGAACTCGCCCGGGCCCATCTGGTCCCAGAAGATGAACGGTCCGACCATGCGGCGCGATCGGAACGGCAGAGCGCGGCGGACCTCGAAGCCGCCGATGTCGCTGGCGCGCGGGATGATGACCATCTCGACCGACTCGGGGCAGTCGGTGGTCGAGCCGGGGTCGGTGGTGGGCAGCCAGCTCATGGTGGGGCTCCGGTGCGGTCAGATCCACTGCTGATCGTGAACGGTACGCTCGTGCTCGACGTCCCCGGTGTGCCTGGTCTGCGCGGGCTCGAACAGCATGACCGAGGCGCCCTTGGGCGCATACGGGCAGTGCTCGACGCCGCGGGGCACGACGAACATGTCGCCGGCCTTCAATGGGACTTCACGATCACGCAGCTTCATGATGAGCTCGCCCTGGACGATGTAGAACAGCTCGTCCTCGTCGGCGTGCGCATGCCAGACAAACTCGCCTTCGAGCTTTGCGAGCTTGACGAGCTGGCCGTTGAGCGACGCGATGATCCGGGGAGACCATGTGTCTGAAAACTGGCCCAGCTTCTCAGCGAGGTTGATGGCGTGCATCGGTGTCTCCCTTATGGATCTGCAGCGGCTCGCGGTGGTGCCTGCGCCGCAGCCAGTTGATGGGCCTGTGGACGATGGGCTTTCGCACCAGCCACCGCTCGAGGGCGTACTTGCGTGGGAA
>JBITAB010000335.1:16708-22025 GCA_044439825.1 Phycisphaerales bacterium JB064 | reverse complement strand
GCGCCGCTGGCCTCGATGGCGAACAGGTCTCGCGGCTGCTCGACCACCAGCACGATCGACGCATCCCGTGCGGCTCCATCGGCCCCGGGCTGCGGCGTGGCGTCGCGGCACACACGGCAGGGAGGCTCGTCGGCCAGATTGCCGCAGATGGGGCACGGCGTGGCCTTGGTGCGCATCTCGGCGATCGCCTGAGCGAGGCTCTTGGCGGTCTGAGGCGGCCCTTTGAGCAGGTAGAACGCCAGCCGCTCGGCCGTGCGACGCCCGATGCCCGGCAGTGCCGCCAGCTCGTCGATCGCACGCTGCACGCTCTGGGGATAGGGCGTCGGCGCGGGCCGCTTGGCGGCTGGCCTCCGGGATGGTCCGCTCTCGCTCGGCATCGGCAGAGTGTATTCCTATCCTTGGTTCATGACCGAAACCCAAACCCAGCCCAAGCGGTCAAAGGCCAAGCTGGCCGCCTCCATCGCGGTGCTGGTGGCCCTCGTCGCCGCCGTCATCTGGTACGCCGACGATGGGCACGAACTGTTCTG
Source organism: Phycisphaerales bacterium JB064 (assembly GCA_044439825.1). Classification (GTDB taxonomy): domain Bacteria; phylum Planctomycetota; class Phycisphaerae; order Phycisphaerales; family UBA1924; genus JAHCJI01. The sequence goes on along the minus strand of JBITAB010000335.1, from coordinate 21,498 downwards.
GCCCAAGCGCTGGGGCGTCGTGCAAGAGGGCGCCATCTATCGCAGCGGCGAGCCAACGCTGCGCGCGACGCGCAGGGTGGTCAAGGAGATGGGCATCCGCACCATCATCGACCTTGGCGCCCACACGCCAGGCACGCACGAGGAAGAGTCGGCAGCAGCCCTCGCGCAAGAGCTTGGCGTGCAGCGCTACCGCTTCGGGCTCATCGGCGACGCGACCGGCGACCCCAACGACTACGTGCTGGCGCTGCGCATCATGAACGACCCGGCCCACCAGCCCGTGTGGGTGCACTGCGCCGCGGGCAGCGAGCGCACGGGGTGCCTCGTCGCGATGCACCGCGTCATCAACGAGGACTGGGGCGTCGAAGAGGCCTACGACGAGACGCACGAGTACGACCACGACGACAACCCGTACCTGAAGCCCATGCTCGAACGCTGGCTGCCCAGCGTCCGCACCGCCTACCTCGAGGGCGGCCAGATCTCGTACGACTCGTCAACCGATGGCACCGGCGCCGCGGGCGAGGGCGAGACCAATGGCGGCCGCATGGGCCCGTTCGATTCGCTCGTGCTCCCGCCGCCCCCGCTGCTGGCCTCACAGGAGACCGAGCCGGCGGCTGCCGAGGACGAAGGTCCGCAATAACCCGTCCCGAAAAGTCGCGCCGCAAGACGGCCGATGCTTGGGCATGCGATATACGCGCGAGCCAATCGGTCATGTAGCGTGGTTCTGCGAGACGTGCCGGGCCGTGCAGGATTGCGAGGTCCGCCGGATCGACTTCCACCGCCGAACGCTTCCCTTGCTACGCAAGCAGATCGGTGTGTTCGGTCATGACATGAAGTGCTCGGGGTGCGGCTCTCGACTGCCAGCCGACGAGGGCATCGCCGAGATCGCCGCGCCTTCGCCTGTTGCCGATCCGACCGGAGAGGTCGACTCGAACGAGGACCACCCGATGCACACGAGGCTTCGCGTCGAGGCCGACCTGATGCTCGGGCTGACCACCGAGCAGCTTCGCCTCGACCTCATTGCACGAGCGTTCCAGTTCCGCCAATACGACCTGGACCTGCCGCCGGAGAAGAAGCTGCTCAAGACTCGGCGAGAGCGGATCTTGCTCACAAACTACATCGTCGCCGCCGCAATCTCGTTCCCGCTCACGATTCTCGTCGCGCTCGACTCTTCGGAGGGCCAGTGGATCGTGACCCTGATGTTCACGTTCGGCGCTTGGGCGCTGATCGCAACACTGTGGTACTTCTCTCGCCACGCCAACGACGAACTGATCGCCAAGCAGGCCGATGCCCGCCGTGGCGTCCGCCCCCTGGCAGCCAGCCTCGCGGCCATGCACGCCACGCCCGACGAGATCCGCACCGTCATCGACGCGTGCGCCAACCACTACTGGCTCGCAGCGCTCATCGACGTCGTCGCACTCTTGGGAGAGGTCCAGAAACGGCGATCCACGCCGCTTCGCAGCCGGGGCGCGAGCAGCGCCGCCCGGTACACCGAAACGCCCGAGATCTCCAAGGCCTCCTGACCGCCGATCCGCACGGCTCATATACTTTCGGCATGGACCCCATCCGCGTCGCGTGCGTGCGATACCTCAACACCGCTCCCCTCGTCGAGGGCCTTGACAAGCTCGAGGGCCTGACGCTGCTGCCAGCCGTGCCGGCCGATATCGGCCCCATGGTCGAGCGAGGCGAGGCCGAGCTCGGGCTGGCCTCGGTCATCGACGCCGCCAACGCCAGCGTGCCGATGGCCATCGTGCCCGCGGGCATGATCGGCTGCGATGGACCAACACTGACCGTGCGGCTGTTCTCCAGCGTGCCTATGGACAAGGTGACGCAGGTGTGCGCCGATGCCGACAGCCACACGTCGGTCGCGCTCGCGCGCGTGCTGCTGGCCGAGCTATACGGCGTGCGCCCGCAGGTCGTGCCCTTCAACGCGATGGAGCGGGTGCCGCTGGGCGCATCGGGCGTGCAGCAGGACGATGAGGGCTGGCCCCAAACACTCCTGCTCATCGGCGACAAGGTCGTCACGCACAGCCCACCGGCCGTGCGATACCCCCACCAGCTCGATCTGGGCGAGGCGTGGAAGCAGCTCACGGGCCTGCCCTTCGTGTACGCCTCGTGGATGTGCAAGGCGGAGTTGCTCGAGAGCGAAGCAGGCCGGCGACGCATCGGGCTGGCTGCGGCGATGCTCGATCGCCAGCGCCGCCACAACGCGACGCGGCTGGACTGGCTCGTGCAGCAGTGGGCGCCAAAGGCTCGCTGGCCGGTAGATCTCGCGCAGCGCTACATCGGCGAGTTGCTGCGCTATGAGATCGGCGAGCGTGAGCGCGGTGCGGTCGAGAGGTTCTTCGAGCTGTGCGCGACCCATGACATCATCGAAGCGACTGCGCCAAGATTCGCCGATGTCTCGCACCCATCCCCAGTGCCCGGGAGCGCATGACCGGTGGCCCGGCGCGGGCCGACGAGCCAGGCCGCCATCGACGCGCTGGCGGAGCTCAAGCGAGCCCCGCGGCGCGTGGTCATCCGCGCCATCGAGCGTCTCGAGGCCGGCATCGCCGCACTCGATACCGAAACCGAGGTGCCGGCGGGCTGGTTCCTGAGCACCGCCTCCGGCTATGCCAGCGAGCGGCGTGGCCGCGTGCCCGGCGACATCGCGCTGGCCGACACGGCGGCCCTGATCGAGTCGCTCAGCGGTTCGATCGACCTTCGCGCCGACGAACTGCCCGAAGGCTGCGTTGGGGTCAAGGAACTCGCGTCGGCATGGAGTGTCGCCGAACGCACCTTGCACCGTTACAGAGCCAAGGGCCTCGCGGCACGAAGCGTGCGATCGGGCAGGACCCGGCGACTCGTGTTCTCGCCATGTGTCGTCGAGGCGTACCAACGCCGCGCCGGCAAAAAACTCGGCGAAGCGAAGCACTTCACCCGCATGAGCGAAGAACAACGCTCACAGGCACTCAGCCACGTCGATGCGTTGCTCGCGAAGGGTGAGACCATCAGCACCGCTACCCAGAGCGTCGCAAAGGACATGGGCCGCAGCCCGGAAGCCATCCGGCAGCTCGTCCTCAAACGCGAAGGCGATCGCGAGAGTTGGACTTCTCGCGATCGCAAGCTCGCCCTGCGTGCGCACGACCGCTTCATCGAGCCATCCACGATCGCCGAGCGGTTGGGCCACGACGCAACCGCCACACGACGGATGATCGACGCCCAACGGCTCGAACGCCTCCGCGCGATGGACATCGAGGCGATGGAACTGCCAGAGCCCACCCCCCCACGCCTGCCGCTCGGCGCGCCCGGGCCCACGGTCCTTGCGGACCTCGTCGCGGAGATGCGTGACACGAGCGCCCCGGATCGTGCGACCGAGCGCACCCTCACCGCGTACGCACGCTTCCTGACCAGCCGGGCCGCTAGAACGATCGCCGAAGCGCGTGCCGCAACGCTCAGAGCCGAGCCGATCGACGCGGCCGAGACCGACCTGTTATGGGCGGCCCGATTGCGTGTCGAAGCCCTGCGCCCGCTGCTCGGGTTCGTCCTCCGCGGCATCGAGGCCCGGCTTGGGAGCGAGATCGAAGCCTTGCCCGCACGCGTGGCGGCAACTCGCCTGCAACTCGCGCTCGCCGCGGCCGCCGAGGCCGCCCATCGCTACGACCCCGGGCGAGGCGGACGCCTGAGCGCAGCCGTCACCATCGCCGTGGATCGCGTGGCAACCGAAACACCCGCCGGCACGGCAAAGGCCTCCGGCGCACGGCGGAGCTTCGCCCAATCACGGATCGACGACTGGACACGGCGCGTGAGCCCCTGGCAGGGCTCGCTCGATGCGCCGGCCCTGCTTCGATCGGGCCTGCACACGTTGCCCGAGGAGCAAAGATCGCTGCTCGAGGCACGCTACGGCTTCGGCGAGCGACCCCACACGCTGGCCGAACTCAGCGAATCGTTCGGCATCCACCGGCCATGGGTTGCCCGGCGCGTGCGCGAGGCCGCACGAGCGGCAATGGAAGCCGGCAGGCGTGCGCGGGATGGACGGGCGGCCGATACCATCGGCCCATGAACGCCACCGACGTGCTGGACATGGACAAGGCCGAGCGTGCGAGCGTGGAGATCACGAGCGTGCGGCTGGTGGTCGGGCTCGAGGTGCACGTCGAACTGGCCACGAACAGCAAGATGTTCACGCGGGCCCGCAACCCCGCCTCGCCTGCCAACGAGGGCGTCGAGCCCAACACGCTCATCGACCCCGTCGTGCTCGCGCTCCCCGGTGCGCTGCCCGTGCCCAACGGCCGGGCGATCGAGCTCTCCGTCGCGGTCGGTCTCGCGCTGGGCTGCACCATCGCCGAGGTGACCCGGTTCGATCGCAAGAGCTACTTCTATCCCGATCTGCCCAAGGCCTACCAGATCAGCCAGTACGACCAGCCCCTGTGCTTCGAGGGTGCGGTCGAGATCCCGATGTTTAGCGACCGCGGCGAGGCCGAACTCGATGGGCCGCGCACGCGGATACGCGTCACGCGCGCACACCTCGAAGAAGACGCGGGCAAGTTGCTCCACGAAGCGCCGGGCGGACGAGCCATCGACCACTCCATCGTCGATCTCAACCGCGCGGGCACCCCGCTGCTCGAGATCGTGACCGAGCCCGACTTCACGAGTGCGAAGCAGGTCGAGGCCTTCTGCCGCTGGCTCCGCCACACCGTGCGGCTCATGGGCGCGAGCCTTGGCGTGCTGCAAGAGGGACACATCCGCTTCGAGCCCAACATCAACTGTGTATTGACGCTTGGCGACGGACGAACGGTGTCCACCCCGATCGTCGA
>JBITAB010000335.1:0-16608 GCA_044439825.1 Phycisphaerales bacterium JB064 | reverse complement strand
TGCGCGATCAAGGCGACGCGAACAAGGCCGCAAAGGCCATCGCAAACGCGATCACCCAGAAGTTGCTGAGCACCGCAAACGAACGCGGATGCGACGTTGGCGAACTCGGTGTCTCGGCAGGCCAACTCGCCGAAGTCGTCGGCATGCGGCTCGGCGGCGAGATCAGCAGCAACGGCATGGACGAACTGCTCCAAGCTCTCGCAGACCGTGAGAGCGGCGACGTGCGCGCGCTGGCGGAAGCCAAGGGCCTTCTCATCGTGCAGGACGCGGGCGCCATCGACGCGTGGTGCCAGGCGGCGATCGACGCGCAGCCTCAGGCCGCCGAGGAGGTGCGAGGCGGCAAGCAGCAGGCCATCGGGCGACTCATCGGCCACGCCATGCAGGCGGCCGGCGGCGCTGGAGACCCAAAGGCCATCCGTCAGCGTTTGCTCGAGATGCTGGGCTGACCCTTACTGGATCGAGGGCGGCAACGCGGGCGTGCCCACGATGGGCCGCGGGCCGGGCACCGGGCGGGGCAGATACTCGAAGGTCTTGCCAAGCCCATCGCCAAAGTTGGTATCGCGGACCGAGCCATCGAGGAACAGCACGTTGCCGGTGTTCGGCTCGGGGTTCCACGAGGCATGGACACGCCACTCGCCATCCACGGCGATCTGCCACTGCGGCACGCCGATGAGCAGCATGCGCGACGGCATGGTCAGGATCTCGTGCTCGGCCATCGGGCCGGGCTGGGCCGTGGACTTCCAGATGCGCTGGTCGAGCAGCAATGGATTGGCGCGATAGCTGGTGCCAAAACGCTCGAAGACGGTCGGGTGTGGGTACACGCTCTGCGTGACCGGCCGGCCAGAGGCCTCGGTCCAGTGATAGCCCGTGTCGAGCGGCGAGCGGAAGAGGTAGGCCAGCGAATCGGACACCTGCTCGGAGTCGGGCAGGATGTACTCGTTCACGGGGCGATCGTTCGCCAGCACCGTGCGGGTGCCGCCCGCGAGGAATTCGGCGCCGCCGTACTTCCAGTCGGCCTCTTCGCGGAACGGCATCGCCTGATGATCGTCGACGTACTGCCTCCAGCCGATGCCGATCTGGCGGAGGTTGGCCGCGCACACGGCGCCATTGGCGGCGTATCGGACGTAGCGCAGCGACGGAAGCAGCAGCGACAGCAGCACCGCCACGATGCCCATGGTGATGAGCAGTTCGAGCATCGAGAAGCCGCGGCGGGCGGCGGAGGCTCTGGTCGGGATAGATGGGTTGCCCGTGGGCGTACGCATTATCAGAAAGATCCTAGACGCCGGAAGTGGATGCCATCGGGAGCGGCCCGGGACGCTCTGGGGCATTCACGCCATTTGTATACCCGGACCTGGGTGGATGTTTCAGCGAACCGCGGCCCGAGCACGATTTTTCCATCCCCGGGAAAGCCCTGGGAGGCTCGATGGTGCGCGAAGCCATCCAACCGACCGCAAACGACAGGCAAGTCTCAGGTCTGGACGCTCGTGGCGGCGGCCGCCGCGGCCGGGGCCAGCAGCATGGCGGGCAGGAACACGCTCAGCCAGCCCGGCATGCCCGCGATGGGAGCCGAGACGCCCAGGGCCGAGAGGACCAGGGCCGCCAGCACGATCGGGGCACACTTGGCCGCCTGGACGGCCATGTTGCGAGGCTCGCGGGTCACGAAGAAGGGCACCGCGATGATGATCGACAGGCCCATGGCCACCCACGAGCCCACACGCCCCCAGCGGTCACGCTGCAAACGCCGCCGGAGTTCGGGCGTCAGGCTCTCGTCCTGGCTCAGCATGCGGCCCAGCGTGGCGAAACTCAGGTGCTGGCCCAGGCCGGCGAATCGGCGGACGGCCAGGGCGCTCGGGTCCATCTCGGTCTCGACGCGATCGATGGGCTGGGGATCGCCTGGTGTGCCCACGGGCTGAGACACGCCGTTCTCGAGCAGCCAGGCCGTGCCGTCCCAGGTCGCCAGGTCGGCCGTGATCAGGGCCGTGGGCACGCCGCTCTCGCTGCGCTGCCAGATCTTGACGTCCTCCATCGTGCCCTCGGCGGGGTCGAATGTGGTGGCGAAGAAGAGCTGGCCGCTGGCGTCGGGTGTGGTGGGCAGGTTGGTGATGCCGATCTTGCCGTCACGCGTGGACACGCGCGGGTCGTCGGCCAGCAGGATGCCGACGATGCGCGGGATCACCAGTTCCTGGTTCGCCACGCCGACGAGCATGAAGCCGAACGCGACGACGAAGACCGGCGCGATGGTGCGCCACAGGCTGATGCCGCTGGCCAGCACCGCGACCAACTCGCGACGTGCGACGAGCTGGGCCGTCGTGAAGCCCAACCCGGCCACGAGCACGAAGCCAAGGGTGAAGTTGAAGAGCTGCACCAGCCTGGGCCACCAGAGGCTCCAGATGATCGACAGCGTCGCGAGCGTCTTGGACACGAAGTCGGGCTGCTCGCCCGCGTAGCGGATGTAGCGGTGCAGGTTGAGTGACGCGTCGACCACGACGATGAAGCTGCCCAGGATGAGCAGCAACAGCACAACGTTGATGAAGTACTGGAGTCCGATCGAGCGGTCGAGCAGTCGCACGGCGTGCCTCCTGTGTGATCAGCGGCGGGCGATCCGCATGGAGACCCAGACGATGAGGCCGGCCAGCACGACCAGCCCGCCCCACAACACGGGCAGGCCGACGGGGCCATAGTCGTCCACCATTTCCTGGCCCGTCGAGACTGCAAGCACCATGCCCAGCGCGGGCACGAAGGCTGCGAGGTAGGCCGTCAGCGGCGGAGCTTCCTGGAAGCGGATGGCCGCCACGGCCCCGGCAATCGCCAGCAGCACGGCCGCCACGCTCAGCGCGAGCCGCTCATGGTGCGTGCCCAGGATCTGCTTCCTCGCCTTGCTGATGCGCTTGCGCAGGTCGCTGGTCGGCGGGATCAGGAACGGGTCCTCGCCCCCCCACCTCTGGTTGTGAGCTTCCACCGCGGCAAACAGCTCGTTGCTCGACTTGGAGAGCGACGCGGCGACGGGATCGTCCTCGACCAGCAGCGGCCCGAGCGTCATCTCCTCTCGCACGCCGCCCATCTGGGCATCGGCGCCCGGTCTCTCAGCCAGAGCGGTGCGGACGTTCTCGCCGTGGAGGGTCAGCTCCATGCCGCGATTGGTCGGGTCGCCCGTGAGCGCCGCGTCGAGCGTGGCCGAACCCAGCTCGAAGCGATCGACCTGCCGCGTGCCGCTGGGATGGTTGCGGTATCGCTCCACCGTGATCGGCTGGGACGATCGCGGCGCGAGCCGCCAGGCGAGTTCGTCCTGGTCCCACTCGATGCCGCCGGCCCGCAGGATGAGCGTCGAGCCGTCCGCCCCCTCAAGCTGCACGGACCCGCCGGTGCGGAGGTCGTCGACGATGCGGCCAATGACCATGCGCAGGGCGTAGTGGAAGGCCAGGTCTCGCCGCTGGGCGTCGATGGGGCCCATGGGGTCGGGGTTGCGATAGGCGGCGCGCATCTCGCCCCAGGTAAAGAACTTGGGGCTGTCTCCCCCGCCGCTGGGCATGTACAAGGTGTCGGAAAACGAGCCCAACCGACCATTGGTCAGCATGTCGGAATCGCCCACCGCGTCCTTGACCCAATACTGCACCTTGCTGACCGTCGAGCCCGGCGCCACCGACAACTCATCGTCAGCAGACAGATCCATCTCCGACACCTCTCGCGGCTGCCAGACGTACAGGTCCGCCCGTTGGGCGGCCCCCCAGCTCACCATCTCGCCCTGCTGGTCGAGCTTGATGATGTGAGCGCCCAGCAAGACAAGATGGGCCTGAAGGCCCGGCTCGGAGATTTCGGGCGTGAAGACCTGGTCGGCATAGAGCAGGTAGCCCTCCACCTGCACGGCCTCACCCCGCTCGATGGCCCGGCTGATGATGCCCGCGGCCTGCCCGGAAGCCACGTCGCTCATCCGTTGGAGGAATCTGGGTATGACCTGCTCGCTCAGGAAGGTCATGGAGACCGTCAGCACTACGCCCGCGACGACCGCCGGCAGCAGCAAGGCCGCCAGGCTCATCCCACCCGCCTGGGCGGCCATGAGCTCGCGATCCTGGGCCAGGCGGTGGTAGGTCAGCGTGGTAGCCAACGCGCCAGAGAAGGGCACGGCGTAGGCCAGCATCGGCACGGCGGCCAAGCCCATGAACTTCAACGTATCGACCGCAGAAAGCTGGCCCTTGGCGTAGTGCTGGATGGTGGCGCCAAATGCGGTCACGAGCACGAGCACGGCCGTGATGAGCAGCACGTAGCGCCAGAGCTCGAAGGTGATGTGCCTCAGCAAGGTCCAGGAAACGCGCACGATGTGAGGGTAGGGCGTGCGTGGGCCGGCGTCGGCCTACAACCCTGCGATGGCCGGCGACGCCCAGGGGCTGACGAGTTGCGTGATCCCATGCTTCAACCACGGGGCGTGGGTGGGTGAGGCCGTGCGGTCTTGCCTGGCTCAGATCGGGGCGCGGGTCGAGGTCATCGTGGTCGACGACGGGTCGGACGACGGCTCAACCCCCGCCGCCTGCGACGCGCTGGAAGGGCCCGGCGTCCGCGTGGTGCACCAGGCCAACGCCGGGCTGCCTGGGGCCCGCAACGCCGGAGCAGCGCTGGCCACGGGTGATCGGCTGGTCTTCCTAGACGCCGACGATTGGATCGAGCCGCAGTTCGCGCAGCGGCTCGGCGAGGCCCTCGCCAACGACGCCGCGGCGAGCCACGCCTACTGCCAGGAGCGGCTGACCGACCTGGGCCAGGGCGTCGTCTGGCGCGTGCCGCAGTGGGATCCACTGACACTCCTGGTCACCAACCTGCACCCAGTGACGTGCCTGATCCGGCGCGACCACTTTGAGGCTGTCGGCGGCTTCGACGCCACGATGCGCGAGGGGTACGAGGACTGGGACCTCTGGCTGCGCTTCGCCAGCCGGGGCTGGCACGGCGTGCGCGTGCGCGAGGTGCTCTTCAACTGGCGGCGGCACAGCCACCAGACGATGATCGACGACGCCGTCGCGAGGCACGAGGCCCTCTACCGCCGGCTCCTGGAGAACCACAGGGCGTTCTTCGAGAAGCACGCACTCGACGCGGCGGTACGCGCGAACGTCATGCTGCGGGCCGCCGAGGGCCACTGGGTGGACGAAACCGGTGTCCCCATCGAGTTGCAGTACCTGCGCGCGGTGCGTGATGCGTTCCCGAGCAGCGATTCGATCGCGTTGGCAAGACGGCTCGAACGCATAGCCCGCGTTTTACCCACGCCGCTGCGCGCAAGGCTCCGCCATCTTGCTACGGGCAACTCGCCTGGAAGCGGCGTGCCCCACCCTGCACGCGGCGACCAAACCGGATAACAAAAAAGGCCGGCCGCTTGTGCGAGCGACCGGCCCTGATGCGCTTGTGCGCTTCGGATTAACCGGACAGGCCCGGGTCCACGTTGAAGAAGTCGTCTGACAGGTCCCGGATGGTGCCCTGGGCGAACGTGCCCGTGCTGATCGTGCTGGCATCGCGGGAGAGCACAGGATCGCTGCCGCGACGGTTGAGCGTCACGGCGAACTGGCCCGCGCCGCCCTCCACGCCGCCACCCATCGGCACGGCGATGCCGGCGATGAAGATGGTGTAGCGGCCCCACTCGTCGCCCAGATCGATGATGGAGGCCACGTCGTTGAAGTCGCGCGCCGAGATATCGACTCGCTCACCCGGAGCAAGCATGGGCAGCATCGAGAACTGCAGGAAGAAGTTGCGATCGTGGAAGTAGAACTGGATGCTGAAGTTGAGCGTGACACCCGCGTCGTCCGAGTAGGGGTTATAGAGCGAGATAACCTCACCGTTCGCGCCGGCGTCGAATCCACCGGGAAGAACAACCAGATCGGACAACTGCGTCTGGAACGCGGTCGACAACGCCTCATCATCGATGACGGCGGTGTACGTGCCGGCCACGGGCTGGACCGAGGTGTAGCGGATGGTCAGGTACTCATCGGGCTCGAAGACGCCGCCGAAGTCAACCAGCAGGCGACGCAGGTCGTAGAAGCCCAGGTCTCGCGGCGCAAGAACGACAGCCGTGTTGGCCTCGTTGCCATCGTCGTCGCTGATCGTCAGTTGGACCACGGTGCCCGCGGGACGGCTGTTGAGGAAGCTGAGGTAGGCCTCTTCGCCGTCGCCCGCGCTGTACCGAACACCGGCAAGCACGCCCTCGGTGTCGCCGCCGTTGATCGAGCCGAGCGTGTTGTACGCGCTCTGGGCCAGCGTCGCCGTGCCGCCAGCGTTTGAGATGCGATCGTACGTGCTCATCGCGGCGATGATGGGAACGTCGGACTGCACGCGAATGGCCTGAACGCCCTGGGTGTCGAAGCCGAAGAGGTTGTGCAACTCGGCACCGCCGCGACGATGTCCTTCGAGCGGGTAGCTGATGACGTTGAACGTGCTCGCGTCCGTGTACACGATCAGCGTCACGGTGCCGGTGTCGCCCGTGAGGTTCTGCCAGGTCAGGTACGACTCGCGGAACTCGAGGTTGTCGATGTCACCATCGCTGTCACCATCGCCCACGGTGGTGGCCAGGCCGCCGAACGACCACGTGTTAAAGGCGTCGGTGCCGCGAGAATCGAGATCGGCGAAGTTGACGAACGACTCGCTCATCGTGGCGCCGAAGTCGGTGTGGGTGAGCGAAGCGCTCATGCCCTCGGTGCTGTGCACCTCGATGGCGAACGGCGAGAACTTGCGGGCCTGGGGCTCGTCGCCGGTCAGGCCCGGATCGCTGATGGCGATGCGGGTGCGCAGGCCCGCGTTGAGCGTGCCGGAGGTGAACACCTCGTCGCGGACGCCGTTCTCGTAGCGCAGGACGATCTGGTAATACGACGGCTGGCCGCTCGACGTGTTGTGCGTCAGCTCGACATACGTCACGCTCGAGTCGTTCGCAAAGCCCTCGGGGTGCCCGATGTAGAAGGTGTAGAACTTCTCCGCCTCGGCGGGCTTGATGATGAGCGTGCTGTTGATCTGGACGAGGAACCGCTCTTCCAGAGCGGTGCTGCGGATCTCCAGCGGCGCAATGGGATCGGGCTCGGTTCGCACCGGCACGTCACTCAGGGCGAAGCTCACCACGTCGGCGTCGGGGTTGTCAAGGAACTGCGTGCGACCGAACGCGTCGAGCACCGGGTTGCCATCGTCATCAACGATGATGTCGGCAAACACGAACGTCTCAAGGTTCTGGATGGCCTGGACCACCGACCAGGAGCGATCGTTGGCGACCCGGCCAAACACGGTGAAGTCCTGCGCGTCGAGGTCGATGTCCTGGGCGCCCATGCTGCCGTTGTTGTCACGCAGGTTGATGAAGAACTGGCTCGTGGCCGTGTCGGTGCCCACCGTGGTGATCAGGGCCATCGCAAGCGAACGCTCCACGTTGGAGCGATCGGGGTTGGCCTCGTTCTCGATGGCCTCAAACGTGTCGACACGGCTCAGACCGTCATCGTCATTGAAGATGAAGCCGCCCCCCTGGATGATGAACGGATCACCGTCGATGTCCGGATCGGACGAACTCACATTGACCGAGCGGTGGAAGAAGCTCTCGAAGTAGCGACCCGTGTTGACGTAGCGCAGGAAGTTCTCGACCGTGACGGGAGCGGCGCTGGCGCCCCCCGGGCCGCTCTGGTCGTAGAGCTCGAAGTCGATCTCGCCCAGGCTGGTCTTGAAGCGGACCACGGTGTTCGTGGGATCTACCAGGTCGGCGATGTCCGGGAAGCTGGCGTCGAGCAGCACGCGAGGCTCGAGCGACTCCATCAGGGCCATCTCGCTCGCGCCGTGGCCGCGACCGGCCAGACGATCCAACCAACCCAATGCGCGTCCGTACAAAGACATGGTCTGCTCTCCGTGTGGTAATTGGCCCGCCCTTGGCTGGGGGCCGAGTCTGTCGGCCGGTGGGCGGGTGCCAGGCCACCCCGCAGGGGCGGCGTGCCGGGGGGCGTTATGCTAGCGTGCGACCGGTACCGTCGCCTCTACTGCCCCGCCCCCGCGTGTGTTCACAGTGACTTACGCTGCTGGTGATGGAACGGTTGACCTCCCACGGCCAACAACCCGCGTCCCAAGCCCAAAAGGGCGATCCCCAGGCCTCCCAGAGGCTCTGGGTTATCAGCCCTTGCTTCAATCGGCCCGCCGACGCCCAAAACCTTTGCCGAGCCCTCACAGGGCTGGTTTTGCCGCCAGATCTGTCCCCCGCGCTCGTCCTGGTCGACAACGCCAGCGACCCGCCCATCGCCCATGCCCTGCCCGAGCGTCCGCTGCCCGAACCCTGGCGCCTGATCCATCTGCCCCAGCCGACCAATGGTGGCGGCAGCGGCGGCTTCAACGCCGGGATGGTGTTTGCATTAGGACAATCCCGCAATTTCGATCTCATCTGGCTGCTCGACAGCGATGCCGAGCCCGAGCCCAAGGCTCTTGTCCGACTGATCGACGCCCTGGCCCTGCCGGATGTCGCGATGGCTGGATCAACGCTCATTGACCCTGCCACCCGTGAGCCCTTCGAGTGTGGCGGGTTCATCGATCAGTTCACGGGCGAGTACGTGCAAGGGCCAGCCCCGGGCGACGACCCGGTGGCATGCCACTATCTCGCGGCGTGCAGCATCCTGACCACGGCGGGCGTCGTCCGGCAGGCCGGGCTGTTCCCAGACACCTTCCTTAACGGCGACGACGTCGGTTGGGGCTGCCGCGTGCGGCAAGCGACGCGCGGACGCCTGCTCGGCGTGCCAGCCAGCCGCGTGGCGCATCCGCAGCCCGATCGGATGCGGGCGGCGGCCCGGTACTTCGCGGCACGAGGCGCGATGGTCGCGCTGGCCGAGGCAGGCGTTCCCGTGTTCGGTCGGGCCATGCGAGAGGCGGCTCGGGCGGCCGCGATGCACGCCACCGGGCTCCACGCGCTGGGCGAGTTGCACCTGCGCGGGCTGGCCGATGCCGCAGATGGCCGTGTGATGGGACCGCTGCCGCAAGGCGTTGACCCGGGCAATCCGGATCGACCCGGCCTGACGCGTGAACAGGCCAAGGAGGAGGTCTCCGGCAAGGCGCGAGTCGTCGGCGCACGGGGCAGGCGTAGCGATTGGTTCAACAAGCCCGGCTCGATCGCCGTCGAGGCCCAGGGCGGCTGGACGATCACCACCACGCCCTTCGTGCAGGCCCGAAGTGCTGCAACAGCCATGCTCAAAGGCCTGCGTCTTGCGATGCGATTGCACAAGTCCAAGGGCTCATTCGGCCACGCTCTCCCCGCCCGGCTGCCGCACGAGGTGCGAGGTGGCGAGCACGGCCTGAGCATCGTGATCGTCGCGTACAACCGCAAGGACGCGCTCCTTCGGACGCTGACCCACTTGAGTGCGTCCGAACCGATGGCCAGCGCCGAGATCATCGTCGTCGACAACGCGTCGGCCGATGGAACTGCCGAAGCTGTTCGCGAGGCGTTCCCCACCGTGCGTCTCATCGAACTGAGCGAGAACACCGGCGTCGCCGCGTTCAACCGCGGCGTCGAAGCGGCGACGGGCAACACCGTGCTCATCCTCGACGACGACTCGTGGCCCGACGCCACCGCCCTCTCGCTCGCCCTGGAACTGCTCTCCGAGCGAGAGGACGTCGTGGGCGTTGCCCTGCACCCAAGGCACCCCAATGGCGGCCGGAGCGAGTGGCCGTTCGCGCGCCGCGTGCACGCCGCCTGCGACGCATGGCCCGTCATGGGCTGCGGCAACCTCGTCCGCAAGTCAGCCTGGCAGCGTGTCGGCGGCTACTGCGAGCCCTACTTCCTCTATCGCAACGACACCGACCTTGCTCTGTCGCTGGGCACCATCGGGAAGGTCTGGTTCGACCCATCGTGGGTGGTGTGGCACGACAGCCCCGCCGCCACACGCAAGAGCGTGCGGTGGTGCCACCTCGCCACGCGCAACTGGCTGTGGATGGCGCGGCGCCACGGCCAATCGGGCGGTGTGCTGAAGTGGATGGGCGTCGTGCAGGCCTTCCGGCTGGCGGGGCTCAGGCGTGATGCCCTCGCGGCTGTCGTGCGAGGCGTGCGCGAGGGCCTCACCACGCCGTGCCCCCCCACCACCGCGGGCAACGAGGCTGGCTGGAAAGCCCTGGCCAACCTGCGGCTGGGCAAGGCGATTGCGGCGGCGGATCGCTATGTTGGGCCATGCCAGACGCACCCGACCCCGCCGGCCCAGCACACCTCAGCGACCAGCAGTTCCGCGACCTTGCCCACCGCGTCGTCGACCTGATCCTGGACTACCACGCCGGCATCGGCGAGCGGCCCGTGCGTGCGCAGGTGTCGCCGGGCGACGTGCTCGCGTCGCTCCCCGAGCGTGCGCCAGACGCGCCGGCCGGAGAAGGCCAGTGGGACGCGATCCTCTCAGACGTGGAGCGCATCGTGCTGCCCGCGCTCACCCACTGGCAGTCGCCTGGCTTCTTCGGCTACTTCCCCGCCAACGGGAGCTGGCCAGCCGTGCTGGGCGACCTGCTCTCGACCGGGCTGGGCGTGCAGGGCATGCTGTGGCAGACCGGCCCGGCCATCACCGAGGTCGAGACGCGGATGCTCGACTGGATGGCCCGCCTGTGCAACCTGCCCGAAAGGTATCTGAGCACCGGCAAGGGCGGCGGCGTGATCCAGGGGACGGCAAGCGAGGCAACGCTCGTCGCGATGGTGGCCGCGCGCCACCGCCTACGAACCAAGCGCCCTGCTGTGAATCCAGCGGATCTGGTGGCCTACACATCCACCCAAGCGCACAGCTCGGTGCTCAAGGCCACCCGCATCGCCGGCATCGAGACCCTGCGGCTCGTGCCCACCGACGCGAAGCACGCCATGGATGCTCGCGCACTGCGAACGATGATGGCTCGCGATACCGGCGCCGGGCTCGTGCCCTTCTACGTGTGCGCCACCGCGGGCACGACCGGCAGCGGCGCGTTCGACCCCATCGACGAGATCGCCGGCGTGCGAGCCGACCTCGCGCCAGACGCCTGGCTGCACGTCGACAGCGCCTGGGCCGGTTCGGCCGCCGTGTGCCCCGAGCATCGGTGGTTCCTCGATGGGTTGGAGAGAGCCGACAGCTACTGCTTCAACCCCCACAAGTGGCTGCTGACGAGCTTCGATTGCGACCTCTTCTACGTGGCTGACAAGGCGGTCCTCGTCGACGCCCTGACCGTCACCCCGGAGTATCTGCGAAACAGCGCGAGCGACTCGGGCGCGGTCATCGACTATCGAGACTGGCAGGTGCCGCTGGGTCGGCGATTCCGGGCGCTCAAGCTGTGGTTCGTCATGCGGCACTACGGTGCACAAGGGCTGCAGGCCCACATCCGCCAGCACGTCGCCTGGGCCGAGTGGCTCGAGCGGGCGGTGCAGGAAGACCCCAGGTTTGAGTTGGCCGCGCCGCGTTCACTCGCGCTCGTGTGCCTCAGGCTGGCGGGCGATCGCGACGCCGCTACACGGGAACTGATGGAGCGAGCCAACGCCACGGGACGCGTGCTGCTGACACACACGACGCTGCCCGACAGCGATGGCCGCCAGCGGTACACCATCCGCATCGCCATCGGCGGCACGGGCAACACCTTTGAGAGCGTCCAGAGCCTCTGGGCCTTGCTCGGGGAGTTGGCCGATGGGTTGGCCTAGCGCGGCGGGCGTACGCTGGGTCATGGCCCGAGTGCTGCTCATGCTGATGATCGCGGTGTGCCTGGTGGGCTGCGCCAGCCAGCAGCGCCGCGAGAGCGAGCCCGCCGCGGCGATGTTCACCGTGCAAGCCGATGACTACGAAAACGCCTTCGAAGCGGCGCGGGCCGAGTTGCTCCGCCGCCGTTTCGACCTGGAACGCGTCGACGCCCAGGCCGGCGTCATCCTGACCAGGCCAGAGGGCGGCGCCGGCATGCTCGCGCCTTGGACGATGGGGCCCGGTGCCAGACCGCTGGAAGACACCCTCAACGCGCAGAACCGCACGGTCGAGGTCCGCTTCGAGGCGGCCGAGACGGCGGCGGCATTGCCTAGAGGCACCGGCGCCTCGCTGTCCGACCCGCGCTTGCCCACACCGCCGGGCCGGGCCGCCGAGAAGGTGATCGTGAGCGTGCGTGTGCTCGTCAGCCGCCGCGTATCGCCCACACGCCGGCTGGACGCCTCGGGCATCCGCTTCAGCCTCAACTCGATCAAGCCAGACCTCTTCCAGCGTGGACTGAGCACGCAGTACTGGGCCCCGCGCGATCTCGACTCGAGCGCCTCAGCGCAGATGGCCCGGATCATCGAGCGGAGCGTCGTCGCCAATGCCGGGCGGCGGGACGCCCAGGGTGGCGCAGCCGACCAGGGCGGCCCGGCTCTTGACACCCAGCTTGCGGTGCAGTGACTTGACATGGTCGTGCACGGTGTAGTGGCTGCGATCCAGGACCTTGGCGATCTCGACGACCGATGCGCCCCCGACGAGCTGCCCCAGCACGTCGCGCTCACGCTGGGTCAGCCAGGCCCGTGGCGTCTGCCCCTCGCTCTCGCCCACCGCAACGCGAGCGATGGAGAGCGCCCACGGCAGCACCTGGGTCAGCAGCGCCGCGTGGGCAGCCTCGTTGCCGCCCTGCGGGCTGGCCAGTTGGACCGTCACGACGATCTCCCCCGGCCTGGTCGTGCACGCGAGAGCCGCGAGCCCGGGGTGCAGGTTCACGCGATGGAACGCCGCCTCGACGGGCTTCATGCCCGGATCACCCGGCTGGGGCTGGCGAACGACATAGCAGGACTGGTCGGTAGTCACCGGCGTCTTGGGCCAGGGCAGCGTGTGCCGCCAGTCGATGGTGATATCCGAACGCTCGGGACGGCCCGCGAGCCCGGACGCCTCGCAACGCCAGAAGCCATCGCCGGTGACGCGGCCCAGCTGCAACGCGATGGCGCCATCCTCGGAGCAGATGGCCAGCAACGCTCGCGCGAGCTGCTGGGCAAGGTCGGGCGACGGGACCGGCGCGATCCGCGAGAGCGCCCAGGACAGCTTCATCGCATCACCCGGAAGCATCGCCGCGGCGGGTTGCGAGGTCTGCGGCTCGAGCATTCCGGCCGCACGTTTGTATTCATTCGCTGCAATCATTTAACGAACACCCCCTTCATTCAGGGTCGAAGTATCGGGCTCCTGGGTGTTATGTTGCAGCGGAGAAAGTGTCGCAGAGTACGACATTGCACAGTTCTGTGGATTGACCAAGCCCAAGCGATACATCACCCACACGGATGTGTGATAAGGCGACGAGGTTTGCGAGAAGGCTCCGAACGATTGAGGACGCGCCGATGACCCAGGAATCCCCGCAGAACGGCAACATACCGACGCAACTCGATCGGTCGGCCAGGATCGTGATCATCGGCGCCGGGCCGACCGGCCTGGGTGCGGCATGGCGGCTGCGCGAGCTGGGCCATGAGAACTTCGTCGTGCTGGAGGCCAACCCGTACGCCGGTGGCCTTGCCCACTCGTTCACCGACGAAGCCGGCTTCACGTGGGACATCGGCGGCCACGTCATGTTCAGCCACTACGACTACTACGACAAGGTCTTCGACGAGGTGATGAAGGACGACTTCGTCCTCAACGATCGCGAGAGCTGGGTGCGGGTTCGCGATCGCTGGGTGCCATACCCGTTCCAGAACAACATCCGCTATCTTCCCGCCAAGGACGCGGCCGACTGCCTCGTGGGCCTGATCCGGGCGCAAGCCGCGGACAGCCCGAGCTTCAAGGACGCCTCCAACTTCGGTGAGTTCATCGACCGCGTGTTCGGCGAGGGGATCGCCGAGATCTTCATGCGTCCGTACAACTTCAAGGTGTGGGCACACCCGCCCGAGATGATGAACAAGCACTGGATCGGCGAGCGCGTCGCGGTGATCGACGTCGAGCGCGCCGTCCGCAACGTGGTCGAGGGACGCGACGACTTCGGCTGGGGCCCAAACAACCAGTTCAAGTTCCCCCTGCGTGGCGGCACGGGCGAGTTCTACCACCGCATGGCCGAGCGCCTGAAGGACAAGATCCGGCTGTCGACCGAGGTCGTGCGCATCGATTCAACGCGAAAGGTCGTCACGGTCCGGTCGGCCGACGGCTCGACGGAAGAGGTCGCCTACGACGCGCTGATCTCGGCGATGCCGCTGGACATCCTGTGCACGAAGATCGTCAGCGACGCTCCGGCAAACGTGTGCGAGGCGGCGGGCGGGCTGCTGCACTCGGCCGGGCACATGGTGGGCGTGGGCATCAAGCGGCCGTGCCCGAGCACGAAGAGCTGGATGTACTTCCCCGAGGACAACTGCCCCTTCTATCGCGTGACCTACCTGAGCAACTACTCGCCCTACATGACCCCCAACCAGACCGGCGCCAACGACACCCACTACTCGCTGCTGTGCGAGACCAGCGCCAGCGGCCACAAGCCGGTCGACCGCGACCAGATCGTCGAGGAGACCATCGCCGGCCTCGAGAACGCCGGCCTGCTCGAACCTGGTGAGCGGGCCGATATCGTGGCCACCTGGCTGCACAGCGTGGAGTACAGCTACCCCACGCCGTCGGTCGACCGCGACGACCACCTCTCCGTGGCCATCCCCTGGCTCGAGAGCCGGGGCATCTACAGCCGTGGCCGCTTCGGCATGTGGAAGTATGAGGTCGCCAACACCGACCACACCCTCATGCAGGGCGTGGAGGTGGTCGACCGGCTGCTGCAGGGCCAGCCCGAGCACACCATCGGCATCGTCTATCGGGTGACCGAGGACGGCCGCAAGGCCGCTGGGCACGACCGCCCGACCGTCGCGGGCTCGGGCGAGAAGCGTCTGCAATCAAATCCACAAGCGAGCGTTTCAGAAGACGTGGCCGAAGCCGAAATCGGCGCCACGCTCGGAAGCTCCGTCGACGCGAAAACGGGCCGTGCACGGCACATGCCTAAGGGATAACTCGTAGAATAACTGACTTCGGACGTTATGAAATCCGGCTCATCGGGCCGGATTTTGCCGCTTGTAACGGCTATTCGTGCGATTTCTGGCCGAGTTCCATTCCTGGCGCACACTTACCCACAGAGGAACGGGGCTGCCCACGGGTGGCCACAGAGGGCTATACCAGGCCACGCGGTGGTTCGGTGTCTGATGGGAAGGCTCAGGGGTAATGGGCGTCTTAACCAGCCAATCGAATAACCCCCTGCTCGGGGGGCGCTGGCAGGCTGACGTCCTGGCACTGATGGACGACGGGCACCTGGTCGCCTGGTCGCCCTCACCCCGCAGGCAGCTCGACTTCCTGGCCTCGCTCGGCCAGTTCCTCCAGGCCCAACGGCACACCGAGGTCTTGCGTTTCCATGGTCGGCACATCGTCGATCTGGAGAGCTTCTGCGCCCAGCTCGAGCGCGGCATCCCCGGCCCCAACCTGGCGCGAAGGGTGCACGGCCCGCGCGGCGTGGTCTCGCTGCTGCGAGGCCGAGACCCAGCGCACTGCGGTCCCGCCAGCCGCTATCGCTACCTGCTGTGGGACGACGCGCACGTGCTGCTCGAGCACGACCGCCAGCTCTTCGGCGAACTGGTCGACGCCATCGCGGGCGTGTCGGCCGAGCTCGAGTACGTCAGCGACGACCTGCTGCTCATCCAGCGTGGCCTGTTCGCGGGCAACGCTTCGCTCAAGACCTATGCCGACGACCCAACGGGGCAGTTCAACATCTGGCTGCCCGACGGCTTCGACGAGCCCTTCTGGCAGGTGGTGACCAACATCGATCAGCCGTCGATCTCGACGCTGTCGATCGATCGCCTGGTCGAACCCGGCCGCTGATTCTCACCCAACACTCAGTCGCAACCGTCGAGGAAGGCCGCCTGGAAGCAGGCGAAGTCGGCGGCCGTAACGCTGCCGTCGCCATCACAATCGGCAGCCATGTCGCCGTCGGCGAACGCGTTCTGGAAGCACAAGAAGTCGAAGATGGTCAGCGCGCCATCGCCATCGCAGTCTGCGGCGCAGGCCGTCGAGCCATAGACCTCGAACGGCAGTGTGACCTGGGTGCCGCCATCGGTGCTGGTGCGGGCCGGACGCCACGCGCCGAGGAACCGCTGCATCGCCTCGCCGACCACGGGCTGGCGATCGCTGCCGAGGTACGGTGAGTACGGCCCGCCATCGAGGCTGCCGCCCATCGACCACACGAGCCAGTACTCGCCCGCATCGAGCGACCAGTCGAGGTCGGCCGCGGTGAGGGCGTACACCGCGCGGTCGGTCGTGAAATCGACGCCCGTGAGGCCCACGTAGGCGTTTGCAAATTGGGCCGAGTGGAGAACGTTCTCGGATGTGCCGCCGGCGACACGTGTGCTCCCGGGCTGGCCCGGGCGGCCGTCCCAGACCTCGACGCCGAGGAAGTCGATCGTGGGCCCCGCGATGGCGCCCTGCTGGTACCCATAGACGACGACGGACTCGACAGTGGAATCGCCATCGAGCTCGAACGGCATGGCCAGGAGGAAGTCCAGCGTGGCGTATCCGCTGACGCCGGCCGAGGCGCCGTCGGGAACGGCCCAGATCAGGTCGGCCCCGGTCTCGTGCATGCCGGGCATGGAAGAGAGCGGTCCGCTCTCCGCCAACAGGTCCTGAGCGGCGGCAAAGCCGGCCATTCCAAACATTGCAAGAACAGCGGCCGCACGCCTGGCGGTGGTGGTCGTCGTCTGGG
>JBITAB010000334.1:3481-5609 GCA_044439825.1 Phycisphaerales bacterium JB064 | reverse complement strand
CCGCCAAGGGCAAGGACCTGGTCATCGTCGAGAGCCCCAGCAAGGCCAAGACCATCAATAAGTACCTGGGCGACAAGTACGTCGTGCTGGCCAGCGTGGGCCACGTGCGAGACCTGCCCGAGAAGGCCGACAAGGGCGACAAGAGCCCCGTGCCCGGCGTCAACGTCGAGAAGCGCTTCACCCCCACCTACCGCGTCCTGAGCGGCAAGGAGGCGGTGATGAAGGAGCTCAAGCGCGCCGCGACCGACGCCGAGTCGTCGGGCGGCAAGGTCTGGTTCGCGACCGATCTCGATCGTGAGGGCGAGGCCATCGCCTGGCACCTCGCGCAGGAGATCGGCATCGACGCCCAGGCCGCCAAGCGCGTGGTGTTCGCGGCCATCACCAAGGCCGAGATCGCCAAGGCCTTCCAGAACCCCCATCCCATCGACGTCGACAAGGTCAACGCCCAGCAGGCCCGCCGCATCCTCGACCGCATCGTGGGCTACCAGGTGTCGCCCCTTCTTTGGAAGAAGGTCACCCGCGGCCTGAGCGCGGGCCGCGTGCAGAGCGTGGCGGTGCGCCTCGTCGTTGATCGCGAGCGTGAGATCCGCGCGTTCATCCCCGACGAGCAGTGGAGCATCACCGCCAGCTTCGCGGGCGACCAGGCCAGCGCGGGCAAGCTGGCCCCCCAGTGGGCCAAGCTGCTGGCCGAGCGCGACGAGAAGGGCAACCCGCCTGCCCTCAAGACCCAGAACGCCTGGCTCGCCAGGAACGACGCCTTCCGCGCCGAGCTCGTCGAGATCAACGGCCAGAAGTTCGACATCAGCCAGCCTGGAGATACGGAGCCCAAGGACCTGACGAGCAAGGTCGAGGCCGTGCTCAAGAGCGCGGGCCTCACCGATGTGCGCTCGACCGTCGACGAGGTGGAAGACGCCAAGGGCCCGGCCCGCTACCAGCGCACCATCTCCGGCGTGGCCGACCCGAGCATGCCCTGGACGGTCCGCTCCATCGAGACCAAGCGCACCAGCAGCCGGCCCTCGGCCCCCTTCATCACCAGCACGCTGCAGCAGGCCGCCAGCACGAGGCTGGGCTTCGGCGCCCGGCGCACGATGAGCGCCGCCCAGGCGCTCTACGAGGGCGTCGATATCCCCGGTGAGGGCCCCGTCGGCCTGATCACCTACATGCGTACCGACTCGACGCACATCGCCGGCGAAGCGCTGAACATGGCGCGCGAGCACATCAAGAAGACCTACGGCGACGCCTACCTGCCCGAGAAGCCCAACTTCTTCGGCAGCAGCAACAAGAGCGCGCAGGAGGCCCACGAGGCCATCCGCCCCACCAACGTCGCCTACACGCCCGACATGGTGCGCAAGAGCCTCAAGCCCGATCAGGCGAGGCTCTACGAGATCATCTGGCAACGCTTCGTCGCCTGCCAGATGGCCGCCGCCCAGTGGGACGCGACGACCATCCTTATAGATGGCGGCAAATCTGACACGCTTACCTTCAAGGCCACCGGCCGTGTGCTGGTCTTCGACGGCTTCTACAAGGTCTCTGGCGTGCCCACCGCCAGCGACGAGGCGACCCTGCCCACCGTCAAGGAGCAGTCGACGCTGCACGCCTTCAGCATCGACCCCCGCCAGCGCTTCACCAGCCCGCCCCCGCGATACACCGAGGCGAGCCTCATCAAGACGCTCGAGAGCGAGGGCATCGGCCGACCCAGCACCTACGCCAGCATCGTGCAGACCATCCAGGACCGCAAGTACGTCGAGCAGCGCGAGCGCCGCTTCTACGCCAGCGACCTGGGAGAAGTCGTCACCGACAAGCTCGTCGAGGCCTTCCCGCGCATCATGGACCTTGGCTACACGCGGCAGATGGAAGCCGAGCTCGACAAGATCGAGGACGAGCACCTCGACTGGATCGACATGCTCGAGCGCTTCTACGGGCCCTTCAAAGAGAGCCTCGAGCACGCGATGGAGAACCTCCAGCACGCCAAGGCCGAGGTGCAGCCCAGCGACTACCTCTGCCCGCGCGACGGCGCCGAGCTGGTCTACCGCTTCGGCAAGAACGGCCGCTTCCTGAGCTGCAGCAACTATCCCGACTGCGCCTACGCGTGCCCGGTCGACAGCCAGGGCCGCCCGCGTCCGGTCGA
>JBITAB010000334.1:0-3381 GCA_044439825.1 Phycisphaerales bacterium JB064 | reverse complement strand
GGGCCCTGGCTGAGCTGCAGCCGCTTCCCCAAGTGTCGCGGCCGCGGCAAGTGGAGCGAGCTGGACGACAAGAAGCAGGCCGAGCTCGAGAACAAGCTCGAAGCGCACGAGCGGGCCAACCCCACGCCCATCATCAAGCGCCTCGACGGCACGCCGCTGACCGACGCCAAGGGCAAGCCCCTGGAGAACGCGCCCAAGATCGAGCAGCTCATCCTCGAGGAAACACCCAAGGACGCCGTCAGCTCGCACGAGCGTCCCATCCTCAAGAAGATGGCACGCTCGGCCTGATTTTGATCAGTCCGCAAGCCGCTCGGGCTTCTGCGGCCGGCTCATCAGCAGGCCGATGGCGTCGACCGGGTCGAGCTTGTCGAACAGCACGGCGTGCACCGCCTCGCAGATCGGCATCTCGACGTCATAACGCTCGGCCAGTTCCATGACGGCCTTCGTCGTCGCGACGCCCTCGACCACGTGCAGCGTGGCCTTCATGTGCTCTTCCAGCGTGCGGCCCTTGCCCAGCGCCTCGCCGCAGGCGCGGTTTCGGCCCTGGGGGCTGAAGCACGTGGTCGCCAGGTCGCCCACGCCCGCGACGCCGAAGAACGTGTCGGGCTTGGCGCCCATGGCGACACCAAGCCGGACGATCTCGGCAAGGCCGCGCGCCAGCAGGGCGCTCTTGGCGTTGTAGCCGGCCTGCAGCCCATCGAGGATGCCCGCCGCGATGGCGATGACGTTCTTGATCGCGCCGGCCAGCTCGACCCCCACCAGGTCGGTGGACGTGTAGATCCTCAGATAGCTCGCCGCGAACCACTGCTGCACGTGCCGAGCGAAGTCCTCGTCCTCGCTGGCGGCGATCATCGTGGCGGGCAGGCCGCGAGCGAGCTCAGCCGCGATGGTCGGCCCGCTCAGGGCGGCCAGTTGGCGATCGGCGCCGATCACCTCGCCGATGACCTCTGTGGGCCGCAGCAGCGTGCCCTGCTCGATGCCCTTGGCCGTACTCACCACGCCGGCGTCGGCGGGGATGTGGGGCTTGAGCCGGGTGAAGGCCTCGCGGATGTGCTGCACCGGGATGGCGCACACCACCAGCCCCGCGCCCTCGAGGGCCTGGGCGTCGGTCAGGGCCACCCCCACGCGGTCGGGCAGGGTGAAGCCCTCCAGCAGCTTGCTGTGCCTCACCTGGGCCAGGCGGTGCTGGTCGTCGAGATCGTGGCCCCAGATGGCGATGCGGCCGAGCTCGGGCACGCCCCCATGGTCACCATCGGCCTGCTCGCCATGGGGCGGCGAGGCCGACGCCAGGATGGACGTACACACCAGGCCCATCTGTCCGCTGCCAAGTACGGCCACGTGTCGCATAGGTCACGATACGCCCCGAACCGCCCCCCCGCACCCGGCGTAGCAGTCACCCCCTCCCGGCCCTCCGGGCGTGCTGCCGTGCGCTCTAGAGCTCTTCGGAGACCACTCGGGGTGAGGGGTACAGGGGCCTAAACTGGCCTCCCGCCTCGTGGAAAGACTCTGGCCGACTCAGGCTGATGTGAACGATTCCGGATTGCAGGCACACGCAGACCTTCGCAGGAGACGCCCGCCCATGTCGACGATCGCCACCCCTCGACGCGACGAGATGGAGCCTCTGGAAGCCCCCGACCTCTCGCAGGAGAGCCAGCACGAGGCCGACATCGAGTGGCGCATCGTGGTGTTCCTCATCGCGGCCATCGCCCTGGCGTGCTCCGTGGTGGCGGACTGGCTCAACCTCATCAGCGAGCAGGTGGCCGCCGTGCCCGCCGGCCTGGCGGCCCTGGTGCTGGGCGGCTTCCTGCTCGGCCCGGCCTGGCGAGAGCTCAAGCGCGGTGAGTTCGGCTCGCGCTGCCTGGTGGTCATCGCCGTGGGTGGTGCGCTTGCCCTGGAGCGCTACATCGAGGCCGGCCTGCTGGCCTTCATCCTGAACATCTCCAACGAGGTCGTCGAGCGGACCGCCAGCGGCGCCCGCCGCGCGATCGAGGCGCTCGTGGGCCTGACGCCCGACACCGCCCGCGTCGTCGACGAGGACGGCACCGAGCGCGAGGAGCAGATCACCGACGTTCGCCTGGGCCAGATCGTCCGCGTCCGCCCCGGCGAGAACCTCCCGGTCGACGGCCGCATCGTCAAGGGCCAGAGCGAGATCAACCAGGCGTCGCTAACCGGTGAGGCCATCCCCGTCTCGGTGCAGCACGGCAGCGAGGTCTACGCCGGCACAACCAACCTCTCGGGCGTCATCGAGCTCGAGGTCACCCAGGTGGGCGAAGACACCACCATCGGCAAGGTCACCCAGCTCATCCGCGAGGCCGAGAGCACCAAGACCCAGCGCCAGCAGATCATCGAGCAGGTGGCCCGCTTCTTCGTGCCCATCGCCATCGGCGTGGCCTTCATCGTCTTCATGCTCAGCGCCAACAACGCGCAGACGCAAGAGGACGCGTTCGCCTCGGCCCTGGCCGTGCTCGTCGTGGCCGTGCCCGCCGCCTTGCTGCTGGCCAGCCCCACCGCCATGGTCGCCGCCTTCGGCGCCGCGGCCCGCCTGGGCATCCTGGTCAAGAGCACGGGCTTCCTCGAGGCCGCCGCAAGCGTCAACACCATCATCATGGACAAGACCGGCACCATCACCACCGGCACCTTCGAGGTCACCCGCCTCGTGCCGGCCGAGGGTGTGGAGGGCGCCGACCTGCTCAAGGCCGCCGCGACGGCCGAGCGCAACAGCAACCACCCGCTGGCCCAGTCGATCGTGCGCACCGCCGACAAGGCGCGCGTGCCCGTCGAGACGCCCGCCGACTTCCAGGAAATCCACGGCAAGGGCGTTCGCGCCGTGACGCAGGCGGGCGAGCTGCACGTCGGCCGTTCGAGCTGGCTCAAGGAGCTCAAGCCGGGCCAGGCCAAGGACATCGAGGCCGTCGAGGCCAAGATCGAGGGCATCTCGGGCGTGCACGTGATGCGCGACGGCCGCTACATGGGCGTCGTGGGCCTCGAGGACCGCGTCCGCAAGAACACCAAGAACGTGCTGCAACGCCTGCGTGAGCTGGGCGCCCGGCACATCGCGATCTTCACCGGTGACCGCCTGAGCGTCGCGAAGCGTGTGGGCGTTGCGGTGGGCGTGGACGCCATCGAGGCCGAGTGCCTGCCCGAAGAAAAGTACCAGCTCGTGCGCGACCTGGTCGACCGCGGCTACCGCGTGATGATGGTCGGCGACGGCATCAACGACGGCCCCTCGCTGGCCGAGGCCGACGTGGGCGTGGCCATGGGCCTGAGCGGGTCGGACATCGCCGCCAACTCCGCGGGCGTGGCGCTCATGAACGACGACCTCAGCCGCATCCCCTTCTTCATCGAGCTGGCGCGCAAGACCAAGGCGATCATCCTGCAGAA
>JBITAB010000333.1:2778-5650 GCA_044439825.1 Phycisphaerales bacterium JB064 | reverse complement strand
GCGAGGGAGGGACTCGAACCCTCGACCTCCGGGTTATGAATCCAGCGCTCTAGACCAGCTGAGCTACCTCGCCATCCGGAAAATCAGGCTCCCGACCGGGCATTTCGACCAGACGGGTCGAGATGATAGCAGGGCAAACCGTCTCGAATCCGCCCAGAAGCTCGACAACTCAGCTCGTCTGGGCGTCGGGGCGGCCCACGTCGCCGGCGGGCCTGTCCTCGTGGAAGCTGTCGCCGTGGTAGGCCGTGCCCTTGGGGGCCTCGAGCTCCGGGGTGGCCGGCGGGCGGTCGCCCTGGGGCTTCACGTCGCGGCTGTCGGGCTTGCGAGACTCTTCCTCGATCTCGTCGGTGATGCCCTTGACGCCACGCTTGAACTCGATGATGGCCTTGCCCACGTTGCGGCCTACGTCGGGCAGACGGCGACCGAACAGCAGCACCCCGATCACCAAAATGGCCAGAATCTCCGGCCAGCCCAGGGGGCCGATGAAGGCAAGGGGAGCATTCAGGATGGCGGGGCTGGGCATGGCGGTCCTCTCGGTCAATCCAAGTCTAGGGGCCGGGCCGAGTCAATGGATCGGGAGGGCATCTGGCCGACTTCCGATCGGGTTTCTACCAGCTTAACGCCCTATCTACTCAAGACTTGCGAGACCGGGCAGCCCGTCAGGGCCCGATCACAACCCCAGCCGCACCAGCACGTCGTCGAGGATTGCCCGGGCCGTCACCTCATCGCCCACGGGCTCGAGGGTGATGGTCTGGCCCACGTTGCTGGGTGTCAGGCTGGTGCGGACCACCACGCGGCGGACGCCGGCCATGAGCGAGCTATCGGGCCCTCGGGCGGCCACGAAGCCTCGGTCGGCGGTCGCCTCGTCGGTCTCGATGGCGTATCCGCGGGCCAGCAGGGCCTCGACGGCCGCGTAGTGGGCCCCCGGCACGCGGACGGCGTCGGGCAGTTCCACGCTGAGGGTCCGGCCCTGCCAGGTGGCCACGGTGCGGCTCTGGCCGTGGTAGCGCTGGCTGGTCTGGCATCCGCCCAACAGGCACAGGCCCACGAGTGAGATCACGAAGAGGGCGGCGAGTTGTCGTCCTTGGGCAGCCATTGCGTCATGTCCAGATCGGCCGGGTCGATGGTCAGGCCGGAATCTTTGAGCAGGCGGGCGAGATCGGAGGGCACATTGTCCGCTGCGGGTGGAGTCGACGGAGGTTTTGCGGTAGGCGGCTCGGGCGGCTTGGCCGGCTGCGGCTGCTTCGGTGCCGACGGCTTGGGCGCGCCCTCGGCGTCGAGCAGGTGCTTGGGGATCTTGAGCCGCTCGTGGGCGTGGGGGCTCTTGGCCAGCTTGCTCGCACGCTCGCGATCGCGTTCGCGATCCAGCCCCCGCTGGGCGGCATTTGAGATGTCCGACACAGGCCGCTCGCCCACGGGGGCCTGACCATCTGGCGAGTTCTCCGGCGAGCCATACCCGAACAGGGACATCCAATAGCCCACGGCGTACTCATTGAGCGGCACCTGCGTGGCATAGCCGGGCAGCGGCCTTGCCTTGGGCTTCTCGCTGTCGGCCGCCAGGTGACGCAGGAACGCCTCGCTGGTGATGCTCTGGGCTCGCCTCCGCTGAGCGGCACGCACGAGCCGGCGATCGGTCGAGACCACGAGCAGCCGCCGCGGCGCGGTGTCTCGCGCCAGCAGCAGTTCGATGACGTCGTCGGCCTCCTGGTTCGCACCGGCGTACACCACGTCGAGCCCGGCGATCTCCCTGCCCGACGGCGCGGTATTGGTCGTCGCGAGCGCGTCGCCACGAGCATCGCCCGCCGCACCAGCGCCGCCCGCTGCCGAGACCGGCCCCACGCCATCGCACACCAGCACCGCCCGTCGTTTGCCGTAACGGCTGGCCGAGATCAAGCGCGCAAGGCCTGGCACATCCAGGCTGCTCAGGTGCTCGGGCAGCACGCCGATGGCGTGGAGGACATTGGATGTGTCGATGAGCAGCATGCGATTGCCGGCGGAATTCGGTCAGGAAGGATCCTGGAGTGCCGCGACAGCACGCTCGATCTCGCCCTTGGTCTTGGCCGCCGCCTTCTGTACGCCATCCTCGTCGGCCGGCGCCACACCAACGTCTTGGGAGCGTTCGCGATCGATCGCCAGCTTGGACTTCAGATCGTACGGATCATCGGTGTCGATCTGCTGCAACTCGGCCAGCACGCGGCGGCGCTGGTCGGCGTCGAAGTCGGGAGCGCAGTACACGGCGGCATCCGTAGCGAGATTCAAGACGGCGATGCCGACGAGCCACTCGATGATCGTATCGGCCCCGGATTCGGCCGCGTGATGGGCAAGCCGGACAAGCCCCGCCACACGCCGGGAGGCTCGATCCGCATCGCCGCTCGCAGCGAGACGCCGAGCGTCGACGTTGAGGGTGCGCGCCAGCGCCCGCACCTTGCCCAGGTGCGGCAGCATCGTCTGCATATCGAAATCGTCGGGCACGCCCCAGTCGCACGCGTCCATGCGTGTGGCGTAAGCAAGGCGGTCGATGAGGTCCGCGTTGGCTTCGAGTTCCTGCACGAGTTCGGCACTCGGCGCCCCTTCGACCATCGCGACGCGATTAAAGAACGGCTGGCCCATCGCCGCGTGCAGCGACATGTACTCCTCGCCCGCGTCACCCTGAACGGGCGGATCGGCCTGCAACGCAACCGCCGGAGCCTGTTCGCCACATCCAATCAACACAGCGGTCATAGCAACAACTGCGATTCCCAATATCACCCGCATGCGGTTATTCCCTTCAAGTCTCGTTCGTCTCAAGCGGGTTGGCCGCCCAGCACACGCCGCGCGTGGTCGGCCACCAGCTCGCGCCAGGCGGCGGCGTCCATCTGCTCGGCGCGATCGC
>JBITAB010000333.1:0-2678 GCA_044439825.1 Phycisphaerales bacterium JB064 | reverse complement strand
GGGCAGGTCGGGCAAGTCTTGCGGCGCGGGGATGTGCAGTTCCTTGTAGCCCGCCTCGAGGTAGTACTGGCTGTAGTCGAACCGATCGGTCATCTGCATCGCGTGCCGCACGGCGCTGAAGGCGCCGTCGGCGCCGATGACGACGCGGCCTTGCAATTCGACTTCGCCATCGGCCGTGTCGAACGTCGCCTTCGCATCATCGAGGTCGACGCGCGTGCAGCGGTGGTCGAAGCGCAGCGTGACGCCCGGCGTGGCCTCGGCAGCGTCGAGCAGGGCGATGTTCAGCCCGCCGCGCGACACGCTGCGGATGGCGTCGCGCGGGTCCTGGCTGTAGGGCTGGAAGACGGTGCCCTCACCCGTCGCGTCGGTCAGGCTCTTGGGGTGCATGATCCGCCCGGGCATGGGCAGGGCGTCGTGCAACACCTGGTCGGCGATGCCGGCGGCCTCGAGGGCGGTGATGCCACGAACCGAGAGTGCCAGGTTGATCGACCGCCCGCCCACATAACCGGCCGCCCGCGGATCGCCCCTGCGCTCGGCGACGATGACGGGGAAGCCCTGCTTTGCGAGCAGCACGGCGAGCAGCGAGCCGGCCAGGCCGGCGCCGATGAGGAGGATGGGCTTGGCTTCTTTGGGCTCGGTCATTGGGTGATAATAGGTGGAATTCTGGACGCTTGACCCTGCATCCTCAAGAGCACCGCCATCAGTTCGCTTGGCGTCGAGATAGTCTGATTGGTGCAAACCCCTTGATCGTGTTTTCAGTGCGGTCGGTGACCGACATGAACTCCGCGAGAGCCGCTGCACAACGCCTTGCCTCGGCCTCGTCCTTGACAACAGCAACAGAAAACCACAGTCCCTTCATGCGGACCACGGCTGTATATCCTCGGTATATCCCGAATCCACTAGGTGGATACATAACCGCACGAGAGATTTCGCAGCGTGCCGCACTGAGACTGGCTTCGGTGTAGCCGACTGGATCTCGTCGGTCTCGATCCGAAATCACTATTGTCTTTGCTACTGGATCGATTCGCAGTTCCGAATGCAAAGTCGGCGTGTGTGTCTCACCCCATGCTGCACACAGTGCGATCAGCATTACAATCGCAAACGCCATCGCGAGCGGCACACTATACAGGTTCATGGAAGGAACGAACATCCCGACAACACTCAGGATGAGCAGGATTCCAAGTGGAATGCAACTGTGACGCCACACGCGCGAGGGATCGGCAGTGCGCTGGCAATAGATCAACCGACCACTTTCGTCGCGTGTTGATGTCAGAGCAACTGGAACGGGCTCCAGCATGTACTCCTTGATACGACCGGGCCTCATGAGGTCTTCGGCCATCAGCATGCACTCCATCGATCTGCCGGTCCTGTCATTCTCGCAGAGCCTATGAGTTTGGCCGCGTGAAAAGGCGACGGCCCCGAGGTCTCCCCCGGGGCCGTCATGTGGTCGCGTGCGGCCTGTAAGCCGAGTTCTGTTCTCGTCCTGGCGCGAACGGCCCTCCAGGACGAGCGACGGCCATTTCTCTGGCCACGCCGTTGCCGGCGTGATCGGAACCGGAGTTCCAGCGGTCCACCCGCCGCCTGCCGCCCGGGCCGGGCGTCGATGGCCGATTGCTCGACCATCGCGACGGCTGCATGACCTTGCACGCGGTGGGGTTTGCCGTGCCCCGTCTGTCGCCAGCCGGGCGGTGCGCTCTTACCGCACCATTTCAACCTTACCTGTGCTTACCGAAGCAAGCCATCGGCGGTGTGTTTTCTGTGGCACTGTCCCTCGCCGGCTCGCGACCTGACTCTCAAGAGAGCCTCGAGTTCCGACGGGTGGGCGTTACCCACCACCGTTGCCCTGCCGTGCTCGGACTTTCCTCGAGCGCCAAGCCAACCCGTAAAGTTTGCTCCTGACGCCCGCGACCGTCCGGCCGCACCACTCGTACACTCCATGGTACGCCGACCGGTGGGTGGTGGAGGTTTCCCTTGGATCGCACGCTCGCCATATGGGCCACGCCCGAGCAGGCGCCGATGCTGGGCGCCTTGGCTGGCGAACTGGGCGCGAGCGTCGTGGCCGCGGCATCGCCCGTCCGCGCCCACGGCACCACGCTGGCCGACGCGCTCGGGGCGACCTTCGCCGGCGACCTGCTCGACCTCTTGAACACCGACGCCAACGCCGTGGTGCTGGCCACCGCCTGCGAGGGCTATGGCGATGCGCTGCCCCAGGCCGTGGCCCGCGCCGCCGCCGAGGGCCGCCGCATCGCGACGCTGGCCCCCCTGCCCATGCCGCCCAGCGACGCCGCCGGCCCGTGGCACGCGCCGCTGCAGGGCCGCGTGCCGACCGACGCCGTCCGCTTCGGGCCCCTCTTAAGGCACGGCCCCGCCGCGCAGGAGGCCGAGGAGACGCTGGTCGCCTTCGGGCCCATCCGCAGCGCGATGTTCGCGGGCTTTCGCGCCCCCACCATGGCCGGCGAGGGCGCGACGGGCGCGTTGCTCGTCGACGCGCTCGATCTGCTTGTCGGCATGCTGGGCGAGGCCGAGCGTGTGGAAGCTGCTCTCAATGGACCGACGAAGCCCAGCGCGAGCCTCTCGCTCGGCGCGCTCACCGGCGACCTGACCGCCCACGCCCGCTTCGAGGGCGGCGCGTCGGCCGTCATCATGCTCAGCGACCGCGCGGGCGGGTGGGGACGACG
>JBITAB010000332.1:0-5655 GCA_044439825.1 Phycisphaerales bacterium JB064 | reverse complement strand
GGCCCCAAGCTCGTGCGTCAATCCGCATAACCTCCCGATCCTTCCAGTCGCAGGACGCCGCAGCAGAGCCCAGGAGCGCCACAGATGGCAACCAAGATCGTGATCCCCGAAGTGGGCGAGTCCATCACCAGCGGCGTCATCGCCGCGTGGAGCGTGGCCGACGGCGAGTACGTCGAGCGCGACCAGACGGTGCTCGAGCTCGAGACCGACAAGATCACCATGGAGGTGCCCGCGCCCGCCGCCGGCGTCATCAAGCACTCGGCCAAGGAGGGTGACGAGGTCGACGTGGGCTCGGTCGTCGGCGAGATCGACGAATCCGCCAAAGCCCCCGCCGGTGGCGGCAAGTCCGAGGCCAAGGCCGAAGAGGCAAAGCCCGAGCCCAAGGCAGACAGCAAGCCCGAAAAGAAGGCCGAGTCCAAGCAGCAAAGCAAGGAGTCGACCTCCAAGCCCGCCGCATCGTCTTCGCCCGCGACCGCCGTCGCGCAGACGGCAAGCCACCGCGCGCCGAGCCGCGGGCCGAACGACCCCGTGCACGCGACGCCCGTGGCCGAGAAGATGGCCCAGGAGCACGGCCTGAGCCTGGGCGACATCGTGGGCACCGGCGCGGGCGGCCGCATCCGCGAGCAGGACGTGCTCGCGTACCTGCAAACGCACCAGAACGGCGCGACCTCCAACGGCGCTGCCGCCCCGGTCGCCAGCCCGCGTCAGATCCACCGCGAGAAGATGACGCCGCTGCGTCAGCGCGTCGCCAGCCGCCTGGTCGACGCCCAGCACACGGCCGCCATGCTCACGACCTTCAACGAGGTCGACATGTCCGCCGTCATGGACCTGCGCAAGCAGTACAAGGAAGACTTCGAGAAGAAGCACGGCGTGGGCCTGGGCTTCATGTCCTTCTTCGTCAAGGCCGCCGTGCAGGGGCTCAAGGCCTTCCCGCTGGTCAATGGCTTCATCGCCGAGGACGACTCGGGCAAGCCCGTCATCCAGACGCACGACTATTGCGACATCGCTATCGCCGTGGCCAGCCCAAAGGGCCTGGTCGTTCCCGTGCTGCGCAATGCCGAGAAGATGAGCTTCGCCGGCGTCGAGAGCGGCGTGAAGGACCTGGCCACCAAGGCGCGCGACGGCAAGCTGACCATCGACGAGATGACCGGCGGCACCTTCACCATCACCAACGGCGGCGTCTTCGGCAGCCTCATGAGCACGCCCATCCTCAACCCGCCGCAGTCGGCCATCCTGGGCATGCACACCATCAAGAAGCGCCCGGTCGAAGACCCCAAGAACCCCGGCAGCATCGTGCTGCGGCCCATGATGTACCTGGCCGTCAGCTACGACCACCGCATCGTCGACGGCGCCGAGGCCGTGCAGTTCCTGGTGACCATCAAGAACTGCATCGAGAATCCCGAGCGGATGCTGATGGACGTTTGAGGCTCGCGATCACATCAAACAATGAAGCCCGGGTGAGAGCCCGGGCTTTTTCGTTGACATCAGTTGTGTCGTGCGTCAGATCATCGCGATCACGAACGCGATCCACAGCACGATCGCCGCAAGCACGCCGGCGACCAGGTCATCGAGCACCACGCCCCAGCCGCCGGGCACGTTTTGCAGGCCGTGCGCGGGCCATGGCTTGACGATGTCCATCGCGCGGAAGAAGACGAAGGCCATGATGAGCGAGGCCGCCGCACCCCAGCCGACGGGGATCGCCGGCATCAGCATGAGGCACAGCGCCATGCCCGCGACCTCGTCGGCCACCACCTGGCTCGGGTCCTTGCGGCCATACCGCGCCTCGGCCTTGTCGCCCAGGAAGACGCACGCGAGCGTAAACACGATCACGACCGGCAGCATCACCAGCCGCAGCACCGTCCAGGCGGCCACGTCGGGGATGACAGCCAGCACGAGCAGGCCGAGCGCCAAGGGCGGCAGCGAGCCCCAGGTGCCAGGGAAGGGCCGCATGTGCCCCATGCCAAAGAAGGTGACCCATCGCAGGTTGCCGTCGGGTTTGGTGATCACGGGGTTTCCTGTACTGGGTTGAGGCCGCCAACGCGCATGGCCCGATGCACATACGGCACGGCCGACAAAACGGTCACGAGGGTAGTGCCCCACGCGGCCAGGTCGACGGCCCACCCGGCCCAGGCCGGCCGGTCGCTGGCCCACAGCCCGGCCACGAGCAGGCAGCCCGGGATGGCCACGCTCTGGAAGATCATCTTGGCCTTACCCGAGGCCGAGGCCGAGAAATCGATGCCACGGGCCTCGAAGACGCTCCGGATCGAGGTTACGAGCAACTCGCGGCCCAGGATGACCACGGCCATCCACCCCGTGAAGCCCGCGGCCATGATTGGGCCGCCCGATGGGGTCGAGATGCTGAAGGCCGGCGTGGCGAGCATGACGGCGGTGCCCAGCACCAGCAATTTGTCGGCAAAGGGGTCCATCACCCGGCCGAACACGCTGACAGCATTCCACTTACGCGCGAGGTAGCCGTCCAGGGCGTCGGTCACCGCGGCGGCCACGAACAGCACGACGGCGGCCAGCAGCATGGGCTGGACGCCCGTGCGTCCCTCGAGTTGGGGGGAAAGCGCCAGCAGGGCCACCAGGGCCACCGACATCACCAGCCTGCCGAGCGTCAGGGCGTTGGGGACCTGTCGTTTCCAGCCGGGCTCGCTCACGGGGCGAGCATAGGGGCGTCGCGGGTGTCCACGGCCGCGCGCAACCCGGCGGTGGTCGGGCGTTTTCTGGTGGAAGGTTCATGGCCGTCGATCTACTGTGCGTCCTTATTCGCTGGCCGGGGAACGTGCCCCCGCGGCGGTCCTCACGCTCTGGCGTGGGGGTTCGGGTCGTCTGCTGGGCCTCGCCTATGGACATGATCGTGCATCCCGCGCTGCTGTTCTTGGCTCTGGCCATCGGCGGCATCGGTGTAGCCCTCTCCGTTCCTCGCCGGCGCTACCACGCGAGCCTCATCGGCGGCATCGTGGCGGCCACGGGCGTGGGGCTCATCATCGTGGCCCTGGGCGCGTCGACGCTGGCCGATGGCGGCCCGCTGCCGAGCCCCTTCTTCCACGTGCTGGCGATCATCGCGCTGGGCGCGTGCCTGCAAGTGATCACGCACCGCCGGCCCGTGTACGCGGCCCTCTACTTCATCCTGAGCATCCTGGCCACGGCGGGGCTGTATCTGCTGCTGGCGGCCGAGTTCATGGCCTTTGCGCTGATCATCATCTACGCGGGCGCCATCCTCATCACCTACCTCTTCGTCATCATGCTCGCCAGCCAGAGCCAGGTGGAGAGCCAGGAAGAGGGCATGGCCGACTACGACGCGATCGGTCGCGGCCCGTTCACCGCCACCATCGCCAGCTTTGCCCTGCTTGCCGCGCTCACCGTCATGCTCTTCGCGGGCCTGAAAGACATCGCGCCCATGAGCCCAGACCAGGTGGCCCAGGCCGAGGTCAAGGTGCTCGATCGCCTGCCGGGCAAGGTCGAGAAGGCCCTGACCCGCGAGGGGCTGATCTCTCGCGGCGAGACGGTCACGGGCGTCGAGCAGGCCGGCGACATGGTCGTGGCCCAGGTCGAGAGCGCCGGCGGCGGCTCGCGCGAGGTCGCGCTGCCCGAGAGCGTGCGGCCGACGAACGCCGAGGGCTTGGCCTTCAACCTGCTCGGGGAATATCCCGGCACCATCGAGATCGCCGGCGTCATCCTGCTGATGGCGATGCTGGGGGCCGTGGTGCTGGCGCGCAAGTTCGCCCAGATCGACGAGGAAGCCAAGGCCGCCGCGGCCGCCGCGCTTGCCGAGGGCCACACGACCGGAGGCCACAGCCATGGTTGAGTTGCTGGCCCAGTCGGCCTTCCCGCAGGCGATGGGGCAGGGGGTGCTGGCGCACTACCTGTTCGTGTCGGCCGCGATGTTCACGCTCGGGCTGGTGGGCTTCCTGACCCGCCGCAACCTGATCATCATGTTCCTGTGCACGGAGATGATGTTCCAGGCCGCGGGCATCGCGCTGATCGCCTTCAGCCGCTACCACCTGAACTACGACGGCCAGACGTTCGTGATCTTCGTGCTGACGGTCGCCGCCGCCGAGGCCGCCCTGGCCCTGGCGCTCGTGGTGTTCCTCTTCCGCAAGCGTGACTCGCTGAGCGCCGAGGTATGGTCGGAGCTCAAGGGATGACGATGCTCTCCAGCCACCTCCCAACCTCCTTCACGACGCTGCTGGCCGCGGCCGATGGCCCGTTCATCCCCGGCGGTGCGGCCCCGCAGTGGGTCGCCCTGATGCCGGGGCTGCCGCTGCTCGGCGCCGCCCTGTGCGTGCTGTACGCGTGCCTGAACATCAAGAGCAAACTGCCGGGCTACACCACGGTGGCCCTGCTGGCCGGCGGCTTCGTCACCGCGCTGGCCGCCTTCCTGGGCGGCAGCGACGGCGACAGCTACGGCGTGGCCAAGATCTTTACCTGGATCCACGCCAGCATCGGTGCTGATAGCGACAAGGCGATCACCGCGAACGTCGGCTACTACATCGACGGCCTGTCGATGCTGTGGATGCTGTTCGTGACCGGGCTGGCGACCGTGATCGGCCTGTACTCGACCGAGTACGTCGAGCACGACAAGGGCCTGGGCTATTGCCGGTTCTTCTTCGCGTTCAACCTGTTCGTCTTCAGCATGTCGAGCCTGGTGATGGCCGACAACCTGCTGCTGCTGTTCCTGGGCTGGGAAGGCGTGGGCCTGTGCAGCTACCTGCTGATCGGGTACTTCTACAAGAAGCCCGAGGCGGTGGCGGCGGCCAAGAAGGCCTTCATCATGAACCGCATCGGCGACCTTGGCCTGCTGATGGCCATCGGCGCCACGTTCGTCGTCTTCGGCACGCTCGAGTTCCGCCCGCTGTTCGAGATGATCAGCCACGGCGTGGACGCCAACCACGAGCCCATCGGCAACACCTGGGTGGTCGTGGTGATCCCCTTGCTGTTCACCGCCGGCGCGTTCGGCAAGAGCGCCCAGCTCTTCCTGTACACCTGGCTGCCCGACGCCATGGAAGGCCCGACCCCCGTGTCGGCCCTCATCCACGCGGCGACCATGGTGACTGCGGGCGTCTATCTGGTCGCCCGCATGTATCCGCTGTACGCGGCCGACGAGCACTTCATCGCCCTGAGCGTGATCGCGTGGTCGGGGGCCATCACGGCCTTCTGGGCCGCGGCGATCGCCTTCGCCCAGTACGACATCAAGCGCATCATGGGCTACAGCACGATCAGCCAGCTTGGCTATATGTTCGCGGGCCTGGGCGTGATGACCACGACGGGCGCCGTGTTCCACGTGCTGACCCACGCCTTCTTCAAGGCCACGCTCTTCCTGTGCTGCGGCGCCGTGATGCACGGCTTCGCGGGCCAACTCGACATGCGCAAGCTCAGCGGCGTGGGCTCGATCCCCGGCTTCAAGATCACCGCCATCGCGATGCTCGTGGGCTGCCTCAACCTGGCCGGGCTTGCGGGCACGGCTGGCTACTTCAGCAAGGACATGATCCTGGCCGAGGCCTTTGTCACCTCCAGCAGCCTCATCGTGCTGCCCTGGGCGGTCGGCCTGCTCATGCTGCTGACGGCCCTGATGACGGCCTACTACACGTTCCGCGTGTTCTTCCGCGTGTTCGTCGGGCCGGTCAAGTATGAGCCCGGCGACGAGCACCA
>JBITAB010000331.1:3970-5700 GCA_044439825.1 Phycisphaerales bacterium JB064 | reverse complement strand
CACCCGCTTCTACGGCGTGCAGTTCCACCCCGAGGTCACCCACACGCCCCACGGCATCGACATCCTGCGCAATTTCCTCTTCGAGATCGCCGGCTGCAAGGGCACGTGGCGCATGGCCGACTTCGCGCAGACCCAGCAGGAGCGCATCGCCCAGGCCGTGGGCGACCAGCGCGTGATCTGCGGGCTCTCGGGCGGCGTCGATTCGGCCGTGTGCGCGGCGCTCTTGCACAAGTCCATCGGCGACCAGCTCACCTGCGTCTTCGTTGACACGGGCCTGCTTCGCAAGAACGAGCGCCAGCTCGTCGAGACAACCTTCCGCGACCACTTCGACGCCGACCTTCGCGTGGTCGACGCGGCCGACGCCTTCCTTGGCGACCTGGCCGGCATCACCGACCCGCAAGAGAAGCGCCGCCTCATCGGCCACCGCTTCATCGACGTCTTCAAGGAAACGGCCAAGGACATCCCCGGCGCGACGGTGCTCGCCCAAGGCACGCTGTACCCCGACGTCATCGAGAGCGGCCAGGGCCACGGCGGCGTCTCGGCCACCATCAAGCTGCACCACAACGTGGGCGGCCTGCCCGCCGAGCTCGGCTTCGCCCTGGTCGAGCCGCTGCGCGACCTGTTCAAGGACGAGGTCCGCACGCTTGGCGAGGTGCTGGGCCTGCCCAGCCAGATGGTGTGGCGCCACCCCTTCCCCGGCCCGGGCCTTGCCGTCCGCGTGCTGGGCGACATCACCCGCGAGAAGCTGGCCGTCCTGCGCGAGTGCGACGAGATCGTGCTCGAAGAGATCATCTCGGCCCAGCTCTATCGCCAGACGAGCCAGGTCTTCGCCGTGCTGCTGCCCGTGCAGAGCGTGGGCGTGATGGGCGACGGCCGCACCTACGAGAACGCCGTCGCCGTCCGCGCCGTCGAGACCGAGGACTTCATGACCGCCGACTGGGCGCGACTGCCCTACGACGTGCTCGCGCGCATCAGCAACCGCATCATCAACGAGGTGCGCGGCGTCAACCGCGTGGTCTACGACATCTCCAGCAAGCCGCCGGCCACCATCGAGTGGGAATGAAAAACAGGCCCGCGTCTTGGGGACACGGGCCTGCGAAGAAGAGAGTCTCGATGCTCAGGCGGCGTCGCGCTGGCTCACGTTGATCGTGGTGCCGCTGGCGCCGCGGGTCTCGTTCTGGCCGTTCCAGAAGGGGCCGTTGAAGCCGGTGATCTGGTTGGAGAACTGGTTGCCGTACTGGCCACCGAACTGGCCGCCCTGGTAGCCGGTGGGCAGGCCGGGCTGCTGGAAGATGGGCTGGCCGTAGCCGTTGCCCACAAAGGTGCTGGTGCAGCCGAAGGGCTGGCCGGGGAACTGGCCGGCAACGAGCTGCGTGGGCAGGCCGTTGAAGCCGTTCATGCCGGTGAAGCCACCAAAGCCGGTCGGCGCGAAGCCGGGCTGGATCTGGTTGAGGGCGGGGTTCAAGTTGGGGTTGGTCGGGCTGCTGAAGGTCTGGCTGCCGCCGGTGGTGACCGGGGTGTTGCCGGTGATCGGGCTCACGGGGCTGATCGGGCTGCCGAAGCCCTGCACGCCGTAGGTCTGGGTCGAGCCGTTGGTGGTGACGGGGGCGCCACCGAAGCCGCTGGTCAGACCGTTGGTCTGGCCGAAGCCGGAAGTCTGGCCGTTGAACCAGGCGCCGCCGGTCTGGCCGGTGAAGCCGGGCTGAACGAACTGGCCGCCCCAGGGGGTC
>JBITAB010000331.1:0-3870 GCA_044439825.1 Phycisphaerales bacterium JB064 | reverse complement strand
GCCGCCGGTCTGGCCGGTGAAGCCGGGCTGAACGAACTGGCCGCCCCAGGGGGTCAGGCTCTGGCCGAAGGTGTTGGTGAAGCTGCCGCCCCAGGGGGTGGTGCTGTTCCAGGTGGGCGTGTTCCAGGCGAAGGGGGTGTTCCAGCCGGTCCAGCTACCGGCGGGGATGCCGGTGGGAGCGCCGGTGAGGCTGCCGCCCCAGGTGCTGGCGAAGGGGGTCTGCCAGGCGCTGGTCCAGTTCCAGGGGGTGCTCAGGCCGCCAAGCTGGCTGGCGAGTTGGCCGCCGAACTGGTTGCCAAACTGACCACCGAACCGGCCATCAAACTGGTTCACGAACTGGCCGAAGGGCACGCCGCCGAAGGTCGAGGCGAACGGCAGGTTGCCCAGGCGACCGCCGAAGGCGCTCCACTCGCTCTGGGGCTGGCCAAAGCCGCCAAAGCCGGTGAAACCGCTGGTGATCGGCGAGCCGAACGACCAGCCGAAGGGCTGACCACCGAAGGGGGTGCTCCACTGGCTCGACCAAGGCGTGGTGTTCCAGCCGCCGAAGCTGTTGAACGGCGTCGAGAACTGGCCGGTGAACGGCGTGCCACCGAAGCCGCTAGCGAACGGCGTGCTGAAGGGGGTGCCGAACGACGAGTTGAAGGGCGTGCCAAAGGGCGAGTTGAACGGGGTAGCGAAGGGAGTA
This sequence comes from Phycisphaerales bacterium JB064, assembly GCA_044439825.1. Classification (GTDB taxonomy): domain Bacteria; phylum Planctomycetota; class Phycisphaerae; order Phycisphaerales; family UBA1924; genus JAHCJI01. Next base: position 3,185 of record JBITAB010000331.1, on the reverse strand, counting down.
CCAAAGGGGGTGGCGAACGAGTTGAAGGGGTTGCTGATGCTGCTGTTGATGCTGTTGAACAAGGGGCTTCCAATCTGGCCGAACACGGCACTGTTGAACGGGCTGTTGAACGGGCTGCTGAACGAAGAACCAAACGGGACGAACGGGGTGCCAAACGGGTTGGCCGACTGCACGCTGCTGATCAGGCTGTTCATGCGAACAACTCCTCTATCTGCGCCGCCGGCGGGTTCGCCCGGCCAGCGACCGAGCCCCACAGGGCGCGCGACCATCGCGCACCCCGTGCCGGGGCCCAACCTCGTATCACAAGTAAGATCACGTTCACGCGCGGGCCGGCATCCTGCACCCGTGGCCCGCACATCTAGTTTCGGCTGCCCAACCGGGCAACTTTGCCCGATCAACGAAACCGACACACTTTTTTACAAACGCGCAGTTCCTGCCGACCCGGCCCCGCCCGGCTGGCGTGCCACAGGCGTGGATGGACCCATCCCCAGCCACCTCGGGAACTTCTGGCCGCCCTCGTGCGTCAAACCTCTGGCGGCCCACCATCGCCCGCCACACCGCAACCCCTCCCCGCTGCGGTGGTATAGAAGAGATGGGGCCCACAACCGGCGGCCCGGAGCCGCCGATACGATGTACGCGGGGCCACCCCCTGGCCCGCAGGCATCGGGGCATAACCCCCGGGGCAACAGCCCCAGCGTTTCAGGATTGCCGGCAGCCGGTGGCCCCGCTTTCCGCCGCCCGGTCGTCCGATAAAGGAGGCACCATGCGTCGCCAAATCTCCTCCCCCGCCGCATCGCTCCTGGGCATGGCAGCCTTGCTGGCCACCCCAGCGTTTGCCCAGCAGACGCCGGCCACCCAGCCGGCCGCCGGCGGGCAGGTCGAGGCCTATCCGCAGGGCGTGCGCCCCGAGCGCGTCACGCTCTCGCGCATGATGAAGCCCATCACCGCCGACTTCCAGGAGCAGTCGCTCCGCGACGTCATGAACTACCTGGTGCAGCAGACCGGCGCCCAGCTCGAGATCTTCTGGATGGACGATCGCACCGGCCAGGGCCTCGACCCCGAGCAGCTCATCACGCTGAAGGTCGAGAACCAGCCCGCCATCACCGTGCTCGAGCGCGTGCTGACCAAGGCCGAGGACGCCTTCGGCGGCGGCAACAACTGGCAGATGACCGAGTGGGGAGAGATGCAGGTGGGCCCCACGAGCCGCCTCAACCGCTTCAACCGCACCGAGATCTACGACGTCAACGACCTGCTGCTCGTGCTGCCCGAATACCCCGAGGTGCCCCAGCTCGACCTGCAGCAGGCGCTGCAGAGCAGCCAGGGCGGCGGTAGCCAGAGCCCCTTCCAAGACTCCGGCGACAACGACGTCGAGGAAGAGCCCATCGAGGACCGCGCTCAGGACATCATCGATCTCATCCAGGACCTGGTCGAGCCCGACCAGTGGATCGAGAACACCCGCGCCTCCATCCGCTACTTCAAGGGCACGATCATCGTCCGAGCCCCGGACTACGTGCACCGCGGCATCGTCGGCTACACGTACTGGCCCACCCAACGCGTCTCGGCCGTGGTGGAAGGCCGCCGATACGTCACGATGGGTGTCGACACCGGCATCTCCACGATCGATGGCATCGGCCGCCAGCCCGTGAGCGCCGTCGTGGGCGGGCAGATCGTCTCGAGCAGCCCGGGAGACCCCGGCGGCGGCGGCTGAACCGCATCGCCAGACAACCGGCTCACACAACAACACAACACCACTCACGCGTGTAGGCTCTGCCAAGGAGAATGATCCATGGCAGAGCCTCGCACCGTTCTGGTCAGCATCGGCAAGGACCACTACCACACCGACATCTCCGCCGGCGACCACCAGCTCATCGCCGACGAGCCAGAGAGCCTGGGCGGCTCGAACAACGGCCCGGACCCCTACGCGCTGCTGCTCTCGGCGCTCGGCGCGTGCAAGGCCATCACCGTGCGTATGTACGCCGACCGCAAGCAGTGGCCGCTCGACCGCCTCGAGCTCGCCCTGAGCCACCAGCGCGTGCACGCCAACGACTGCGAGGATTGCGAGCACAAAGAGGGCATGATCAGCGTCATCGAGTGCACGATCACCGCCCACGGCGACCTCACCGAAGAGCAGCGCTCACGCCTCGCAGAGATCGCCGACATGTGCCCCGTGCACAAGACCATCACCGGACCCAACCACGTCCGCACGAAGCTCGCCGGCACGTAAGTCCCTACTGGCCCTGTACAGTCTCGAGCGTTGGCTGCGCCATCTTGGGCGCGGGCGGTGGCGGGTTGTGCCACAGCACGACATAGGCCCACAGGCACACCGCATAGAACACGTGCACCAGCGCCACCCAGCCGAAGATCTGCTTGAGGTGCGGCTTGTCCTTCAGCGGCTTGTTGGCGCGCGTTGCGCCGGCGAGCGCCATGGCCTGCGCCCGCACCAGCCCCTTGCGAGCAACCGGCGTTGACTTCTCCACGACACGCGCGACGGCGGCCTTAAAGCCCCGCTTAGCCGGCACAACCGGCTTGGTGACGGCCGTCGGCTCGGGCTTCGCGGGCTCGGGTGTTTCGGCCTTGGGCTCGGGCTCCGCCGCGGGCTTCGGTGCGGCCTCGACAGCGGCCGGCTCGGCGGGCGTCTCGACGACCGGCTCGGCGTTCTCGGTCTCGGCCAGCTGCGCGTCGGCGAGCGCCGCGAGCTGGTCGTCCAGCTCGCCGATCAGCTCGTCCTCGTCGGTCGGCAGGTTGGGCTTGCGAGCCTCGGGCTCGGCGGGCGCGTCGGCGATCGGCTCTTCCGCGGCTTCTTCGGGGATCTCAACGGGTGGGGCCGACTCGTTGGCGTCCATCTCCGCCAGCGGATCCTCGAACATGCCCGACGCCAGGAGCGATTCGAGCTCTTCGTCGAGCTGTTGCTCGAGATCGGCTGGGCCGGCGGGTGCACCATCGATGTCGCCCGATGGCTCGGCCGGTGCCGCAGCCTCGGGCTCGATCAGCAAGCCATCATCGACGACCGGCTCTTCGACCGCTTCGGCCACTGGGTCGGGTTCGGGCTCGGTTTCGGGTTGAGCCTCGGGCTGGGGCTCGGGCTCAGATTCGGCTTCGGCCTGTTCGACTTCGGGCTCAGCATCCTGTTCGGCCGCCAACTCAGGCTCGGCATCGAGTTCCTGAAGCACCTCGGCTTGCGGCTC
>JBITAB010000330.1:2530-22428 GCA_044439825.1 Phycisphaerales bacterium JB064 | reverse complement strand
ACCTCGTCATAGCCGTAGTCGTTCGCCACGCACGTGATGTGCCCCGCGTCCGTCAGGCTGATCGCCGCGAGCGCGGGCCGATCCTTGCGAAAACGACCGGTCAGTTCCTCGCAGAAGTGCATCCCATCGCACGCCGATCCGCCGTTGCCGCACGCCAGCACTTTCCCGCCCGAGCCCAGCGACTCGGCGATCAGGTCAGCAGCAAGGTCCAGCGTCGTGAAGTTCCGGCCATCGGCCAGGAACGCCTCGAGCGCCAGCTTCGCGTTCTCGAATGCCCTGATCACGCGTTCGCCTCGGCCATCTCGGCCTCATCGGTCTCTGTCGCGTCCGCCGACTCAACCTCGGCCGCCTCGCCACGCTTCATGTGCGAGAGCGCATCACGCAGCTTTGGCTTCTCTTGTTCGCTGGCGTCGGCCGCCTTCGCCGACGAATCCACCGCCGCCGCACTCAGCCGGCCATCGGCGCCCACCTGATCGAACCGCACGCCCACGCGCGTCGACACGCCACGCTCCTGCATGGTCACGCCGTGCATGCGGTCGCACATGGCCATCGTCTTCTTGTGGTGCGTGATCACGATGAAGTTGCTCTTGACGCTGAACTGCTTCACCACGCGGCTGAAGCGGTCCACGTTCGCGTCGTCCAGCGCCGCGTCCACCTCGTCCAGCACGCAGAAGCAGCTCGGCTTGCTCTGGAAGATCGCCAGCAGCAGGGCCACCGCCGTCATCGCCTTCTCGCCACCGGAGAGCTGGCTGATCGAGCGCGGCTGCTTGCCCGGCGGCCGCGCGACGATCTCGATCCCGCTCTCCAGCAGGTCCGTCTCGTCGGTCACCACCTTCTGGCCATCCACCTCACGCACCAGCGGCATGAGCTTGATCTCGGCGCGCCCGCCGCCGAACAACTGGCGGAACAGCCCGTCGTCGCCCGCGAAACTCTCGCGCACGCGCTCGAGCATGTCGCCAAAGCGGTGACGGCTCGCCTCGTTCAACTGATCGATCAGCGTCTCCAGCCGCAGCCGCGCGTTGTCGATGTCCTCGACCTGGGCCGCAAGCTGCTCGTTCTTCCCGGCAAGCTGGCCCTCTTCCTCCATCGCCGCAAGGTTCACGCTGCCCAGCCGATCGATCGCCGACTTCAGCGTGCCGATCGCCTCGGCCGACTCGTTGTCGCCCACCGCGCGCATCACGCCGTGCTCGTCTTCCTGCAGCGCCTCGCGATACCCCGGCAACTCGGCATCGAGGTCCAGCCCGTCCTCGTCCAGCGTCCGCTGCACCAGGTTCTCCAGGCGGATCTCCGCCTCGCGCCCGCGCAGCTCCAGGTCGTGCCACGCCTTGTCGATCTCGCCGCCACGCCGCCGCGCCGCGTCAAACTTGCGTTCGAGCCCCAGCGAGGCCTCCTGCGCCGCGTGCAATGCCGTGCGCTTGCCGTCAATCCCGCCGCGCACGGCCTCCACCTTCGCCGTCGCCTCGTCGATCTCCGTCGCGGCCTCCTGCGCGGCCTTCTCGTGCGCCTCGGCCTGCTCACGGGCGCGCTGCACCTGGGCCGCCAGATCGCGCTGGCTCGCCCGATGCCGCGCCGCCGCGTCACGCACCTGAGACGCCTCACGCCGCGCGGCCCCGATCTGTTCGCCCAGCGTGCTCGTCGACACGCGCGCCACCGTCAACGCCTCGGCCAGCGAGTCCGCGTCCTTCTCCGCCTGCTCGGCCTCGCTCGCCAGCGTCTCCATCGCGGCCCGCTCGTCGGCCAGGATGCTCGCCAGCGACTCCAGCTTGCTCGCCAGCTCGTCGACCTTCGCACGCGCCTGATCGCCGCTGGCGGTCGCCGTCTCGCGCTCGTCGCGTGCTCGCTGCCGCTGGCGATCCAATCGAGCGAACTCATCACCCGCACGCTCGGCCTCGCCCTCGGCCTTCAGCCTCGCCTGGGCAAGCTCGTTCAGCGTGCGCTGCACGCCCGTCTGCCGCTCGCTCAGATCACCCGCCTGCTGGTCGAGCTCGCGGAGCTGCGCCTGAGCCCGCTCCAGCTCACGCGTCGCCGTCGCAAGCTCGCTGGTCAACTGCTCGAGCTCGGCCCGACGCTGCAGCACGCCCATCGCCTCGCCACTATCGCCCGTCAGCGGGCCGGCGCTCACCACGCCCGGGTGACGCAGCACGCTCGCGTTCGCGTCGGCGATGGTCGCGCCGCGCAGCGGCCCGGTCGCCAGCAGCGCCGCCGCCTCCAGGTCGCTCGTGCGCCAGCAATCGTGCAGCAGCACGTCGAGCAAGCCCGACACCGACGTCGGATCAACACCCGCGGCCATGCACGCCGCCTCGTCAACACCCGCGACCTCGCCCAGCGGCAGCAGCCGGCCAGACGCACGCAGCGCACGGAACGCCGCGTTGTCGTACCGCTCGTTCATCGCCGGCACGCCCAGCCCGAGAGGCACGAAGCTCACGCGGCCGGTCAGCGACGCGAGCTCGTCACGCGTGGGCATCTCGTCGAGCGAGGGCACCACCAGAGCCGACAGCAACGGCCCGAGCGCCGCCTCCACCTGCGGCGCGTGCTCGATGGGCACGCGGATCAGCTCGGCCAGCGGCGCGATCACCGTGCCAAAGCCCTCGCCATCGGCCGCACGCTCCAGCACCTCGCGCGCCGGCTGCCCCAGCCCCTCGCGAGAGGCCAGCACTTCCTCCACGGCGTGGTGGCGCGTCTCCAGGCGCAGCCGCTGCTCCTCCAGCCCGCGCACCTCTTGAGATTGCTTGGCCCGGCCCTCGCCCAGCGACGCCGCCTCGCGCTCCAGCCGCTCGGCCTCGCCCGTGCGCTCGCCGTGCTCATAGCCCAGCCGTGCGGCCTCGCTCTGCGCCTTCTCGCGACGCTCGGTGGCGCGTTCGGCTTCCTCATCAAGCGACGCCAGTTCGGCCTCCACCTGCCGAGACTTCTCGGCAAGCTGGTCCGCGCGACGCTTCTCTTCCTCGATGCGCGCCTTCGCGGCGAGCTGGTCGCGCTCGATGCGCTCCACCTCGCGACGCTTCTCGCCCAGTGCCTGACGCTTGCTCGCCACGGCCTGCTGGGCCTTCTGCCTCGCCTGAGACGCCTGCTCGAGCACACGCTCGGCGTCGGCCAACTGCTCGGCCACCGCTGCCACGCGCTCGGCGGCCTTCTCGGCCTCACGCTCGGCCTGCTCGGCCTGCTTCTCGACCTCTTCCAGACGCTGGCCGTCGGAGTCCAGCCGGCTGAGCGCTTCGCTCGCCGAACGCTGGGCCAACTCCTGGCGATGCTTCGCACGCTCGACGGATTGCGTCGCCTCGGCAAGCTCGGCCTCGGCCGCACGCAACGCTTGCGCCGCCTCATGACGCTTCAGGTCGGCTTCCTGCCGGTCCTTCTCAAGAACGCCCAACTCACGCTCGGCCTGCTCACGCTCGCCACGAGACGTTTCCATGTCTGCATGGATGCGCTCCACCGCCGTGGTCAGCGCGTCGTGCTGGGCCAGCGCTCGCGCCGCACGCCACGCCTTGAGCTCGGCGTCGAGCTCCACGAATTGCCGCGCCTTGGCCGCCTGCCCGCGCACGATCTTCAGCCGGCGCTCCGTGTTGGCGAGCTGCTCGCGCGTGACCGCCAGATTGCGCTCGGCACGATCCAGCTTGCGGATGGCCTCCACCCGACGCTGGCGATACCGCGCGATGCCCGCGGCCTCCTCGAAGATCGTCCGCCGCTCCTGCGGGTTGGCCAGCAGCATCGCGTCGACGCGGCCCTGCTCGATGATCGAGTACGCGTCGGCGCCAACACCCGTGTCCAGGAACAGGTCGCGGATGTCCTTCAGGCGGCAACGCTTGTTGTTGATCAGGTACTGGCTGCCGCCATCGCGATACAGCCGACGCTCGACCTCGACGATGTCCGCATCGACCGGCAGTCCGCGCCGCACCGTCCGCCGATCGGCCAGCACGCTCGACCCGGCCTCCTCGGAGGCGTCGATTTCCTCGCCGTCGTCATCCAGATCGTCGACGGTCGGGCCAGCCTCGGCAGAGTCTTCCTCAACCTCGGCCTTGGGGGTTTCTGCGAGCAGCGGGTTCTCGAAGGTGAGCGTGACGCTGGCCATGCCGGCGGGCTTGCGCGCGGCCGACCCGGCGAAGATGACGTCCAGCATCTCCTTGCCGCGCAGGCTCTTGCTGCTGCGCTCGCCCAGCACCCACTTCAGGGCGTCCACCACGTTGCTCTTGCCGCACCCGTTGGGGCCCACGATGCCCGTCACCGGATCGTCGAAGTGGAACTCCGTGCGATCGGCGAACGATTTGAACCCATTGAGTGTCAGCTTGGCCAGCCGCATCGGACCTCCTGTCCCCGTCAGCCTGCGAGTAAGGCTTCGGCCGGCATCCTGCCGCCCGAGCCACAGTATCGGCCCCGCGCCGCTGGAGACGTGGGATTCTTCCAGCCTCGAGAGCCCCGCGCCACCGGGTTATCAGCCCTCTTCTTCGACCGGGGTTTCGCCCATGGCCTCGCCCGCGCCTTCCAAGGCCTCGTCCATGGCCGGGCGGCTGATCGAACGCTGGATGTAGTCCTGCAACGGATCGACGCTCGCGGGCCGATCGCCCTCGACCTCGGGCCGGTCGGCCGCCGCCCCGCGGGTCTGGCGATCGACGCTGTCACGCAGGATGTTGCGCTCCACCTGCCACTGGGCCTTGACGGCCTCGGTCTGCTGGAGCTGGCTGACCACCGACACGATCTTGCCGAAACTCATGCCAAGCCCTGCCAGAGGGTGGTCGAGCGTGGGGCGGGTGGAGAGGAACTCGATGAGCTCGTGCAGGTCGGCCGGCGCGTTGGGCACGGTCACCAGCCAGTCGGCCGGCTGGTGGCGATACCGCACACGCACGTCGTAGCCGTTGGGGTCATACCCATCCTCGCCCACGTTGGGGCGGGCCAGGATGAAGTCGTCGCTGACACGCAGCACCGCACCGGGCTCGATGGTCATCCGGGGGCCGAACAGGACCAGGCCGGCCTGGCCCTGCTGGCGCAGGAAGATCAGCGGCTTGCCGATGGGCACGCGGTCGACGATGAAGCCGCCGGGCATGACGTCCCGTCGCACGCCCTCGGTGAAGCTGCCGCGGAAGCGCTTCATTGCCATCTCACGCCACTCACGCAGCACGCCCGTGGGGTCGACGCCCGCGGGGATCTGCCCGGCGTCGAGCGTGCGGCGAAGCTCGCGCAGGCCGGCGCGATGGGCCAACGCCTCGTAGGCCGCCACGCGCACCGAGATGTTGTCGGCCGCGGCCAGGTCTTGCAGCGTGCTGTCGATCATGGCGCCGGTGCCGAGCTCGCCCAGCAGCTTGATGGCCTCGATCTGCTGGTCGATGTTGTCGCCGCGGGCCATGTTGATGAGCGGTCGCTCCGCGTTGGGGTCTCCCAGCCTGGCGCCCACGCGCAGGGCGGCCATGCGCGGCGCGATCTCTGGGTCGTCATACAGCGTCGAGACGCTGGTGCCGCCCTTGATGGCCACCGGGCCCAGGGCTTCCAGGGCCCAGGCGATGCGGTCGGCGTAGCCCGGCTCTTCCTTGAGGGCGCGGATGTAGCGGCCGACGTAGAGCTCCTCGCGGCTCTGGGCGTCGGGGTTGATGTGGGCCACGAGCCTCAGGAACTCCTCGGGCCGGTCCTTGTAGCTCCAGGGGATGCTGACGGTGACCAGGCTGGCCGAGGCGTCGCCCTGGCCGGTCAGGCGGCCGCTGGCGATGTCGCCGCGGTCGAGCGAGCTGCTGCCAAAGCGGGTGTTGATCATGGTGGCGATCGCGCGCGTGCGGCGGGGGCTGGGCACGTTGAGGCGGATGGCCAGCTCCAGCGGGTTGGTCATGACGCCGCCGCCGATGATGCGGCCCTGCGTGGGGTTGGCCCGGCTGGTGCCGCCGGCGAAGGGGTTGACGTACACCGGGCCCTCGGCGAAGCCGACCAGGCGCGTGGCGGGGCCGCCCTGCACAGTGGGCCGGCCCAGGCGCAGGTCGGTGCGCCAGAGGTGGCCGCCGGACAGGTCTTCGTTGTTGAGCGAGTAGACGAGCAGGTCGAAGGTGCTGCCCTGCGGGGCGCCCGGGGCGATGAGGCCCAGGACGGCGACGACCGAGACGTCGGGGCGGCGCAGGAAGCTCTCGGGGCTCTCGCCCTCGAAGGGGGTGCCCTCGAACATGTCCATGCCGCGCGAGCCCTCGCGCAGCGAGAGCTGGCGGATGACGGTGGGCTCGACGCCGGGGGGCAGGGGGCCGCCCTCGTCGTTGGTGCCCACGACGATGCCCAGGCCCGAGACGAGCACGGGCTGCACGCCGATGAGGCTCGCCGACGCGCCCACGGTGCCCCGCAGGATGCTCGGGCCGTCGAATGGCGCGATGATGCCGCCGTCGGGATTGACCACCGTGCCCTTAGCGCCGCAGCCGGCGATGGATGCCACCGCGAGGCCAAGGAGGGCGAGGGCCGTCAGGATGGTGGCGGTGCGGGTGCTGCGTGCGAAAGTCGGCATCGAGCGTCCTCCGGCGGGGGCGGGACGGGCGTCTGTCGGGGGATGGACGGACGGGGGCTGAGCCACACTGTACGAGCGAGTCCGCCAGATGCTGCACGGGGCGTGTTCGTGCGATGAAGTTCGGGTTGTGTGTGGCACACACGCATGGTCGAGTATACACTGCATTTGTACGGCGTCTACTCGGCAAAACTGATAATCTGGCGAAGATTTGCCGGGTGGGGCGGGCCAGGAGGTGCCACACTCGGGTTCATTTTTCATGAAGACACATCATGATGTATAGGCGTTTTCCAGAACCACCAGGTGTCGTTCTTTGGCGCTTGTGCTGTCGGTTGGGTGTGGGCTGGGGGACTAAATACAAGTGGATGCAGAGTTTAGGGTGAAGATGGGCAGAGCGACAGGTTGTCCATACCGCATCTTGTGTGCAAATTGTCTTGCGTCCACGATTTGTAGTGGGTAGAGTGGGCGTACCGATGAACGTGCCCGGCTGGGTGGCTATGGGCACGCGTCGGTGCGAGTCTGGCTCATGGGGGCGCACGACTCTGCCTGGTGGTATCTGATAGGCAGAGTCGCCACAAAGGAAGGATCCGACGATGCCCGTGCTGTGCGATGAACAGATCAGGGAGCTGGTTCGCATCGAGCCGTTCGAGAAGGGCGAGCGCCGCCCCGGTAAGATTTCGTACGGTGTGTCGAGCTATGGCTACGACGTGCGGGTGGGGCCGACCTTCAAGATCTTCACGCCCACGCCCAAGAACGGCGGCATCACGGTTGTCGACCCCAAGAACTTCACCGACGACCTGTTCGTCGAGGTGAACTGCGACGACCACAAGACCGACCACGTGATCATCCCCCCCAACAGCTTCGCGCTGTGCGAGACGGTGGAGTTCTTCGAGATCCCCCGTGACTGCCTGGTCATCTGCGTGGGCAAGAGCACGTACGCCCGCTGCGGCCTGATCGTGAACGTGACGCCGCTGGAGCCCGAGTGGCGCGGCAAGATCACGCTGGAGATCAGCAACACGACGCCGCTGCCGGCGCGTGTGTACGCGAACGAGGGCATCGCGCAGCTCGTGTTCCTGAAGGCCGACCAGGTGTGCTCGGTGAGCTATGCGGATAAGGCTGGGAAGTATCAGGATCAGGCTGGGTTGACGTTGCCGAAGGTGGACTGAAATGCGTGGCAATTGGCAATTGGCAATTGGCAATTGGGCAGATCGGACTTCGATTCGTGGGGGTCTTGGTATGTCGGAGGGCATCCGGTCTTATCGTGACCTCGGCGCTTGGCAGCAAGCTCGCATTCTGGTGCGCATGGTGTATGAGGGTTCTCTCGACTTTCCGCCAGATGAGCGATTTGGACTGACTGCGCAGATTCGTCGAGCCGCGGTCGGGGTTGCGAGCAACATCGCCGAGGGGTATGGGCGCGGCGGACATCGCGACTATGGGCGATTTTTGCGAATCGCTCGTGGCTCGTTGTTTGAAGTAGAGACGCAGCTGATACTCGCCAACGACTTGGGTTTCGTTGCGAGCCAGCGATTTGACACGATCATGGAACAGATCAACACAACGGCGAAGCCGCTTGCCGGCCTCATTCGGGCTGTCGAGCAAAGCATGGGTAACTGAATCAATTGCCAATTGCCACATGCCAATTGCCACTTCTGACTCAAGGCTGAGGACACGATGAAGATCACCCGCAAATTCACCACCGCCGGCCAGGACCCCTTCGAGAGCGTCAAGTGGACGACGCGTTCGAGCAAGATCAGCAATCCTGATGGGTCGATCGTGTTCGAGATGAAGGACGCGGAGGTGCCGGCGTCGTGGAGCCAGCTGGCCACGGACATCGCCGTGAGCAAGTACTTCCGCAAGGCGGGTGTGCCGCAGATGGACAAGGCTGGCGCGATCATCGCCGGGGGGTGGCAGGCCGCCTCAAAGCGGGCCAAGGATGGCCTCCCCTCCGGCGTGCAGAAGGACAGTGACGGCAAGCCCGTGATGGGCCCCGAGCGCAGCGTGCGCCAGCTGGTGCACCGCCTGGCCGGCTGCTGGCGCCACTGGGGCGAGAGCCACAAGTACTTTGATAGTGCCGAGGACGCGCAGGCGTTCTATGACGAGCTGGTGTACATGCTGCTGCACCAGATGGCGGCGCCCAACAGCCCGCAGTGGTTCAACACCGGGCTCAACTGGGCGTATGGCATCGATGGCCCGGCCCAGGGCCACTGGGTGCCCGACCCCAAGACGGGCGAGGTGAGCCTGGCGGCCGGCGCGTATGAGCACCCCCAGCCGCACGCGTGCTTCATCCAGAGCGTGAGCGACGACCTGGTGAACGACGGCGGCATCATGGACCTGTGGGTGCGCGAGGCGCGGCTGTTCAAGTATGGCAGCGGCACGGGCACGAACTTCAGCCACCTGCGCGGCGAGGGCGAGCCCCTGAGCGGCGGCGGCAAGAGCAGCGGGCTGATGAGCTGGCTGAAGATCGGCGATCGGGCCGCGAGCGCGATCAAGAGCGGCGGCACGACGCGCCGGGCCGCCAAGATGGTGTGCCTGGACATGGACCACCCCGACATCGAGAACTTCGTGAACTGGAAGGTGCGCGAGGAGATCAAGGTGGCGGCGATGGTGGAGGGGCTCACGAAGATCGCCGGCGAGCGGGCCAGCGTGCACGACCCCGAGACCGTGGGCGAGACGGCCAAGCGCCTGGGGCTGAAGCTGGACTTCGACTTCAACGGCGAGGCGTACGCCAGCGTCAGCGGTCAGAACAGCAACAACTCGGTGCGCGTGCCCGACAAGTTCTTTGAGGCCGTGGATGCGGGTGGCGCGTGGGAGATGCGCTGGCGCACCAACGGCGAGCTGGCGCGGACGGTGGATGCTCGCAAGCTGTGGGACGACATCGCGTACGCCGCGTGGCGGTGCGCCGATCCGGGCGTGCAGTTCGATAGCACGATCAACGCGTGGCACACGTGCCCGGGCGGCGGCCGCATCAACGCCAGCAACCCGTGCAGCGAGTACATGTTCCTGGACAACACGGCGTGCAACCTGGCGTCGCTGAACCTCATGAAGTTCTACGACGCGCCCACGCGGCACTTCGACGTGCGGGCCTACGAGCACGCCATCGACCTGTGGACGATGGTGCTCGAGATCAGCGTGCTGATGGCGGCCTACCCCAGCAAGGAAGTGGCCGAGCTGAGCTGGACGTATCGCACGCTGGGGCTGGGCTATGCCAACCTGGGCGCGATGCTGATGCAGGCGGGCATCCCGTACGACAGCGAGGACGGCCGTGCGATCTGCGGCTGCCTCACGGCGATCCTGACCGGCGGGTCGTACCGCATGTCGGCGAAGATGGCCAAGGAGCACGGCGCGTTCGCGGGGTATAAGGCCGACAGCGAGAACATGTTGCGTGTGATGCGCAACCACCGTCGCGCGGCCCATGGCGTGAAGCGCGGGGCGGCCGAGTGGGAGACGCTCAACCCCAAGACGCGTCCTGTGCCGATCGATCAGGCGCGCTGCCGCGGCGGCCAGGTGCCCGTGGCCAACACGCCCGAGCTTCTGGATCGCGCCAAGATGGCGTGGGACCAGGCCATCCAGCTCGGCGAGGCGCACGGGTATCGCAACGCCCAGACGACGGTGATCGCGCCCACGGGCACCATCGGCCTGCTGATGGACTGCGACACCACGGGCGTGGAGCCCGACTTCGCGCTGGTGAAGTTCAAGAAGCTGGCGGGCGGCGGGTACTTCAAGATCGCCAACGCGAGCGTGAAGCCCGCGCTGGAGGCGATGGGTTACGACGAGCGTCAGCGTCAGGACATGCTGCGGTACCTGCTCGGCGCGTTGCACCTCGAGGTGCCGCTGCCCGAGGGCGTGCCGGGGGCCATGGAGGGCCAGACGCTTGCGCAGTGGCTGCGCGGCAAGGGTCTGATCGAGGAGGATCTGAAGAAGATCACCGAGTCGCTGCCCGGCGTGTTCGAGATCGGCTTCGCGTTCAGCGCGTGGACGCTGGGCGACGACGCGCTCGAGCGGGTGGGTGTCGACACCCAGGCCGCCAAGGCCAACATGGGCTTCAACCTTCTGCGTGAGCTGGGGCTGACGCGTGAGCAGGTGGGCCAGCTGAACCTGGCCGTGTGCGGCACGCAGACGCTCGAGGGCGCCCCGCACCTGAAGGCCGAGCACCTGCCGGTGTTCGATTGCGCCAACACGTGCGGCCCGCTGAGCACACGGTACATCGAGCCTCAGGGCCACATCCGCATGATGGCGGCGGCCCAGCCGTTCATCAGCGGCGCCATTAGCAAGACGATCAACCTGCCCAACGACGCGGGCGTGGGCGACATCAAGGACTGCTACCGGCTGAGCTGGGAGCTGGGCCTGAAGGCCAACGCGCTGTATCGCGACGGGTGCAAGCTGAGCCAGCCCCTGAGCACCAAGAGCGACGCCAAGGACGAGGACGACGCCAAGACCGAGCCGGCCGTGGTCGAGCTCGATATCGAGGACGCCGTCGAGATCGACGAGCTTGGCGAAGAGGAGGCCCTGGAAGAGGTCGGCGAGCTTGCGGTGTCGGCCGCCAAGAGCGCGGGCGAGGCCAACGAGCGCGAGGTCATCAAGACGGTCGAGCGCATCGTGCACCGGCCCATGCGGCGCCGCCTGCCCGACACGCGTGGCTCGCTCACGCACAAGTTCAACATCGCCGGCCACGAGGGCTACCTGACGGTGGGCCTCTACGAGGACGGCATGCCGGGCGAGCTGTTCATCACCATGGCCAAGGAGGGCTCGACCATCGGCGGCCTGATGGACAGCCTGGGCACCGCCGTGAGTGTGGCGTTGCAGTACGGCGTGCCGCTGGAGAGCCTGGTGCGCAAGTTCACGCACCAGCGCTTCGAGCCCGCGGGCATGACGACCAACCGCGACATCCCCATCGCCAAGAGCCTGGTGGACTACATCTTCCGCTGGCTGGGCATCCAGTTCATCCCTGGGTATCGCGAGGCCAACACGCCCCGGCGTGCGGGCGCTGGCGAGAGTGAATCGGGCTCGGCGGAGTCGAGCAAGCCCGACCGCGTGCGTCCGCTGCCTGGCTCCACGGAGGGAGCCGGCGGTCGGGTTGAGATCGCCGCTCGCATGACGCGCGAGGCCAACCCCGAGAAGCCCGAGGGCTCATCGGGCAACGGCGGCGGCTCTGCCCGGGCCCAGGTCGAGACGGTGGCGACGTCCAGCCGTCACGTCGTGGTCGAGGCCACCGAGACCAGCGTGCGCCGCAGCCGCAGCGCGGGCTATGTCGAGACCGGCTCCTCTCGCAGCGAGGCCAAGGCCGGCGAGGCGGCCCAGCTCTCCAGCATGCTCGAGAGCATGGCCGACGCCCCGGCCTGCGACGTGTGCGGCACCATCACCGTCCGCAACGGCACCTGCTACAAGTGCCTCAACTGTGGCAACAGCATGGGGTGCAGCTGATCGGTGGAGCGAACTCTCTCCTTTCCCCCCAGGGGATGACGGGGGCCCGGCACTCCCTCTGATGTTCTGAGCCGAGCCTCCTTCTCCCCCAAAGATCGTCGGGATCCGGCCCGTCCCCCTCTCTCCGACGGGCCAGCCACCACCCGGTTCCGACGATCGCCCAAGACCCCCGGGCCCGCCACCAGGCCCGGGGGTTCTTTCATGTTGGCGCCAGATTTGAGCTGGAGTGAGCCGGGTTGGCCGATCAGCGGCGGGCAAAATTAGACCGATAACATCGGATTTTCGCAGCTTGGTATATCAGGGAATGTCAATATGGGGGGGCTTGTAGAACCGGGGCGAGTTATTTACCCGCCTAAATCCCAACTTTATCGATCTGCAAGAAAAAGAGCTGATTTTTCCATTGAAAGTTTGATCGATTCGTGTCAAGATCATGCTGGCCTTGGGCCCTTTTAGGAGGGGGCCTGGGAGCCCTTGCTTGTAGAGGAGCGAGACTATGCGGATGGTGACCAGTGTTCTTGTAGGGGCTGTTGGGGTTGGTCTGGCGACCACCGCGCACGCCCAGTTGATCAGCGGGTTCGAGCAGCCGAACTTCGTCGGCTCGGCCGCTGGCACGTCGTTCGTTGGCGTCGAGGGCTGGTATCAGCCCGTGGCCACGGGCATCGAGCAGAGCGTGTACACCTACTCGGGCAACGACCTGGGCCTGGCCCAGAACCCCGTGGGTGGCAACCAGTTCATCGGCGGCTCGAGCCAGGGCGGAAGCCTGTTCGCTCGTGCCCAGAAGAACTTCGACTTCGGCAACGGCACGTACACGATGGCCTACGACATGGCCGGCACGTACAACGGCACGGCCCCGTCGGCGATCAACCTGTCGAGCTTCTCGATGACCAGCGAGTCCGGCGCGGCCGGCTCGTTCAAGTCGTTCATCGCCCTGAACAACTTCGTTGACACCGCCAACCCGGCCGCCGGCATCAAGGCCGAGTTCAACGTGTTCGACGCCGCTGGCGTGGCCACGAACAACCTCTCGCCCGGCACCGCCTGGCAGAACCTCAAGACCAACCACTGGTATCGCCAGTACATCACGGTGGACTTCGCCAGCAACCAGGTGCTGCAGGTCACCATCCTCGACCTGACCACCGGCATGTCCAGCACGGCCAACCCCGATGGCTGGTACATGACGGGCGGCTCGGCCTCGGCCCTCGACCTTCCCGACAGCTTCCGGTTCTTCATCGGCGGCGCTTCGGGCAACACCATGGGCTGGGACAACATCTACGTCGTCCCCGCTCCGGCCTCGCTGCTGGCCTTCGCCGGCATGGCCGGTCTGGCCGGCGTGCGTCGCCGCCGCTGAGCCCTCGGGCCCCAATCACTGTTCGCATGAACCGCCGGGTTGTCCGGCGGTTTTTCGTGCTGCGCGGCCTATGCCCGTCTTGGTTCAATCACACCAAGGCGCAACAGGAACGCCTCGGCTTCGCGCAGCTCGTGCACACTGAACTGGTGTGGGCAGGCGGGCAGGTGCTTTGGTGAGAGCAACAGCGGCACCGACGGCGGACGGCCTTCGCGCAGCGCCTGATTGCGCGCTATGGCGTAGTAGATGGACGAAGCGACCTCGCACAAACGCTCGGGATCGATCGGTTCACTGGGGGCATCGCTACCTGGCAGGTCATCGCGCGGAGGCTCGTATCCAGAGCCCCGGCCGTACTCGTCCCAGGGCATGCCCCATCCACCGCTGAGCACCTTCCACCATGTCATTGTGTCGGATCCCAGCGCGCGTCATCGGTCCTGGCAGCAGGGTCTGACCACAGCCGGCGGTCGGTGATGCGGTCGGCCTCGAGGAGGCTGGCATGGCCGTCCAGCCAGCCGATGGCCGCGCTGCGTGAGTATCGCGGATGCACGTTTCCGAAGGCCGTTGCCGGGCCGGTTGTCTCGTCGCTTTCCTTGAACACGGCGTCGAGTGGTGGGTGTGTGACGTCGACGTACCCGTGGTAGCTCTGGCCTGCGACGTTGAAGCGCGCGGACGCGAACACGATCAGGCTGGTGGGGCTGAGGGCCTGGCCCAGGCGGGTGATGTGATGGCGTTCATCGATCCAATCGTGGCGGCGGAAGTCACCGCCCATGTAACGGTGGTTGATGCCGAACGAGGGAAACACGCTGACCTGATAGGACCAGTTTTCGGTTCCACCCTCGGCGATGAGTTCTTCGAAGTCGCGAAGCATGCGGGCGCGGTCGCCCACGTGGGTCGTGCCCGCCCAGCCGTGGTCGAAGTATGGGCCCAGGCGATAGACCCAGCGTTGGCTGACTGGTGGTTCAATCGGGTTGCCGAACTCGTCACGCACACCGGTGGCCTGGGCTTGTCCAGGCGTCAGATGGGCGGGCAGGACCAGTTCGGAATAATCACCGGAGTACGCGATGTACGCCTGCATCAGTGTTCGACTGGCGGCGAGGGCTTGGGAAGTTTCCGCGGCCTTTCGTGCGCCCGCCAGCGAGGGCAGCAGGACGCCGATGAGGATCGCGATGATGGCGATGACCACCAGCAACTCGATGAGCGTGAAGGCACGGGCGTGACGCACGGGCGACCTCCGGAGCAGGAAAAATGGGCGCCAGCGGCGGGGAACGGAGCGGATGGCAACGAGCCAGGGCCGCACCGACGCGCCTCCCCGCCGCCGGCCCCGCCTCTCGCCCCCGTAACGCGTCCCTCCTCCGGGTGCGTCGTGAGGTCGATGAATGCCAACCGTCGGGGCAAACCGACGGCTGGCAACGGGTCAGCGACGAATCAGGTGTGGGTGATGGGCATCACGGGCAGCCGGCGGCGAACGCGTTCTGGAAGGCGAGGAAGTCGAACAGCGTGAGTTCGCCGTCGCCATCGAAATCGGCGCTGGCATCGCCGGTGTCGAAGGCGTTCTGGTAGGCGAGGAAGTCGAACAGGCTCAGCTCGCCGTCGCCGTCGAAGTCGGCCTCGCACACGTCACCCGCCTCTTGCACATACAGGTCGATGGCCAACTCGGCGAAGCTGAGTGAGCTGGCCGTCCCGATCGAATCGAACGTATAGCTTTCGGCGTTGCCCTCGATCTCGAAGCTGATCAGGACCTGCATCTCGATGCTTGGATCGTGGATGGCCACGGTGATGTCCGTGGGCTCGTAGACGTTGCCGTCGTCGTCTGTCAGCGTGAAACGCTCGGTGTCGATGTCCGAGCCCAGCGTGTGCAACTGCACGAGAACGGTCGTGCTGTAGCCATCACCCAGGGCGAAGCTCGGCGTCACGCCGCGAGGCGCAACTGGGGCCGCGAACGAGTAGATGTTCTGGGTGCTGGTCAGAAACGAACCGCTGGTTTCCCAGTCGCCGTCGTAGGCGTCGAAGTCCGGAGCCTCGGGAGGCAGATCGCCGCCCACGAAGCTGCCCACGTCAGGCGCGTTGGGGCCGCTGACGCTCGTGAAGGCGTCCCACTGGGCGTAGATGGACAGGTCGGATTCGCCGCGGACCCAGGGATAGTTGCCGCCGTCGGGCACGACGAAATCCGCCAGGGCGGTGGGGGTGAGGCTCGCCAGGATCAGGGACGCGATCGTTGGGGTGGCGGGCACGAGCGAACGGGCGCAAGAAAGCGTGCGCATGGATTGAACCCTTTCAGGCTGGCCGTGGCTCCCTCTCTCCATCGGGAACTCACGACGCCGTGGGCCCTGCTTGCACTCTTCCAGGGTGCGATCCGTTCCGGCTTGGCCCCTCGTCTCGAGGGGGGCTGCCGGGCGCGTCGGTGCCGCAATCCGCTGGCGGGGGGCTAGCATTCCCCGTAAATGAGACTCTGTCTCAATTATGAATCAAGCATAGCGAAGCCGCAACGCGTGTCTAGTCCGGACAGGCAAGAAAAATTACCGTGGAAGAGGAAAAGCGTTAGCTTGCGCGCGACGGCAGCTTGCGTGCGAGCACGCGCACCTCGCCATAGGCCAGCGGGTGGCTCGCGTGCTCGCCGATGCGCTCGCGGACGATGTCGAGCCCCTGGGCGGTGAGCATCGCGCGGAGCAGTTCGGGCGTGAAGGCGTGCGGGTGCATGTCGTCGACGGTGGTGCGCAGGTCGACCAGGATCCAGGCGTGGCCGCCGGGCTTAAGCACGCGAGCGATCTCGGCGACCACGCGGCCCGGGTCGGCGACGTGGTCGAGGCAGTTGTCGCAGACGACGAGGTCGAAGGTGCTCCCGGTGACGGGGAGTTGCTCACCCGGCGCGGTGATTGGGGTGAAGCTGAGCGTGTCGGATGTGGGGCCCTGGGGGAAGAGGCCGCAGGCGGCGTAGCCGTCGTTGAGCGGATCGACCGCGGCGGCGAATCGCCAGCGGCCCTGGGCGACCATGGGGTGCGGCCCGCCGCCGATCTCGAGGACGGCGGTCTCGGATTGCCAGGTTCGTACGTCGGGCTGGCCCAGCCACTGGGCGAGTTCCTTGCAGCGGTCGACCTGCCAGCGGGCGAAGACCGCGTGGAAATCGCCATACGCGGGGTCGATCGCCTCGTGGGCGCCCGGCACATGGACGGCCCGCACCCAGTACGCCAACTCGTCGCGGAGGCGTCGCTCGAGGTGCACGTCGCCGATGGCGCTTGTCAGGCTGCCGTCGAGCCCGCCGCGCCAGGCGTGCCAGCCGCCCGCGCCGGCGATGGCGTCTTCGAGCGGGACGAGGGCCGGGCGGATGGCTCGGCGGACGGCCAGCTTCCATAGGTTGACGGCGTTTGCAAGCAGCGGGCCGCGCTTCTTTGGTTTTGAGATGGTGACCGGCTTTGGCGCGCGGACGGGTCCGGGGGGAGATGGACGATCGGCGCTTGGGGTGGGAGCCTTGGGTGAGCTTGCGGGTGTCGCTTGAGCGGCTTGATTGGGCTCTCGGGGCACGCTTGAGGAGCTGGCGGGCATCGCATGAGCGTACGCCGGTTGGAGGCGACGGCCTAGAATCTCCGATGGTTTTCGATGCGCCCGAGATCGGCTGAGCCTCTCGCCGTGGGCGGGAGGGAGCAATCGCCCGTGAGCCAGCAGCCCGCACAACCATTCGAGCGACAAGTGGGGGGACAGGGGTTGCCCAGGCAGATCGTCGCCCTCAAGCGTCAGCTTATTAAGGAAGCCTCGTACGCCGTGGCCATGATCGAGCAGGCCCTCGACGCCCTGCTCCGGCTGGATCGGCCGCAGGCCAAGGCCGTCCGCAAGCAAGATGATGTCATCGATCGCCAGGAGCTCGAGATCGAGCAGGCCTGTGTCGATTTGCTGCTGATGCAGCACCCCGTCGCGAGCGACTTCCAGGCCGTGCTGTTCGTCCTGAGGGTGAATACGCAGGTGGAGCGCGTGGGCGACCACGCCAGCAGCATCGCGAAAGTGGCCTCGCGGATGGTCAAGGCAGGGCTCAACCCCCATTGGCCGACGTCGCTCGTGGAGATGGCCCATCGCGTGCCGGCGTGCTGCCACAAGACCCTCCGGGCCGTGCTCGACGAGGACGTGGCGGCCGCCCGCGAGATCATCGCCGAGGACGAGGTGATCGACGGGCTCGAGAAGACGCTGTTCGCCGAGACGCTCGAGCTCATCCGCTCTGATCCGCAGGGTGATCTGGCGGGCCTCTATATCTATCGCGTGGGCCGTGAGCTCGAGCGGACCGCCGACGTGATGGCGGGCATCTGCCGCGACCTGATCTTCCGCGAGACCGGCGAGAACCTGCGGCACGCCAAGAAGAAGGACCTGGAGCAGCCCGGCGGGAGTTGATCGCCGCGGGCTGGCCCCTGGGATTGCCTCGGAGCGGCTTGAAGGGGTGCTATACTCTTGGCCCGCCGGAGCGAAACCCGGCAGTGGGGCGCATAGCTCAGTTGGCTAGAGCGCTGCCGTCACATGGCAGAGGTCACAGGTTCGAGTCCTGTTGCGCTCATTTGGTGCTTGTGCGGGCCGTCCTTTTGGGGCGGCCCGTTTGCTTGCGCCGCCGGCTCAGCCCGGCATGAACTGGCTGAGCCGGTAGTACAGCGTGCGTTCGCTGATGCCGAGCATGCGGGCGGCGGCCTTGCGGTTGTCGTTGCTGCGACGCAGGGCTTCGAGGATCAGGTCTCGCTCGGCCTGCTCGATGTTGAGGCTTCGCCGGCCCGTTAGCGCCTTGGCGTCGTCGTCTGGGTCTTGGGGTTGCAAGGTGGCCACTGGCGCGTGCACGCGTTGGCAGCGTGTCCAGGCGCGTTCGACGGCGCGTTCCAGGTCGTCCAGCGAGATGGGCTTGGATAGGAAGTCGACAACGTCCATGCGGATGGCGCGGGCGGCGGCATCGACGGTGCCGTAGCCGGTGGCGATGATGACCGAGGTTGCGGGCTGGGCCTCGCGGAGTTCCTCGAAGAAGTCCATGCCCGACTCACCCGCAAGGTTGAGATCGAGCAGCACGACGGCGAAGGCCTCGTGCTGGAGAGCATCGCGCGCCTGGGCGGGGCTTGCCGCGAGCGTGACGCCGAAGCCCTGTCGGGTGAGCGCCTTCTCGTACATCGTGCGCTGGGCGGATTCGTCCTCGACGACCAGGATGCGGCGTTGGGGTGCGGGCGATGGCGCGTCGGTCACGTGGCGTCTCCGGTGCTTGGGCTGGTGGCGTCGACGGGGATCGCCAGGATGAACAGCGTGCCCCGGCCCGGGCCCGCGCTCTCGGCCTTGATCTGGGCGCCCATGTCGGCGGCGATGCTGGTGGCGATGGACAGGCCCAGCCCGGTGCCGCCCTGCTCGGCGCGCGTGGTGGCGAAGGGCACGCCGATGTTTTGCAGAGCATCGGCCGAGATGCCGCGGCCGTTGTCGCGCACGCGCAGCCAGACCTCCTTGCCCGCGCGTGTCGCGTCGACCTCGATGCGGCCATCGGGCCCGACGGCGTCGGCCGCGTTGATGAGCAGCGTGAGCATGATCTGGCGGATGTCGTCGCTGCGTGCGGTCACGGTGATGGGCGAGTCGAGGCCCGCCAGCGTGTAGCACGAGGCGCGGTCGGGCCTTGCGGCTCGGGCGATGTCGACCGTCTCGCTGAGCAGGCGAGATACGTCGATGGTCTCGGGCGCGCGTGAGCCTCGGACCATTGCCATCAGACGCTGCACGATGGCCCGGCAGCGCACGGCCTCGCGTCGGATGATGCCTAGCGATTCGTGCAACTCTTGACGCGTGCGCTCGTCGATGGGGCCGGCGGCCGTGGCGCGGAGTGAGAGCTCGGTGAGCCCGAGCATGGCGTTCATGGGGTTGTTGATCTCGTGGGCGACGTCGGCGGCGAGCAGGCCCACGCCGGCCATGCGTTCGCGGCGGAGAAGTTCGCGGTTCTTTTCCTCGATCTTCAGCGCCATGCGGTTGCTGAGCTCTTCAAGCTGTGTCACGACGCCGCCGACGTCGCGCGGTTCGGGCGTGGGCGAGCCGTCGGCCTTGGCAACCATGGCGTTGCGGAGCTCGCGCAGGCGGGCGATCACGCCTTTGGTCGACCAGATGGAGAGCGTCATGCAAATCGCCGCCGAGACGAGGCTTGCGACCAGCACGAGCGCGAGCGTCTGGCGGCGCGTCGCCTGGGCTTGCGCTGGCGCGCTCAGCACGCCCGTATCTGCTTCTTCGTAGAGCGCGCGCAGTCCGGCCCTGATCTGCAGCACGCGGCCGGCGCGTTCGTCGGGCTCCATGGTGGGCCAGGCGTCGCCGATGAGGTCGCGGATGTCGCTGAGCACGTTGGCGGCGTAGGTGGCTTCCTCTTCCTGGTGTTGTTGCGACGACACGTCGTCGTACTGCTCGGCGAGGTATTGCACGAGGGCGGCCTCGGCGCGGCGGAGGCTCTCGAGCGCCTTGGAGTGCAGGCGATCATCGTCGTGGTCGAGTTCGGCTGCCGCGAGCGAGAGCTCGACGTCGACCGGTTGCAGCCGACGCGCCTCTGTGAATTCCTCGGCGACCTGGCGCAGCTCGACGTCCATGCGCAGGAGGCCGTTCCAGGTGATGGCCGTCACGCTCAGCGGCAGCACGAGCATGAGGACCATGGCGATCAAGAGCTTGGCCTGGATGCCCACTGTTCTGCCCTCCCTGCGACGG
>JBITAB010000330.1:1343-2430 GCA_044439825.1 Phycisphaerales bacterium JB064 | reverse complement strand
TCGTCGATTCCTACATCCTGGCGTTCGCCGCCCTCTTGCTGACCGCCGGCAGCGCGGCCGACCGCTTTGGCCGCCGGCGTGTGATGGTTCTCGGGCTGATCATTTTCGGCCTGATGTCGGTGGGTGGGGCGCTGTCGCAGACGGCCGGCCAGCTCATCGCCTGGCGAGCGGCGATGGGTGTTGGTGCGGCCATGATCTTCCCCTCGACCCTCGCGATCATCACCGACGTGTTCACCGATGTTGCCCAGCGTCGCCGGGCGATCGCGGTGTGGGCGGGCAGCAGCGGGCTTGGCGTGGCGCTCGGGCCGGTGGCCGGCGGATGGCTGCTCGAGCACTTCCACTGGGGCTCGGTATTCCTGATCAACCTGCCGGTGATCGCGGTGGTGCTTGTTGGTTCGGCGGTGTTCGTGCCGACGTCGGCCGACCCGCAACCGCATCGCTTCGACCCCGCGGGCAACGTGCTCGCGGTGCTGGCGATCGTCGCGCTGGTCTTTGGCCTCATCGAGGGCCCGGTGTATGGGTGGAAGTCGCCGCAGATCGTGATCGCACTCTCGCTCTCCGCTCTCCTTTGGTCCTTCTTCGTGTGGTGGGAAGCCCGCACGTCCGCGCCCATGCTGGACGTGCGGGTCTTCCTGCAACGCCGATTCAGCGGGGCGTGCGTGGCGATCTCGGCGGCCTTCTTCGGGCTGTTCGGCTTCGTGTTCATGGTCACGCAATACCTGCAATTCGTGCAGGGTTACTCCGCGCTGCAGGCCGGCGTGCGGACGCTGCCGTTCGCCGGGTTTATCTTGTGTGGGGCAGCCGCGGCTGCGAAGCTGGGTTCTCACCGGCGACAGGCATGGCTCTCCGGCACGGGGCTTGTGCTCATGGGCGCGGGCTTTGCGTGGGTCTCGCAGGACACGCAGCACACGCCATACCTCACGCTGGTGTGGCAGATGTCGCTGCTGGGCGTGGGGCTCGGCCTTGTGAACGCGTCGGCCACGGAGGTGATCATGAACGCGCTGCCGGCATCGAAGGCCGGTGTGGGCTCGTCGATCAACGACACCACGCGTGAGCTCGGCGGCACGCTGGGCGTTGCCGCGATGGG
>JBITAB010000330.1:0-1243 GCA_044439825.1 Phycisphaerales bacterium JB064 | reverse complement strand
ATCGTGGGCACGGCGCTGTTCTCCGACGGCATCGCCTGCACCGTGTTGCGATGCGAGGACCGACCCGGGACGGCCACCATCGAGGACTGGGCCATGCACCAGGTCTTCGAGACGACCGGCCTGCTCGGCTACCAGCTCACCGACACCGGCCTGCGCATGAATCTCGACGCACGCCTGCCCGATGTGATCGGCGAGAACCTCCGCAGCGCCACCGCCGGCATGCTGGGTCGCAACAGCCTTGGGCTCGAAGACATCGAGCACTTCGTCGTGCATCCCGGCGGCGTCAAGATCCTCGATCGCATCGAGGAGACGCTCAAGACCTTTGGCGGCAACGTCGATCTGGCTCGCAACGTGATGAGCCGTTATGGCAACATGAGCTCGAGCACCGTGGTGTTCATCCTCGATGCGCTGCTCAAATCCACCCCCTCGCCCGGGCCGACGCTCATGATGAGCTTCGGCCCGGGTTTCAGCGCACACCAGCTCCTGATCCGGCTGAGCCGGGGAGATTCGCAATGACCCACGCCGTGCATGACAACAAGGCAAAGCTCAAGCTGATCCACGACACGGGCTTCGATCGCTACTTCCAGGCCAACGACTGGGCCGGCTACAACCGCCAGTTCTTTGATAACCTGGCTGAGAAGTACGACGCGACCAACGTGCTGCACTCGCTTGGCACCAAGGGTCGCTTCGATCGCAAGGCGGTCGCCCGCATGCCCATCGGCCCTGGCTCGCACGTGCTGGACGTGTGCACGGGGAGCGGCGACATCGCCATCCTGATGGCGCGCAGGCACGCCGACCTGCGCGTCACGGGCGTGGACGCCTCGACACGCATGCTCGGGGTTGCCGAGCGCAAGGCCATGGGCCTGCTCGATCGCATCGGCTTCCAGCCGGGCGATGCGCTCGCGCTCGACTTTCCCGATGACAGCTTTGACGGCGCGGTGATCAGCTTTGGCCTGCGCAACCTGACGAGCCTCGAGGCCGGCCTCACGGAGCTCTTCCGCGTGGTCAAGCCCGGCGGCTTCGTGTGCAACATCGACCAGGGCAAGCCGCGGAACCTGCTGTTCCGCGCGATCTACGAGGTGCAGTTTAAGCGTGTGGCGCCGGTCGTCGGCAAGCTGGTCTTCCACCGCGGCGAGTACAACTCGTTCCGATACCTGCCCGAGTCGAACAAGTACTTCCCCGATCAGCAGACGCTCGCCGAGATCTTCGAGGACATCGGCTACGAGGACGTAAAGGTCTACGA
>JBITAB010000329.1:0-5714 GCA_044439825.1 Phycisphaerales bacterium JB064 | reverse complement strand
GCTGTCGCCCGACGCCGTCATCCACTGCGCCGCCAACGCGCGGACGGCCGAGTGCGAGAAGTCTCCCGAGGCGGCCCATCGCGACAACGTGCTGGCGACCGAGCGGCTCGCCAGGGCGTGCGCCGATCAGCCGGACCCCCACCACCCCCAGCACGCCCAGCACCCCCACCACGTACCCCACCCCATCCCGCTGGTCGTGTGCTCGACCGACCTCGTGTTCGACGGCGAGCGCCCCGGCGGCATGTACGCCGAAGGCGACGCCACCGGCCCGCTCAACGCCTACGCACGCAGCAAGCTGGCGATGGAGCGGATGCTGGCCGCCATGGGCTCGCACGCGATCATCGCCCGGCTGCCCCTGCTCTTCGGCCCCCCCGCCAACAAAACCGCCAACGGAACCGCGCCCGGCTGCTTCCTGAGCGCGTGGGCCGAGCACCTGCGCGGCGGGCAGGAACTCGTCCTGTTCACCGACGAGTGGCGCACGCCCCTGAGCGCCCGCGACGCCGCCCGCGGGCTGCTCGCGTGCCTCGGGCGTGGCGCGCCCGGCCAGACCTACCACGTCACGGGGGCCGATCGCGTCGATCGGTACGACCTGGGCCGGCGGTTTGCCGCCCGGGCCGCGGGGCCGCTGGGCTTCGACGCCTCGCTCATGAAGGCCGGCGTGCAGGCCGACGTGCCCATGCCGGCGCCACGCGCCAGGGACGTCTCGCTCGACGGTACGCGCGCAAGGAACGACCTGGGCTTCGTGCCCAGGCCGCTCGACGAAGAACTGGATTGGACGGCCGGCGTGATGGCCGGCTGATCGAGCTCAGTCGCAGCCGCGGTCGAACGCGTTCTGGAACGCCAGGAAGTCGAACAGGGTCAGCGAGCCGTCGCCGTCGAAGTCGGCCTCGACGCTGCC
The DNA here is from genome assembly GCA_044439825.1 of Phycisphaerales bacterium JB064. GTDB lineage: Bacteria > Planctomycetota > Phycisphaerae > Phycisphaerales > UBA1924 > JAHCJI01. Next base: position 4,816 of record JBITAB010000329.1, on the reverse strand, counting down.
CGCGTCGAACAGGTTCTGGAACGCCAGGAAGTCGAACAGCGTGAGCTCGCAGTCGCCGTCGATGTCGGCCAGGCAGGTGTTGCGCAGGTCGACGCTGGTGCCGGTGTAGAAGAGGCGCCACTTGCGGTTGCTGCTCGCGGCGGGAGGATTGAACGTGTCGAACTCGCCCGTGACCGATGCGCCCGAGATGATGACGATGTTCTCGCAGACCCCGGCCTCGAAGCCATCGATGATCGAGGCGTCGAGCGTGCCGTCGACGGTGATCGCGGCGGAACCGTCGATGCGGTCATACTCGCCTGCTTCGCGCCCGCCGAGTTGGATATCCACCACGGTCGAGTCGGTCATCGTGGTCGTTCCGGTGAGCCTCAAAAAGCCGGTCTCGCCAAAGCCCGCACCGATCTTGCCCGGGGCCACGCGGCCCTGGAGCACGTAGTTTCCGTTGATGTTGCCGTTGCCGGTGAGCGAGAGCTCCGGACCGAGCGTGGTGGTGATGCCGCCAACGGTGTGGACGAATTGCGCGCGACCGGCGGTTCCGGTGGGCAGAGAATCATTCAGGAAGATCTCGCCGGAGCCGTCGATGGCGCCATCGGTGGCGGCAAGCAGACGCGTGGAAAAGGTGCCGCCGTCGCGGTTGATCACAACGGTCCCGTCGAGCGTCAGGTCGCCGCGAATCGCGAGGTCACGCGAGTTCTCGATCTGGATGTCGCCTTGGACGCGATCGACATCCTCCAGGGTGCCGTTGCCCGAGACGATCTGGAAGACGCCGGTGCGGCTGTCGATCTGGCCACCCGAGATGGTGCTGCGGAGCGTGATCGTCCCACCGTCGGCTACGATCCGACCACTCGCACTCTGAGCGATGGTCGTGTCGAGCACCATGCGGCCGCCGTCGACCGCCTCGAAGGCGTTGTTGTTGGTCTTGGTGCTTCCGAGCACCCTGAGATCCAGACCATCAGCATCGGCGCGTATGGTCCCGTTGTTGATGAGGACGGCGTTGATCTGGCCCGAGCCGTGCACCAGCACGGTATCGGCCAAGGTCGTAGTGAGCCCGCCGACCTGATCGATGAGCTGTGCGCGCCCCACAGCGGTCGCCGACGAGTCGCTCAGGAAGATGGTGAGATCGCCGTCGAGCGTGCCGCTCGTCCCCAGCAGCAACCGGGTTGCGAAGGTCGATGCTTCCCGGTTGATGGTGATCGTGCCGTCCATCGTGAGGCCGCCGCGCACCGTCAGGTCGCGGCTGTTCTCGACCTCGATGTCGCCCGTGACGCGTGAAACATCCTCCAGCACGCCATTGCCCACCGCGATCTCGAATGCTCCGTTCTGGTTGTCGATCTCGCCGCCGGTGATCGTGCTGTTGAGGCGAGCCGTGCCATCGATGACAACAATCTTCCCGTCGGCGCCTTGGACGATCGGAGTCCCGAAGCGGAGCAGGCCATTGTTGTCGACCTCCAAAGTCCCGTTGTTGATCTTGGATCCGCCGAAGATGTTGAGCATCAGGCCGTCGGCATCGGCACGGATCGTCCCGTTGTTGATGAGGACGGCGTTGATCTGGCCCGAGCCCCGAACGAGCACGGTGCTGGCCAGCGTGGTCTCGAGCCCGCCCACCAGATCGATCAGCTGCGCACGCCCGGCAGCACTTGTCGACGAATCGTTGAGCACGATCTCTGCGTCGCCATCGATCGTTCCGCTGCTGGCAAACAGCAGGCGTGTCGCGAACGTGGACGAATCTCGGTTCACAATGATCGTGCCATCCAGCGTGAGGCCATCACGGATCCGCAGGTCACGGCTGTTCTGGATCTCGATGTCGCCCTGCACGCGTTCGACACCGTCGAGCACGCCGTTCCCGTTGTCGATCTGGAAGACTCCGTTGCGGCTGTCGATCTCGCCGCCCTCGATGGTGCTGACCAGCGTCACGATGCCACCGTCGGCCACGATGATGCCGTTGTCACCCTGAGTGATCGGGGTCGCAAGCCGGAGGATGCCGTTGCTTGTTGCCTCGTAGCGATTGTTGTTGGTCTTGGCTCCACCGAAGACGTTCAGCCACAGGCCGTCGGCATCGGCACGGACCACGCCGTTGTTGACAAGCGCGGCGGAAAGCTGGCCCGAGCCGCGAAGTGTCAGGCCCGATCCGAGGGTCGTGAGTTGCCCGCCAACCAGGTCGATGAACTGTGCGCGACCAGCAGCGGTTGCGGATGTGTCGTTCAGGACGATCTCGCCCGTACCGTCGAGCACGCACATGGGGTCATTGATCAACAGCCTCGATGCGAACGTGCCTCCCTGGTCATTGATGGCCAGCGTGCCATTGATCGTGGCCATCGGTCCGCTGATGCGCAGGTCTCGGGCGTTGCCCAGGCCAACAAACGCGTTCGGGTTGGAGATGATCAGATCGGCCACGTTTGGCGACAGTGACCGGATCAGCACGTCATAAGCGCCCGGTAGGGCAATAACCGCCACCTCGGGGGGCGCGCTGGGCACCTCTGCGGGGTTCCAGTTGATGGCGTCATCCCACAGACCGCCCGCGGCGTTGTCCCAGTTGATGTCCTGCGCGTGCAGGCCAGCGGTCATCCCGGCCGCGGCGCACAGGGCGGCGGCCTTGCTCAGTGCTCGGTTCATTACTCTCTCTCCCTGCGATTCGATCTCGGGTCAGCCGGCGCGCCCGGCATGAATCCCCGACTACTCGGTACCCTGATATATACCGGGGCGTTTCCCCGAGGCAACCGAAACCTCCTTGAGAGCAGACCTTCGAGGCCGGTTCATGAGATTCTCATACGCCCTTGTGAAATTGGAGAAGCACGGGCCGGATCCGCCGAGGTTATCGCCCGAGGGACCGCGCGGAAAACAGCCATTCCAAGCACAGAACTGCCAGCCCGGCCAGCAGGAACCATGGCCACAATTCGCGCTCGCCCCCGCTGCGAGTCGCACGAGCCTGGGCCTCGGGCAGCCCGCCGAGGGAGGCCGGCAACGCGCTGGGCACGCCAATGCGGCTCTCGATCTCGCTCACAACATTGACCGCGATGGCCCGCTGATCGCTGACGCGTGCCTCTTGGAACAAATACACGCCGGCACGCTCGATCGGACCGATGGCCGGACGCGTTGTGGGCGTGGATGTTGCCAGTTCGTAGTCGCCTTGGGGGCCGACAACACGCACTCGGCTGCGCGGCTCCGCGAGGCTGAGCGTGGCAATAGCGCCGGCCTGGGTGCTCTCGGCCGCGTCGCGCGAGCCGCGCATGGAGAGGTAGTCGACCGCTTCGGCGATGAACAGCGGGAAGCTCACCAGCTTGGGCCAATTGCTCATCGCCGGCTCGAAGCCCACCCAGATACGGCGGTGCTGCTGGCCGTCGAAGGCCACGATCAGCGGCCCGCGTTCGCCGCTGGCAAGAACGACCGCTCCCCCACCATCATCGTCGCTGTCGCCGTCCGTTATCAACGGCTCAGCGACGGCGAGTTGGTCGAGCGCCACGTCTCGCAAGACCGGGTGCGTGCGACGCCACGAGATGACGCGCGTGCCTTCGAGCTCGCCCGCCGCGGCCGCTCGGAACGCGCCGCCGTCTCGCACGAGGGGTGGAGGCGGGCCGAAGTGCAGGCTGCTCACGCTCGGCGGCGTGCGCGGGGCGACGCGGTCGAAGACGATCGTGTCGAAGGGCAGAGCCCCTTCGCCCGCGAACTGCTCGTAGCGGCTCAGCCGCACGATGCGCAGGCTGCCGAGGTCCATCGCCTCGAGCACGGCGGCGATCAGCAGCACCGGGCCGGGGCGATCGGGATCGACCAGTTCGTCCTCGGGGATGACCATCAGCACGCGGGGGCGGCCAGCGGTGCGCAGCCAGAGCGAGGCCGAGTCGTCCGCGCTGAGCAGATCATCGCCGGGCAGCAGCACGCTGAGCACGCCGGCCTCGGGGGCGACGGTCGAGAGCGTGACGCTGGCCTGTGTAATCAGGTCGTTCTCGCCTGGCGTCAGCTGGGCGACCGTCTCGGCGACGACCTGGCCGTTCAGCGCCAGACGCACGGGCAGCTCGCGGCGCATCGGCCCGACGGCCTGGACGCGTGCAAAGACTCGGACGGCGGCGGGATCGTCGTACAAACGCTGGGCCGCGACGGCCACGATCCCCGCGTTGCCCTTCGATTCTTCGAGCGCACCGCCCACGGATTCGAGCCGTGGCACGACGTTGGCGGGCAGCGGATCACGTGGGTCGGGCAGGTCCCCGTCGGAGGCCAGCACGATGGTCAGTGTCTCGGGCTCGCTGCGTTCTTCACCGTCCGTGTCCGCACTGGTGTCCTCGCCGCTGGCGGCCAGACGCACGAGCTCCACGAGCGCATCCGTCGAGGCCTCCTCATCGGTCGGCTCGATCGCATCAAGAGCGCCAAGGAGCACGGTGCGGTCGCTGGTCCAGGGTGTCGCGGGCGCCGCCTCGGCGCCCAGGGCGACGACCATCACTCTGGTATTGCTGGCCGAGGCGAGTTCGGTGGCGATGCCGCGCAGCTTGTCCCTTGCTTCCTCGAAGCGCGTGTTGCCGCCCGCGCCATCGGTCGCGTTCATCGATGCCGAGCGGTCGAGCACGAGCATGACGCGCCCGCCGAGCTCGCCGGGGACGACGGGCCTCGCAAACGCGAGCAGCAGCAAAGCGAGCGCGAGCAATTGCAGCACGAGCTGGGTCTGCGGCCGCACCATCCGCCAGGGCGTGTTGCCCTGGGCGTCGCGCACGGCCCGCTCCCAGAACATCACGCTGCCCACGCGCACCGGGCGGCGGCGCAGCTTGAGCAGGTAGAAGGCGATCACCGGCGGCACCGTCAGCACGGCGGCGATGAGGCCCGCGATCGGCGC
>JBITAB010000328.1:1962-5721 GCA_044439825.1 Phycisphaerales bacterium JB064 | reverse complement strand
ACCTCGAGCAGCTTGTCCTGCTCGTTGGTGATGTTCAGGTCGCGCGTGAGGTGGATGGCCTCGCACTTGGCCAGGATGTTGTTGAGGTAGTTCAGGCTCTTGATGCGCGGGTCGAGGCTCGCCACGCCGATGCGCGGGCGGTGGGCGACCACCACACGCATGCCCGCCTCGTACATCGCCTCGGGGTAGAGGCGGATCTGGTCGGCGATGCAGATGATGCCGGCGGTGGGGCAGGCGTAGGGGTTGAGCCCCAGGCTGCCCTCGCCGCGCGTGACGATCAGGCGGATGTAGCCGTTGACCAGGTTGTTGGCCTCGATGCAGCGGCGCTGGATGTCGATCATCTCTTCGCGAGAGATGCCGATGTCCAGGTGGATCTTCTCGGCGCTGGCCCACAGGCGGTCCATGTGCTGGCCGAGCATGAAGATCTTGCCGTTATAGACGCGGATGCCCTCGAAGACGCCGTCGCCATAGAGCAGCCCGTGGTCGAACACGCTGACCATGGCCTGGCCCTTGGGCACCATGCGGCCGTTGACGTAGACGATGGGCCGGTCGGCGTCGCCGGCGGGGATCTCGGCGGTGGGGCCGGGGCCCGGGCGCGGGGCGCTCTTCATCTGGGTCATGGTCTTGTCTCCGTCGTTGGCCAAGTGGTCCGTCCTTGTGTATCTGGGGCGTGGCCCCTGAGTCGGCGCAGTGTAGTAAGAGCCATCCGGCTGGGGAGAGTGCTGGGGCCTTCCCGATCAGGATGCGTACGAATGCGAGAGTGTAGGTGCGGCTGGGGTGCCGGGGTGTCCAGTCGACGAGCCGGGGTGTCGGCTCAGACCTTCACGCGGCCACGCAGGCCCGCCAGCCCGCCGTCCACCTCCATCACCGTGCCGCTGACCCAGCCCTGGGCGGGGCTCAGCAGCCACGCGATGGCGCTGGCGACGTCCGCCGGCTCGCCCAGGCGGCCCAGGGGGTGCATGGCGACCGAGGCCTTCTCGGCGACGTCGCTGCTCAGGACCGCCTCGCTCAGCGGCGTGCGGACCATGCCCGGGGCCACGGCGTTCACGCGCACGCCGTTGCTGGCGTAGGTGGCCGCGGCCGAACGCGCCAGCGCGGCGACGGCGGCCTTGGCGGCCGCAATGGCCTCGTGGTTGGGCAGGCCGGTGAGCGCGGCGGCCGAGGACATCAGAACGATCGAGCCGCCCTCCTTACGCATCGCTTGGCTGGCGGCGCGCACGAGGTTGAAGGCGGTGGTGAGGTTTACGTCCATCGTGCTGCGAAGCTCGTCGGGCGTCGTCAGGTGCGCGGGCTTGAGCAGGATGCTGCCCGGCAGGTTCACCGCGCCATCGAGCCGGCCGTGGTGCTCGGCCGCTGCATCGACGGCCTGCTTCACGGCGTCTGCATTGGTGGCGTCCAGGTCGTCGAGCGCGTGCGCGCCCAGCTCGTCGGCGAGCGCTCGTGCCTTCTCACCATCGCGGCCGGCGATTGTGAGCTTTGCGCCGGCGTTGGCGAGCGTGCGCGCCAGCGCGCTGCCGATGCCGCCATAGCCGCCGATGAGCAGATAGGCGCGGTCGTTGTGATCAGCTTGAGTCATGCCGTCCCCGCGATCACAGGTGTGGAGGCCGAAGAGGAGGAATCAACCAGCCGCCGCACGCCAAGCTCCCAGCCGACGGCGTCCATCAGCGTCGGGTGCATCCAGCGGAAGCCGGCCCGCTCGAGCGCCGCCGGCTCGGCGCGCGTGGAGCTCAGCAGCGACTCGTCGGCCATCTCGTGGCCCAGCAGCGTGCGGGCCGCGACGGCGGGCAGCCCGATGGCCGCGGGACGCCGCACAGCCTGGGCGATGGCGCTCATCACGTCGTTGGCCGTGGCGGCATTCGGTGCACAGACGTTGACCGGGCCGTCGACCGTGCTCTGTGTCAACAAGTAGTGCAACGCGCCGATGGCATCGTCGAGCCCGATCCATGGCCACCATTGGCGGCCGGTGCCGATGGGCCCCGCGAGCCCGAGCTTGGCGGGCGTCAGCAGGCTCTTGAGCGCCCCGCCGCTGGCGCCCAGCACCATGCCGAAGCGCGCGTGCACGACCCGCACGCCCACGGCCTGCGCGGGCCGGGTCGCCGCTTCCCACTTCTTCACCAGCGTGGGCAGATATCCGTGGCCGCGCTCGCTCGCTTCGGTCAGCGGCTCGTCGCCACCATCGCCGTAGGCGTGCACGCCCGAGGCGTTGATGAGCACGCGCGGCCGATCGGCGCTCGGCAGCGCAGCGATGGCGCTGGCGAGCGTCGCGGTGGGCCCGACGCGGCTGGACTCGAGTTGCTTCTTGCGTCGGTCCGTCCAGCGGCCGGCGGCGATGTTGTCGCCGCACAGGTTCACCACGGCGTCGACGTCAGCCAGCATGCCGGGTGAGATGTCGTGCGAGCCGGGCTCCCAGCGCCGCTGCTCGATGCCGTCGGTGGGGTTGGTGTCTGCCGGCCTGCGCACGAGGCGAATCACGCGGTGCCCGCCCGTGGCCAGGAACGCGGCCAGCGCCGAGCCGATCATGCCGCTAGAGCCGGCGATTGCGACGGTCATGGGTTCGCTCGCCCGCGCGTGGCGCTCCAGGTCCGCCCGTGTCCGCTCATGGCGGAACCAGAACAGCCGCTCGAGGTCGCCTGCGAGCTTGCCGCCCAGGAACATCGAGCCCAGCGGCCCGGCCGGCGGGGCGTACTCGATGCTGTCCTCGAGTTCGCTTCTGTGCTCGCCGAGCTCGTTGAACGTGTGCGTGTGCGTCCAGCTCCCGAATGGCCCGGCGAGCTGGCGGTCGCAGAACTGGTGCGGGGGCTCGTGGTCGAAGTGCTCGGCCACCCAGGGCAGGCCCATCGGTCCCACGCCCACCATCAGCTTGGCGATGGCGCCGTTGCCGATGCGTGGGTGGTCGCTGCCCGGCTTGCGTTCGGCGATGCGCACGCTCTGCCAGGGCGGGGTCAGGCGCTCGAGGGCCCCGGGCCTGGCGTGCCAGTCGTAGAGCGTTCGGGCGTCGCACGGCATGACGGTCTTGGCATGGAAGTTGGCCATCGTGGGGCATCATCGCAGGGAAACACCGCAAAGGCCAGCCCATCGGCGAGCGATCGGGTGAGTAGAGTGCTGTATGGCCGATCATCCTCCCCACAGTGCCGGAACCACCAACGCGCCCGCCAACCTTCCCAACAAGGTCGCCACCGAGGCTGCGATCGGGGCTACCGCCTTCGGCGACCTGCTGAGCGCCATCGCTCGCAAGAGCCCGGCCCCCGGCGGCGGGGCGGTGGCCAGCGCCGCGGGCGCGCTCGCCGCGGCCCTCGGCGGCATGGTGCTGTCATACAGCACCGGCAAGAAGGACCTGGCCCAGCACGCCCAGGCCCACGAGCAACTGGCCGCCACCTGCTCTCAGGCGAGTTGCAAGCTGCTTGAGCTCGCCGACGCCGACGCCGTGGCGTACGCCGAGCTCAACGCGCTCCAGCGATTGCCCGAGGACGACGACCGTCGCAAGGTCGCGCTGCCCGAGGCCGCCCAGCGATGCGTCGACGTCCCCCTCGAGGTGCAGCGTGTGTGCCTGGGCCTGCTCGGGGCCTTCGAAGAGCTCGCGCCCATCGCCAACCGCTGGCTGCTCAGCGATCTGAAGATCGCCGCGATCCTGGCCGAGGCGACCGTGCGATCCAGCGATTGCAACGTAGAGGTTAACGCGCCCACGTTGGGCGAGGCCGTCTCACGCGACGCCGAGCGCGAGACGCAGAGCCAGAGCCTGAGGGCGTGCGAGCGGGCGGC
>JBITAB010000328.1:0-1862 GCA_044439825.1 Phycisphaerales bacterium JB064 | reverse complement strand
GTCTTCTTCGCGACCTTCTTGGCGCCTGCGTCTGCGTTGGTCGCTTCGGGGGACGGCTCGCTCTTCACTTCGACCGCGGGCTTGGCCTCGGTCTCCGCGGCTGGCTTCTTGGGTTGAGACTTTGGAGCCGGCTTCGGCGCTGTACGCTCGGCCAGGTCCTGCATCAGCGTCGCCAGACGGTTGAGCTGGTCCACGCTGCTGGGCGCGGCCGGCTTGCTGATGGCCGCTCGGGTTTCCTTCTCGACCTGACGGGCCGCCTCGATGTCTTCGCGCAGCGCCTGCCGCGCACGGTCGGCACGCTGGCCCTCGGCGCTCAGGGCCGTCAGGCTCTCCTTGAGCTCGCCCTTGAGGCGCGTCTCGAGCGTCTTCCACGCCTGATCGAGCGCCTGGCGGGCCTGGATGGCCTTGGCGTCCAGCTTCTCGGCTTCCACCTTGGCCTTGTGGATCGCCTTCTCGGCGGCCTTGTCGGCGGCGGCGTTGGCCTTGCTCTCGGCCCGACGCTCGGACTGCTCGACCAACTCGGCAAGCTCGGCACGCTTGGCCTCGGTCTGCTCGACCACCAGCGCCAACGCCTCGCGGGCCTGGGCCACCTTGGCCTCGAGGCCCTCGACCTCCAGCCGGACGGCTCCCGCCGCCTTCTCGGCCGCGGTGCTCGCCTTGGCCTCCACCTGCTGCTGCACGCTGCCGATGGCCTCGGTCAGCTCCGCACGCTTGGTCGCGGCGTCCTCGGCGGCGGCCTTCAGGGCGTCGACGTGGCGCTGCACCTCAGTCGCCGGTGCCCGCATGGCCTCGTCGAGCTCGGCCCGGCGCTGTGCGAGCTGCCCCTCGGCCTGGTCGCACAGCTTCGTGGCCAGCGTGATGGACTGCTGCAGCCCGTCGCGCTGTTCGACCAGCCGATCGAGCCAGAGCGCCGCGCTCTCGATCGACTCGCTGAGGGCCTTGCGGCTCTCCTCGGCCTGCCGCCGCGCCCGCTCGCCGTCGGCGGCGGTCAGCGTCATGGCTTCCATGGCCTTGGCCGCCGAGGCGGTGATCGCCGCCAGCGTGCCGTCGGCCGGCTTGGCCTGCCCGGCACCGGTCGCCTCCAGCAGCGTCTCCGCACGCTCGCACAGCTTCTCGATCTCTTCCAGACCGAGCTGGAACACGCCCTTGGCCTTGGTCTCGGCCTCGCTCGCGCGGGCGTGGGCCGCCTCGGCGGCGGCGCTCGACTCCTCAAGCTTGGGCGTGATGGCCGCGTCGATCCGCTGGGCCACGGCGTCGGTGCGCTCGTTGGCCTCCTGGCTGCGTTCCTCGATCATCTGGCCCAGCCGCTGCTCGGCGGCGTCGACCAGCTCGTCCACGCGCTGGGTCAGTCGTGTCACCCGCTCGGCCAGCGCGGCCTCGGCGGCGGCCCGCTCGGCGCTGAGGGCCTCCACCGTCTCGCCCTTGGCCACCTCGATGGCGTGGGTGGCGCTCTGGTGATCCTCGGCGATGGCGTCCTGGGCCTGGCTCCGGTGGGTCTTGATCGCCTCCACCGCGCCGGCGGCGTCGGCCTTCACCTGGTGGGCCGCCTTCTCCAGAGCGTCGGTGGCCTTGGCCCGCGTCTCGGCCAGGTCGGCCCGCCCGCGATCCACGAATTCGTTGAGCGTGACGCCCCGGTCGTCGAGCTCGTCGGCCCGCTTCTGGGCGACCTCCTCGATCCTGGTCACCGCCTCGTCGGCCGCCGAGCTGCTGGCCTCGAAGATCCGGTGCCGGGCCCGCTCGTCCATGTCGCGGATGCGTTGCTCGGCCGTAGCGGCCCGCTCGGCGGCGTTCTCGGCCCGCTTGGCGGCAGCCTCAACAGCCTCGAGCTTCTGGGTGAGCTGGCCCACGAGCTCGCCCGCCCG
>JBITAB010000327.1:3206-5765 GCA_044439825.1 Phycisphaerales bacterium JB064 | reverse complement strand
AGGATCGCTTCGTTCGTCGGGCACGCGTCGCACGCGTACGAGATCGTTGCCGCCTGTCGCCACCGCACCGAGGGCAGCGCAATTCGCGTGTGTGGCGCCAGCAGCGCACGCGATGAATCCCCCTCCGTCGCAACGACCACGCGCTTGGCCTTATACTGGCCCTGGTTCGTGTCCAGCAACCACTCCGAGCCCCGGCGCTCGATCCGATCGGCTCGCACGCCGGTGTGCACTGCGTCGCTGGGCAATCGCACCGTCAGGTGCGCGGCCAGCTGTCCCATGCCCATCGCAGGCACGCACACGCGCCCCTGGGCGAACATCCGGAAGCAGAACTCCAGCATACGGCTCGAGGTCGTGAGCTGGGCATCGAAGAACACCCCCCCAAAGAAGGGGCGGAAGAACCGATCGATCGTCGCGTCCGCGAAGCCCGAATCCCGTAGCGCTTCGAGCGCGCTGCGGTCCGGGCGAGACCAGACCTGCTGCACGGTGCCGCTCAGCACCCGCATGCTCATCTCGGCCAGCCGCAGCTTGTCGAGCATGGTGGCGATCGGCGAGCGGAACCCTCGAATCGCCTCGCCCGGCCGCCTCCGAGGATCGGCGATGCGGTGGAACTCGCCGTCATGGAACACCATCGCGCCGGGGTAAAAGCTCCTGAGGTCGAGCTCGTCGTAATTGAAAACCTGTGCCGCGTGCGGGTATGCCGTAAGCAACACCTGAAATCCACGATCGATCAGGTAGTCGCCTTCCGGTGTGCTGATCGTGTCAGTGCACACACGGCCGCCCGTGCGATCCGACGCTTCGAGCAAAATGAAAGGCTCGCCCGCGGCATGCAAATGCAACGCGCAGCTCAGGCCGGCAAGCCCACCCCCAATAATCACTGTGTCAATACCCATGCCCGCCTCGGAACGAAAGGAAGCGCCGTCGCATGCGAGTTGTGATCCAGCGCGTCGCCAAGGCCAGCGTCACGCTACCACGAGAGGCCCATGTTAGCGGCAGTATCGGCCCAGGCATACTGGCCATGATTGGCCTGCAACGGGACGATACCGAAGCATCCCTCGAATGGATGGCCGACAAACTCACACTCCTTCGGATCTTTCCTGATCAGAACGGGAAAATGAACCTGTCAGTTCTGGATATTCCCAACCGCGCAGTGCTCCTCGTGCCAAACTTCACCGTTGGCTGCGAGATCGGAAAGGGCCGCCGCCCCAGCTTCGACGCGGCGATGCCACCCGATCAAGCCAAGGTCATGTTTCACGCTCTTGTCGAGAAAATTGCCGCAAGAGGCGCGGCCGTCCAGACTGGAGTGTTCGGGGCAGACATGCACGTCGAGTTGTGCAACGATGGTCCGGTTACGTTTGTTCTTGAGAGTTTGTCTCAATCGAAATAGCGATCGCAAGCAACGACAGCATCGCTCGCCACTCCATGTACCGGTACGGCGTTCCGCAGGTTGCGTGCAAATTTTTGACCATCGCGTGCGCCCGTTCGGTCAGGTCCTCGTGCCAGTCCTGAGCCGTCGGGTCGCAGAAGTACGTCCGGCAGCCCGACGGCTTGATCGTGTGCACGCCGCACAGCGAGCCGACCTGGAAGGGACACCCCCCCCGATCGCGGGCGTCTTCAACCGCGTGCACCGACAACCCCGGGTGCTCGGCCGTCAACTGCCCCACACACCAGGCCGCCTCCAGCCCGGTCACATACAGCCGGTGCCCATAGCTCTCGAAGTTGCAGCACCGCCCCGACGCCACGCACACCGGCGCCCGGGCCACCACCTGGTCGGTGATCATCGCGTGGATCGCCTCGATCCGCTGGCCCACCTCGGGCCGCCTTGCCGCCGCCAGCCACTGCCTGGCCATCGCGATGTCCTCGGCATCGAACCCGTTCGTTTGCTCGGCCGGGTCCATCAGATGGGGCTCGCGTCGCGAGTCAGCCGCACCCGCTTCGAGGGGGTGAGCGGCCCGGTGTTCATGCCGGGGCATGTCGCCCCCGCCCGGTCCCACGCTCGCTCGTCGGCCAGGTTGCGCTTCCAGAATGGCCACGTCTTGCACTGCAGCGGCCGATCCTCGTACACGCCGCACACCGCCTTGCCCGGGATGGTCGTGCGATCGAGGAACACGCAGTCATAGCCAAAGGCCGTCAGCCGCTCGGTCAGCGATCGCCCGCCACCATCCATGGGCTTGGTGTACCGCTCGACGAATTCCGCCTCGCTCACGCCCACGCGATCCGCCAGCGCACGCAACTCATCATCATCCAGTTGCACCGTCCCCGGCACCCCCGTGCAGCAGTTGCCGCACATCGTGCAGCGAAACCGCAGCCCGTTCTCCACCGAAGGTCGCCCATCGCCACCAACCGGGCCAAACGGCGCCGCCTCGAACCAGTCCCGAGATTTGCGGCTCATGCCAGCACGCCGGCGGCGCTGCTGAACGTCGGCATCTGCGTCTTGGGCACGGGGTTGTAGCGCAACGCCACGATCGTCTGGTCGTCGTCACGCGTGCGAGAGTGCGTGTGCTCGAAGAGCGCCCCGTGCACCGAGTCCACGACGCACGCCGGCTGCCCCGAGCACTGCTC
>JBITAB010000327.1:0-3106 GCA_044439825.1 Phycisphaerales bacterium JB064 | reverse complement strand
CGGCTGAACTGGAACTCGCCCGTCGCCGGGTCGTACACCGCCAGGAAGGCCGTGGTGAACGCTCCCTCCAGCCCGGCCGCCACGAGCCGGCTGTTGGCGTGCTCGAGTACCAGGTGCGGGTGGATGCCGCTGCCCTCGTACGCGTGCAGGATGGCGTGCAGCATGGCCATCACCGTCGCCGCCGCCGCGCCATGCCCGGCCACGTCGGCGATCAGGATGCCCCAGCGGCCATCCTCGAACGGGAAGAAGTCGTAGTAGTCCCCGCCCGCCTGATCGCTCGTGAGGTAGCTCGTTGCGACCGACAGCCCGGGGATGTCCGGCAGTGTCCGCGGCAGCAGGCTCTGCTGCACCCGTGCCACCTCCTCGAACTGGGCCGTCAGCCGGCGCGTGGCCTGCTCGGCCTCGCGCACGGCCACCAGGTTCCGCGTGGCCGTCCCGCTCAGGTTGGCCACCATCACGAACAGCTCGAGCGCCTCGTCACCAAACGCGTCGGCGTCGCGCACGAACTGGAAGGCCCAGTTCAGCGGCCGGCCACGATCGAAGATCGGTGTCGCCAGCACGGCCTTCATGTCCGCCGCCGAATCGCCCAGCACCGGATCGTCCCGCAGGCCATGGAGCCGCAGCACCTGCGGCTCGCCGCTCTCGATGAGCTCGCCGATGATCCCCCCCGTGTTCACCGGCAGGGCGTTCCAGTTCTTCCACGGGTCGAACCGGGCGTACACCTCGGCCCCGTCGTCCTCGCTGCGGGCCACCTCCTGGGTGTCGATGACCCGGGTGATCTTGTACTGGCCCTTGGCCATCCCGCGGACCGACGCCGAGACGTACAGGTCCACCGGGTACAGCCGCCACATCCGCCGGAAGGCGAGCTGGATCTCCCCCGGCTCGCGGGCGCGGCTGACACCCTCGAGCAGCTCGCGGACGAGCGCCAGACGGGCCTTGGGATCGGTCAGCACCTGGGCCATAGCAGTATTGTACGGATCCGCCAGCAGCCCGACCTATTCCCGTGCACATCGGTTTCGATACGAGCCGCCGGCCGCCACCCCGCTTACCGGGCGTCGATGGCCTTGGGGGCGCCCACGCTGCGGGCGTGGTTGCCGTGGCCCGACTCGTCGAGCACGTAGGGGCCCATCGCACGGTCGAAGGTGTACAGCGCCACCGTGCCCTCATCGGCCCGCAGGCGACGCGTGGGCTCGAACCGCTCGCCCGTGTACCGGGCCCGGCTGGTCAGCCGCACCTCGTCGATGGCCCCCTCGAAGAAGCTCATCGGGTTGCCCGAGCCATCGGGGTCGGCCCCGACGATCAGCGGCAGGTTGTTGGTCGTCCGCTTCCAGGTGTTGTCCACGCCTTCGTTGGAGACCAGCTCGCCATCCAGGTACACCCGCGTGGCGTTGCCGTCGTAGACCGCCGCGACGTGGTGCCAGCGATCGGTCTCGAGCTCGCCCGATACGCGGTTGTTGCGATAGTCGCCGCCCAGGTGGTTGCTGAAGCCCAGCACCCCGTTGCTCACGAAGAAGCCATACTCGCTGCCCTGGGTCTTGGTCAGCAGGCCGCGACGGCCTTCATAATTGCGGGCGTTGAACCAGCACTCGACCGTGAAGGCCCCCTGCGCGAAGCTGGCCACCTCGCTGGGGATGAGGATCGCGTCGTCCACGCCGTCGAAGTCCAGCGCCATGTTCACCTCGGCCTGCCGGTCGCCGATCAGGCTGGTGAAGTCCACCGGCGTCTCGACCTCCTGCGTCGGCAGCGCATACCGCGCCGTCTGGCCCAGGTAGTCCGCCTCCACGGCGAAGCTCAGCCGATCCAGGAACTCGTCCGCCGACCCATTGGGACGGCCCACCAGGAAAGACACGTCCTTCGTCTCGCCCGGCTCCAGGATCGCGTGCACGTGGTCGGGCCGCGTGATCCAGCGGTTGTCGTTCGAGGACGGGCTCACCGACAGGTCCAGCGGCCGGTCGGTCGTGTTCTCGACGCTCAGCACCACCTCGCCGCGGGCGGCGCCGGTCTGGCCGAAGGCCACCACGCCGTCCACCGTCGCCCCCCGGCGGGCCTGCCGCGCCAGCGCGTCGGCCATGGCGCCGGTGATCTCACGCACGTTCATCGCCGCACCTACCGGGTAGGCCGTCAGCGCGATCTGCTCGGGCCGCACCGTCACCAGGTGGTACTGGTGCAGCCAGCCGGCCTGGGGCACCTCGTGGCTCTGCCCACCGCCCACCGTCGCCAGCGTCACGTACTCGATGCCGTCGTCGCCCTGCGGCCCGAAGTCGTGCCGCATGCGGTGGATGTGGCCCGCGAACACCGCGCGCACGTTGCCGGCCTCCACCAGCATCGGGTGCACATTGTCGTTCCAGTCGCTGCCATAGTTGTTGCCCAGCCAGCGCGGATGGTGCAGGAACAGGAACTGGTGGGTCATGCCCTTGCCACGCTCGAGCGCTTCGGCCAGGAACTTTTTCTGCTCCTCGGTCATCTCCTGGCTCTCGGGCTTGTGGATGCTCTTCTCGCCGGTCTCCTGGTTGCCCTCGTCGCTGTAGAGCACGATGAAGTTGCAGTCCTTGTGGGTGAAGCTGTACCACAGCGGCCCGAAGTGCATCTCGTACTCGGCCTCGTGCTCGCCCTCGGGCTTGCCCTCACCACGCCAGTAGATGTCGTGGTTGCCCGCGACGGGGAACCACGGGCACAAGAGCTGGTTCATGACCGTCTTGTACTCGGTCATCTCGGTCATCCACTGCGCGCTCTGGTTATACCCGTCGATCAGGTCGCCCACGGTCAGCACCAGATCGGGCTCGATCAGATTCACGTCACGCACGGCGTCGGCCAGCACGTTGATGCCAAGGTCGGGCCCGCCCGTGCGATCGCCGAAGACCGCGAACACGAAGGCGTCGGTCTCGCCGGGCAGCGGCAGCGTCACCGACGAGTCGCGCGTGGTGAAGAAGCGCGTGCCGTCGGGCGCCACCGTCGCGTGCGGCCGGTTGTGCGTGTGCAGGTGACGCTCGTGCAGCAGGTAGGGCGTCTCGTCCTTCGCCTCGTAGCCCTCGTCCTGCTGACCGGCCTTCCGCACGCCCTCGCGCGTGCGCTCGTCGCCGGTCTCGCCGTGCTGGGCCAGCGCCGT
>JBITAB010000326.1:0-5772 GCA_044439825.1 Phycisphaerales bacterium JB064 | reverse complement strand
CGTCGGCACGTTCGCGGCCCCACTTGAGCCGATCCGGGCCCATCGCCCCACGCGCCGGCCCAGCGCCCGCCCCGCACGACGCCCCGAGAGCCCCCTCGCCCCATCGAAACCCCCCTTGGGGGGCCGTGAGCGGCCCTTGGTCCGAGAATCGATCGTCCCCGGACGACCCGGGGACGCGCCCGTGCTCCCAGATCGCCTGCCCGTGGCGTCCGGGAGCCCGCCCGGAGGGCCTGGGAGCCTGCCCGGAGCGCCCAGGGACGCGCCCGCGCCGCTCGATCGCGTGCCCTGAGGGATCGGGGAGGCGGTTGGGCCATGCGAGAGCATGATCGGAGTGCCCAATGCCACGCACGGGGTTCTTGACAGCCCGCACGGAGTGCTTGCGTGGCCGGGCGGTTTCTGGTATGCTGCACGTGAAGGGAGCCCAGCCATGCCCGAGTCTTTCGAGAGGACCGCCCGCTCCGATCGCCGCACGCGCACGGGCCGGCTCGCCCCCATGCTGCTCGCCGTCGCGGCGTGCGCCCCGGTCGGCCCGATCCTGGCCCAGGGCTGCCCGCCCGGCGAGATCTTCGGGCCCCACGCGGGATACGCCACCGGCGACGGCGCGTACGCGGTGGCCATGGGCGACCTGGACGGCGATGGCGACAACGACCTGGCCGTGGTGAACCACCTGGCCGACACCGTGAGCGTGCTGCGCAACGACGGCTCCGGCGCGTTCGGGCCCGCGGTGGATTACGCCGCGGGCGAGGGGCCCCGGTCGGTGGCGATTGGCGACCTGGACGGCGACGGCGACAACGACGTCGTCGTTGGCTGCATCGATAGCGGCGACCTGAGCCTGCTGATGAACAACGGGGACGGATCCCTCACGCCCGCCGTGCGCCTCGATGGGCCCGCGCGGCCGGCGGGCGTGGCCCTGGCCGACCTCGACGGCGACGGCGACCTGGACCTGGCCGCCGCCGGCGGGTTCCCGAGCGTCGCCGGCGTGCGTTTGAACAACGGCGACGGCACGTTCGGGCCGCTCGTGCGGTACGGCACGGGCCAGAGCCCCGCCGCCATCGCGATTGCCGACCTGGACGGCGATGGCGACCTCGATCTGGCGGTCGCCTGCGCGCAGAGCGATGACGTCGTCGTGCTTCTCAACAGCGGCGGCGGCGCGTTCGGGCCCGGGGTGTCGTACGCCGCGGGCGTCGAGCCAACGTCCCTGGCGATCGGCGACCTGGACGGCGACGGCGACGCCGATCTGGTCGCGGGCAATGTGCCCGGTGGCGCCGTTGGCGTCTTCATGAACCGCACCGCGCAGGGCGACGCGGGCGTGTTCGAGGCCCGCGTGCGCTACGACGCGGGCCAGCTCGTCTTCTCGGTGGCCATCGATGACCTGGACGGCGACGGCGACCGGGACGTGGTGGTCGCCAACTGGCTGACGCCCTTCGTGGGCGTGATGGTGAACGAGGGCGACGGCACGCTGGCGGCGCCGGTCGTGTTCGAGGCCGGCTCGTCGCCCACGGGCCTGGCCATCGGCGACCTGGACGGCGATGGCGACGGCGACCTGGCCTCGGCCGACGGCTTCAGCGACGGTGTCCACGTCCTGCTCAACCGCTGCGATGCGACCACCTGCCGCGCCGACCTGGACGGCGACGGCATTCTCACCATCTTCGACTTTCTGGCCTTCCAGAACCTCTTCGACGCCATGGACCCGGCCGCCGACTTCGACGGCGATGGCCAGTTCACGCTCTTTGACTTCCTCGCGTTCCAGAACGCCTTCGACGCGTGCGCGTAGCGGCGCTCAGCGGGTCTGCTGGTGGAAGGACAAGTCGATCCACGCGTCGATCTTGCTGGCCTCCTCGCGGATGAGCATCCAGCGGCGCGTGGCCGAGTGCTGGGCCTGGCGCACGAGCACGCGCGTGAGCCTCGCGCGCAGCGGCCCGGGGCTGAACCGCGCGAGCCAGCGCAGTGGGCCGAAGCCGTAGCGCACGATCATCTCGTCCTGCAGCGACACGAAGGCGATCGCCTCGCCCACGTCGCCCTGGCGGCCGCTGCGGCCGAAGAGCTGGCGATCGACGCGACGCTCGTGGTTGCGCTCGACGGCGAGCACGAGCAGGCCACCGGCGTCGCGGGCCTCGCCGTCGAGCTTGATGTCCGTGCCACGGCCGGCCATGCTGGTGGCCACGGTGATCGCGCCGGCGCGGCCAGCGCCCTCGATGATGGCGGCCTCTTCGGCCTCGTGCCTGGCGTTGAGCACCTTGCACGTCATGCCCCGCTCGGCGAGCAGCGAGGCGACACGCTCGGAATCGTGCACCGATCGCGTGCCGACGAGCACGGGCTGGGATGTGTCGTGGGCGCGACGGGTCGCTTCGGCCACGGCCTCGAACTTCGCATCTTCGGTGGTGAACGTGCGGTCGGGCCGCTCGACGCGCGCGATGGGCCGGTGCGTGGGCACCCTCACGACGCGTAGGCCGTAGGTCCGCCAGAGCTCGGGCGCGACCTCCCAGCCCGTGCCCGTCATGCCCGCCAGCACGCGGTAACGCCCGAAGAAACGCTGGTAGCTGACGCGCGCCGCCGTCAGCCGGCGCTCGCTGGGGTCGAGGCCTTCCTTGACCTCGACGGCCTGGTGCAGGCCGAGCTGCCACTGCCGACCCTCCAGCACGCGCCCCGTCGAGCGATCGACGATGACGACCTCGCGCTCGCCCTTGTCGTTGGTGCGCACGATGTAGTCGTCGTCGCGTCGATGCAGCACCAGGGCGCTGAGCGCCTGCACCACCAGTTCTTCCCGCCGACGAGGACCGGCCCAGAAGGGAGGCAGGCTTCGCGAAGGGTCGGTAGCCAGTTCCCCCAGCCGCTCGCGACCCGCACGCGTCAGGTTCACGCGATGGGCGCGGGCATCGGCCTGGTAGTGCTTGTCGGGGTCGAGGGCTCTGGCCAGCTCAAGGCCCGCGGCGTAGCGCTCGGCCATGTCCACGCCCGCGTCGTCCTGCGCGGGCAGGGCGATGACCGCGGGCGTGGCGCCCTCGTCGATCAGCACGCTGTCGGCCTCGTCGACGATCGCGATGTTCAGCCCGCGCTGCACGACGTCGCCCGTCCAGGCCTTTGCCCCATCCTCGTGCGTCACGGCGTCGAGCACGCTCGAGGTGATGCTCGGCGAGAGCGGCTGCACCAGCCGGTCCTTCAAGAAGTCGAAGATGAACTGCTTGTCGGCGCCATAGGTGATGTCGAGGTCGTACTGGCGACGCCGCTCGGCCTTCTTCATGCCATCCTGCAGCACACCGACGCGCAGGCCAAGCCTCGCATACGCGCTCTCGCAGAGCTGCGCGTCGCGATTGGCGAGATAGTCGTTCACGGTCACGACGTGCACGCCGCGGCCGGTCCACCCAGCGAGCGCGGTTGGCAGGATGGCCGTGAGCGTCTTGCCCTCGCCCGTGGCCATCTCGGCAACGGCGCCGCCACGCAGCACCAGCCCGCCCATGATCTGCTCGGCGTACAGCGTCAGGCCCGTGGTGCGGCGGATGACTTCCACCCCCACGGCGTACGCCTCGCGCAACGCGTCGTTCTCGAGCAAGGAACGCTGGCGCGCCACACGGTGCGCGTGCTGGCGGATCGCCTCGATCCGCTCGTCGAGCGAGGCCTCGGTTTCATCCTGCAACGCGCGCGAGGCCTGCAAGATCGCTTCGGCCAGCTCGCCCTCGGCCGCGTTCACGCGACGACGGATGACGCGGCCCTGGAGGTTGGCCGCGAAGCGATCGAGCCCCTCGAGCGGCTCTTCGCGGCGCTCGCCCTGGGCGAGCGCGGGCCACAGCCGGTCGGCGGTGCGGGTTGGCCGGGCGGCCCCTACCACCAGGTGCGCCCTTCGAAGAACTGCGACGCCCGGCGCCACCAGCGCATGCCGAGCGGCAGGTTCGGGCCATCGAGGCGGACCGAAGCGCGAACACCCGGCGCCGCGGCGTGCGTGTGCTCGGCCAGCTTGAGGTCGATCTCGAAGCTCGGCGTGAGCGCGACGGCGCGGTCGCTGGTGCGCGGATCGGTGATGATGCTGCCGCCGGCCTCGGCCGCCAGAGACGCGCTGCTCAGTTCCTTCGAGCCGATCGGCGCGGCACGCAGGACCGAGGCCTCGATCACCTCGCCCGGCTGGCTCGCCAGACGCACCCTGGCGCGAACCTCTTCGGCGCTCTGCCCACGGAAGACGAACGCGTGGTCGCGATCGGGCACCATGGCGCGCACGACCAGCTCGTCCTCGCTGACCACCATGCCGAGCGCGGTGCCGCGGGCGACGAACGAACCGACCAGGCCGTGCAGGTCGGCGGCGGTCTGCCCGCTCATGGGCGACACCACGCCGCTCACAGGCGCGATCACGACGAGGTTCGCAACCCGGCGTTCCGTGCGTGCCAGTTGCTCCCCCACCACACGCAGCGACTGGAGGAATTCTTCCTGCTCGGCGGGCGGACCTTTCAGTGCGGTGCGATACTGCGTCTGGGCCTGTTCGAGGCGTGCGCGATAGACCTCGAGTTCGGCCTGCAGCGCACGATTCTCGAGGCGGGCGACGACCTGCCCTTCCTCGACGGCATCTCCGGGCGACACCAGCAGCTCTGCGAGCACACCACCCTCGAGCGTGCGCAGGCCCGCCATGCGCGCGGGTTCGATCGTCGCCGCCGCGTAGGCCGGCGTGGGTAGCGGCAGCAGCAGGACTGGCGCGGCCACGATCGCGATCACGGCCAGCGTAAGACCAATCGCTCGCGCGCGGTGGCCCTCGAGCTTCGAGTCGCTGAGCAGGAAGCCGCTGGTCTTGAGCACCGGATACACCAGCCACACCACCGCCATCACCGCCGCGAGCGCAACACCCAGCGTCATGTACTTGCTCGCGATCACGAGCAGGATGGCCACGGCGATGAACAGGCGATAGGGGATCGCAGCCAGCCCGTAGACCACCATGAACCACGCCTCGCCCGTCGATCGCACCGTCGGGCCTCGCGAGCCCTGGACGCCGAAGCCGTAGCGCATGATCAGGTGCTTGAGCAGCTCGCGCGATCGTTGCGTCAGGTTGGGCGTGCCCGTCACGTCGCTCAGGATGTAGTAGCCGTCGTAACGCAGCAGCGGGTTGAGGTTGAACACCAGCGTGCTGACGCCCGAGACGAGCATGATCTGGTACGCGATGCTCGTCCACACGGGATCGCTGCCTAGAGACCAGTAGATCGCCGCGAACGCCGCGAGCACCGTCTCGGCCAGCACGCCACCCAGCGACACGCACACGCGAGGCCACAGCCGCGGGAACCGCCACGCGCTGCTCGCGTCGCAGTAGGGAAGCGGCAGCACGTAGGCGATCAGGATCACGCCGATCTCGGTGCTGCGCCCGCCGAAGGCCTTGCACGAGACGGCGTGCCCCAGTTCGTGGATGATGCGAAGCCCGAGGAACACCGCGCCCAGCGTCGCGATCGTCCCCGGCGTGAGCTGCGCGACCTTATTGAGCGCGTCGCCGAAGTGGTGGGCGTTGGCGATGACCATCGCGAGCGCGACGCTCACGAGGATGATCCACAGCACGCCCGCCACCGGGCTGAAGAGCGCCCGGCACAGCTTCTCGTGCCGACGCAGGACGGGCTCGGGATTCACGAGCGGCAGGTGCGGGAACATCCATCGCCCGGTGCGCTTCTGGAGGCGCTGCTTGCTGGCCTTGCGCAGCCGCTGCTCGAGCATCTCGGCGTCGAGGGCGCTCTCGCCCAGCACGAGCCCGAACATCTGCAAACGGCTGAGCAGTTCGATCACCTCGCGCTGCGTGGGCGCGGCGTCGCC
>JBITAB010000325.1:13224-22713 GCA_044439825.1 Phycisphaerales bacterium JB064 | reverse complement strand
GTTGCTCGCTGACCGAGGCCTGGCGTGCCGGGGCGGCGGCCATCGCGTCCATCTTACCGTCGCGTTCGCCGGCCGAGACGCGGCTCGACGAGCCGGGCTCCAGGTTTGCACGGCTTGGGCCGTCGAAGGCGTTGTCGGCCGCATCGGGCTGGTCGGCCTGGAAGCTATCGAGCCGTGCGAAGTCGTCCTGGGAATTGCCGTCATTGGAGATCGACAACTCGCGGTCTGGGCGGTCGGTCTCGTCCTTTGTCTTGGCGGCCTTCTCGGCGTGGGGCTCGATGATCTCGAGGGCCATGTTGCCTTCGAGTTCTTCCTCGATGCGTTGCTCGAGGTCGGCCAGCGGCATCTGCAGGATCTCCATGGACTGGATGACCCTGGGGGACAGCTTCATCTGCTGCCCGAGTCGCATGTGCTGGCTGGTGTCGAACCTCACGGGGCGAGTCTAGCGCCACTGGCTCGCGTCCGAGAACGGAAACCGTCAGGGCTTGCGGGCGGCGATGTCCAGGCTGGTGACGTAGTCGCTCATCTTCGAGCCATCGGGAAGGGCGGCGATGATCTTCTGGTAGAGCGGGTCTTGCCAGGTGGTCATGGCCTCGATGTACTCGGGCTTGCTGGTCAGGGCGATGTCGACCAGGCCCGCGGCCTGCATGTCGGCCCGGATGGTGTCGATGAGCTGAGCCCCGGCCACGCAGCCGACGAGGGCCTCGAGGTCGGCAACGACCGAGCCGGGCAAGGGTTGCAGGAGTGCCAGATCGCTGATGGCGACCCGGCCGCCCGGCCTGAGCACGCGTGCGACCTCGCGCCACACCTGGGCCTTGTCGGGCGAGAGGTTGATGACGCAGTTGCTCAAGACGACGTCGACGCTGGCATCGGCGACCGGCAGGTGCTCGATCTCGCCCAGGCGAAACTCCACGTTGTCGAGGTTGCTCTGGCGGCGGTAGCTCTCGATGTTGCGGCGGGCCTTGGCGAGCATGTCGGGGGTCATGTCGACGCCGATGACGCGGCCGGTGGCCCCGACGCGCGGGCCGGCCATGAAGCAGTCCATGCCGCCGCCGCTGCCCAGGTCGAGCACGACCTCGCCAGGTCGCAGGGCGGCGATGGCCGTGGGGTTGCCGCACGAGAGGCCCATGTTGGCGCCCTCGGGCAGAGTGGAGAGGTCCGCGCCCGAGTAGCCCACGGCCTGGGCCACCTGCTCGGCGGTGAGTGTGGTGGGGCCGCAGCAGCCGCCACCGCCGCAGCACGAGCCGCCGGTGGAGGGCGATGCCTGCACGCCCGACCACTGGCCGTCTCGGGCGATCTTGGTGTAGCCCTCGAGCACCTTCTCGCGGAGGCTGTCGGTATTGGTTGAGTGGGTCATGGGGCTGCTCCTTCGAGCGTGTGCTCGCTGTGCTGGTGTGTGTTGTACAGGCGTCGGCCCAGCCAGAGCGAGACGCTCACCAGGCCGATGAGGACGGGGACCTCGACGAGCGGGCCCACGACGGTGGCGAATGCCACGCCCGAGCCCAGGCCGAAGACGGCGATGGCTACCGCGATGGCCAGCTCGAAGTTGTTGCCGCTGGCGGTGAAGGCGAGGGTCGCGGCTCGCGGATAGTCGGCGCCGACCTTGCGAGCCATGAGGAAGCTGACCAGGAACATGACGACGAAGTAGATCGTCAGTGGGATGGCGATGCGGAGGATGTCGAAAGGCAACTCGACGATCCGCTGGCCTTGCAGCGAGAACATGAGCACGATGGTGGCCAGTAGCGCGACGAGCGTGACGGGCGCGATGCGGGGGATGAAGACGGTGCTGTACCACGCTTCGCCCTTGATCGGTCGCAGGACGAGCCGCGTCAGCATGCCGGCGAAGAAGGGGATGCCGAGGTAGACCAGCACGCTCTGGAAGACCTCGGCCATCGAGACATCGACGACGGCCCCCTCGAGCCCCAGCAAGGGCGGCAGGTAGGTGATGAACAGCCATGCGTAGAGGCCGAAGAACAGCACCTGGAAGATGCTGTTGAACGCGACTAGTCCGGCGGCGTAGTCGCTGCTGCCTCGGGCCAGGTCGTTCCAGACGAGCACCATCGCGATGCAGCGGGCCAGGCCCACGAGGATGAGCCCGGTCATGTACTCGGGCTGGTCACGCAGGAACAGCACGGCCAGGGTGAACATCAGCACCGGGCCGACGATCCAGTTCTGGATCAGCGAGAGCGCGAGGATCTTCCAGTCCCTGAAGACCTCGGGCAGCTTCTCGTAGCGCACCTTGGCCAGCGGCGGGTACATCATCAGGATGAGGCCGATGGCGATGGGGATGTTGGTCGTGCCCACGGTCATGGCGTCGAGCGCCTCGGGCACGCCGCTGGCAAAACGGCCGACGAGCACGCCCAGGGCCATCGCCAGGAAGATCCACAGCGTCAGGAAGCGATCGAGGAAACCCAGTCGCTTGCGCGTGGTGGCGCATGGGGCCGTGGTCATCGCCGGTGCGCCTTGTCGGGGAACAGGCTGGGTAACGTCTTGACGTATTGGCCGATCTCGTCTCGCACGCGCCGGTAGTGGGCCAGGGCCTCTTCTTCGGTCTTCGCGTTGGCGGCGAGCTTGGGGGGATCATCGAACCCATGGTGGATGATGCGCGTCGGGCCGGGCATGAAGGGGCAGTGCTCTGCCGCGTGGCCGCAGACGGTGATGATCAGGTCGAGCGTGTCGGGGTCGCACTGGGCGATGGACTTGCTGGTGTGCCATGAGATGTCGATGCCGGCCTCGGCCATGGCTTTGACGGCGAGGGGGTTGAGCCCTTGCGGGTCGGTGCCCGCGCTCACGCTCTCGAAGCGGTCGGGGAAGAGATGGCGGGCCCAGCCCTCGGCCATCTGGCTGCGGCACGAGTTGCCCGTGCAGAGGAAGAGGATGCGGGGGATCGAGTGCGTGGGCATGGTCAGTTGGTCCCCTTGCAGCAATCGCTGCCGCAGCACGCGTCGGCGGGCGTGAGCGATTGGATGGATTCGGCCAGGTCTCGGAATGTGGCGGCGAGGGACTCGCAGCGCGCGGCGTACCACACGGTGCGGCCTTCCTTACGAGCTTCAAGGACGCCCGCACGGGCGAGCAGGCCCAGGTGTCTGGCGACGACGGAGAAGTCCACGTCGCAGCATTCGGCGACCTCGCTGACCGAGCATGGACGCTTGCATTTGAGCAGGCAGCGCAGCAGCTGCAGCCGCGTGGGGTCGGCCAGGGCCTTGAAGAGGTCTGCGTCGAGCAGCTTGTCGACCGGGGCACGCCGGCGGGCGGCCTGACGCGGCGAGAGGGCGGCCTGAGATTGGGATAGTGACGCCATGATGCCAATATTTGGCCCATGGCGCCCGCCGGTCAAGCGAGGATAGCGTTAGTGGTTGCCGTCGGTGACGCGGAGCACTTCCTGGACGGTGGACAGGCCCTGCTTGACCTTGTTCATGCCGTCCATGCGCAGCGAGATCATGCCGCGCTCCATGCACATGCGGCGGAACTCGCTGACGTTGGGGTTGCCCGCCACGACGTCGCGCAGCCGGTCGTCGACGGCCAGCAGCTCGTAGATGCCCACGCGGCCCGAGTAGCCGGTGCCTCGGCACTTGTCGCAGCCCTTGGCGACCCAGAGCTTGTCGGTCTGCATGCCCTGCATCTCGAGATACTCGGCCATGTCCTCGCTTGGGCGTTCCTGGGCCTTGCAGTGCTTGCACAGGCGGCGGAGCAATCGCTGGGCGAGCACGCCGTTGACGGCGGCGCCTACGAGGAAGGGCTCCAGGCCGATGTTCACCAGGCGCGTGATGCTCGACGGCGCGTCGTTGGTGTGCAAGGTGCTCAGCACCAAGTGGCCCGTGAGGGCGGCCTGCACCGCCGTGAGGGCGGTTTCCATGTCGCGAATCTCACCGAGCATGATCACGTCGGGGTCCTGACGCAGCAGGGCCTTGAGGGCCTTGGCGAAGGTCATGCCGATCTTCTCGTGCGTCTGGGTCTGGGTGACGCCGTCGAGGTGGTATTCCACCGGGTCCTCGACGGTGGAGATGTTCATCTTGTTCTTGTCGAGCGTCCGCAGCGAGGCGTACAGCGTGGTGGTCTTACCCGAACCGGTCGGGCCGGTGACCAGCGTGATGCCGTGGGGCGCCGTGACCAGGCCTCGCCATACTTGCAAGGCGTCTTCAGAGAAGCCCAGGTCCTCGAGCTGCACGTTGATGCTCTTGGTGTCGAGGATACGCATGACGGTCTTCTCGCCATACGTGTTGGGCAGCGTCGACATACGAAGGTCGAGCTTGCGGCCCGCTACCACGCATCGGATGCGGCCGTCCTGGGGGATGCGTCGCTCCGAGATGTCCAGGTTGGCCATGATCTTCAGGCGGCTGGTGATCGCCGCCGACATGGACGCCGGTGGGTTCATCGCCTCGAAGAGCACGCCGTCGATGCGGAAGCGCACCTTGAGCTTCTTGTCGGCCGGCTCGATGTGGATGTCACTCGCGCCATCCTTGATGGCCTGCTGGATGATGTAGTTCACGTAGCGGATGACCGGGCTCTCGCCGGCCTTCTGCTCGAGGTCTACCTCTTGCGAGTCGCTCTTCTCGACCTGGACGTCCTGCTCGTCGACCTGATCGAGGATCTCGTTGAGGTCGACGTCCTCGGGCTCTTCTTCGTGCTCGCCCATGCCGGCGACTTCGAGCGCGCCGCGGATGTCGAACCCGGTCACCACGATGATCTTGATGCCCACGACGCCTAGCTGCTCGCGCAGCTCGTCGAACAGGAACACGTCGTCGGGACGCACCACGCCCATCACGGCGCGCTGGCCCTCGGTGCGCAGTGGCAGAACCAGGTGATCTCGGCAATAGTCCCCACCGAGACGCTGCAACATCGCTCCATCGAAGCCGCCGTCGAGGCCAGCATCCAGATCGATGCGTTCGAAGGGAAGGCCTGCGTTGTTCGCGACGACCCGCTGCACGGCCTCCTCGTCGGCCCCTCGCTCGAGCAGCACCTCGATCAGGCGACGGCCGGGCGTCTGCTTGACGATCGCCTGAGCCTGGGACATGTCCTCGGCCGTGACTGCGCCGGAAGACACCAGCCGCTCGGCGAGCTCGGTCGTGTCGCCCTCGTCACCGACAGCGTCAGTGTCGGGCGCATACACGTCCGAGATCGCCTTGCCGACGCGCGCGTCTGGCGCGTGCGTGGGCTTCTGCTTGACGGCCGGGTCGTGCTCGGCCGCGCTGCGTCCCACGTCGCCCTGGTGGGCGGGCATCGAGGGCAACGGGCTGAAGGCCTGTTCCGACTCGTCGATGCGATGCCGGGCGGCCTTGGACTTGCCCTTGCCCTGTGGGCTGCCCGAGTCGGTCAGCTCGCTGAGGATGTCATCGATGTTGTACTTGCTCATCCGTGCGCATCCCCGGCTGCGGCCGAATCAGTGGTTGCCATGCATCTCGATGGTGCGCATCAGCGTCTTGGCGCGGAAGGTCACCGAGCGGCCCGAGATGGAGACGATCTCCAGCACACCATCGATCTTGTCGCCCACGCGATAGACCTTACCGTTGATCTTGGTCAGCGGGTTGGTATCGCTGTTGAGCACCATCTCGATCTTCAGCGAGCCGAGGAGCTGCTCGGCCTTGACGAGCACCTCGTCGCGCACCGGCATGATCTCGGTGGGCGTGATGGGCTTATCGTCCTTAGGAGCACGATCAAGGCGGAAGGGGTTGTCGTGGATGTCTTCCAGCGGCACCTGCGGGGGTGGACCGGCCATGGCCAGGCTGCGCAGGATGCGCGCCTCACCCTCATAATGACGCGCCTGCGTCTGCTCGATGGAGTACTTCATCTCCACCGGCTTGAGCAGCTTGCCCGGAGCGATACCCCTCAGGTGCATCCAGTAGATGATGCCGCCGGCGACCAGCAGCACGCCGCCCACGACCGCGACCTGCATGGTCAGCCGCTTGTGCGGGTTGCTGGCATAGCTCTCGACGTGCTTGACCTCTTCGGCCGAGCCTTCGGGAGTCACGGAAGGATCGGTGTTCATCAGGCCTCCTCATCCTGGAAGTAGATGCTCAGGGTGAACTCGGCCACCATGTGCCCGTCGACCTTGTCAGAGCGGCGGACGGTCATATCGGGCATGCGTGTGATGCGATCAAGACGCTCGAGCTCCAGCAGGAACTTGTAGAAGCCACGGAAGTCGCCGCTGGTCTCGATCTTCAGCGGCTGCTCCATATAGAGCGAGGCCTTCACGGGCTTCTCGGTGACGATCGAGGGCTGCTGCAGGCCGCTCTGCACGGCCAGCTCGGAGACCTGGCGGACGACGTCGGCCAGTTCCTTGTTGGTCGGCAGGCGCGCCTCGATGGACTCGATGCGTTCGGCGATCTGCGAGGTTGCCGCTTCGAGCGTGCCCCTGCGGGCACTCTCTTGCTGGAGTTTTTCCAGCTTCTCCCGACGCAGGGAGATCTCCTCGCGGGCTCGCTCGATCTGCGAGTTCTGGGGCCTGAACACGAACCAGTAGCTGGCCAGTGGTACGGCAAAGAGCACGAGCAACAGGATGAATTCACGGATGCCGAACTTCATATCAGTTGCCCTCTCCGTTTTCGTTCACGGTGGCGTAGGCCTCGTCGTCCTCGCCCTCAGGCTTGGGTTCCTCTGTTCCTTCGGCCGTCTTGGCGGCGTCGGTGGGAGGCGTGCCCCCGTTGGCGAGTTCCTCGGCCGAGCTCGGCGGCTCGATGCCGCGGGCGTCGGCGCGGGGGTCGATCTCGGCGCTGATCTGGAACTTGCGCAGCTCGACGTCCTTCATCTTCTGCGGCTCGGTGTAGTGCAGCTCGACGCGGCGCAGGAGCGGTGAGAGCTTGAGGCCGTCCAGATAATCAGCCACGTCGCTGTTGGCGGGCGTGACGCCCGTCAGCGTGATGGTGTACTCGTATCGCGGCGGCAGGATCTTGCTCGACGCGGCGGCCTCGTCTGCCGAGGAGCCCGTCTTGGTGCCGCCGAGGGAACCAGCGCTGCGTCCGCGAACGCTAGTACGCTGGGGCTTGGCGTCCTTTTCCTTCGTGGCCGAGGCGTCGGCAACGCGGCGGCCCTTGAGCTCGATGGTCAGCAGCGTCATGTCCTGGGGCATGCGCGTGACGAGCTCGGCCATCAGGATGCTGCGCGGCACGGGCTCGATGAGGGCCGTCACGATCTCGGCCTTCTGGAGCATCTGCTCCTTCTGCTCTTCGAGCTTGATGAGCAGCTCGATCTCGGGCTCGGCGGCGGTGTACTGGACGGCGATGGACTCACGCTCGTCGTGCACCGACTTCCAGTTGCGGTTGGTGACGAAGAAGGCCGCCACCACCGTGCCCATGACGGCGCAGAAGAGCGTCAGACCAATAATGTTGGCCCGCCCCTCGGCCTTGCGCTGGACATAGTCCTCGGGCAGGAAGCCCCCGCCCAGGGCGCCGCCCTGCTGGTTGTTCTCGCTTGAAGGTCCGAGCATGACGATCCTCCGTCGGTGGGGGCCTGTTCAAAGATCGGTTGGACGCAGGCACAAGCCAAGCGCCACAGCCCATCCGGGCTGGCTGCCGCTGAGGTCCGTGCCGATGCAGGGCTCATTTCCGGTCCGGGTAACACGCGCCAGCGGGTCCGCTATCTGCGCGGGCATGTTCAGACGCTTGGCGATGTGGGTGCACAGGGCGATCTGCCGAGACTCGCCACCCAGGAACACCACACGCTCGATCTTGCGCTGCGGGCACAAGCCGTTGTAATACCGGACGCACGTCTGGACCTCGTCGGTGAGGATCTCCAGAGGCTCGGTCAGATCGGTGCCGGTGCGGGTCATCGCCTCGTCGAGGGTCTCCATGCCCGCGGCGCTCTCGTCCAGGGCGGCCATGACGGCGCTGCCGCCGTTCTCCTCGCTGCTTGGTGTGGCTCGCGAACGCTTGAGCGCCGCTTCGAGCATCGCAAGGCCCGAGCTTCCCTGACGGTCGACACTCTCGTCGCGCGAAGGCGCAGCCTTGGCGGCTACGGCCTCGGGCACGAGGGTCTCGAGATTCAGGCGGATCGAACGAGCCCGCTCGTGGTCGATGTTCTGGGCCCGGGCGATGGCCTCGTCCAGATGGCGGCCGCCGATCTCGACGAACTTGGCGAACGCGAGCCGTTCGCCGTCGCCGACGAGCACGCGCGAGCCGCCGGCGCCGAGTTCGAGATAGAGCGTGGGCTTGTCCTCGTGGCCCTCAAGATGCCGCGTGCAGGCGTGCATCGCGGTCAGGATGGCCTGGAAGTCGCTGTGCATCGCGACGGGCTCGAGCTTGGCGTTCTTGAGGGCGCGCATCAGGCGCTGGATCACATCACGCCCGGCGCCCATGCAGATCACTTCGCCGCGGCTGCCGGCCGAACTCTCGACGGGCACCCAGCGGAAGACCAGGGCGTTGGGGTCGCAGCCCATCGTTGACTGCAGCTTGGCACGCACGAGTGTTTCCAGCCCCACGCCGTCGGCCTTGACGATCTTGAGATGCTTGCAGAAGGACATGGCGCTCGGCATGGAGCACACAGCCCGCTTGCCCTTGAAGCCGCCGGCCTTGACGAGTTTGGGAAGGGCCTCGATCTGGAACGCGAGCCGGGCTTGGGCGTCGCGTCGCAAACGCGAGGGCATCTCGAGCGCAGCAGCCGCCACGAGGTGGGGGTTGGGGCCCGTCGTGATTTGCAATACCTTGAGTTCGGCAGTGCCAAACTCGAAGGCAATGGGCGAAACCGACCCACCGATAAGCCGGGTCGAGCCGATCGCGGAGATGGTTTTCAGCGAGATGCCCACAAAGGCCCCCTGACCTGCACGCGGCTGCGGGCGCGGCACGGCCGCGCGATTCCTCGGATCAGCCCTTGGAATCGGTCCTTGGAGTTGGCAAATCCAGCGGGTTCTGCCCTCTGGCTACCTTGCCTCAGCCGCCCAGCCGTCACAGACCGGGCGATCGCCGGGGGCGGCGTGTTATGGGGCGCTGGAGGCCTTGGCGATGCCCTCGGCCAGGGTGCTCAGCCCGGCGAGCGCTTGGCCGATCGACCAGCGCTGGTGCTCGCGGTCGCCGGTGGAATTGCTGATGACCCGCATCTCAAGGAAAGGCACGCCCAGCCGGGCGGCGACCTGGCCCACGGCGGCGCCCTCCATGGCCTCGGCGACAGCCCATGTCCGCTCGACCACGGCTCGGGCGAGCGGGTCCGTCCCAGAACAGGTCGAGACCGTGGCGACGGGAGCGGTGACCGACGCGAGGTGGGCCAGGCTGTCCAGCAGCCCGGCATCTGCTCGCACGCCCCAATCGTCGAATGGGCCTAGGGGAAAACCCATATCGGCACAGCCAACGAATGAGC
This sequence comes from Phycisphaerales bacterium JB064, assembly GCA_044439825.1. Classification (GTDB taxonomy): domain Bacteria; phylum Planctomycetota; class Phycisphaerae; order Phycisphaerales; family UBA1924; genus JAHCJI01. The sequence goes on along the minus strand of JBITAB010000325.1, from coordinate 13,428 downwards.
CATCGGGCAGCGCGAGGCCCTCGTCGGCATAGATCGAGCGCGTAGCGGCGATGGAGTCGCCCAGGTCCAGGGGGGTGGCGACGGGCAGTGAGCCGCCGATGCCCAGGTTGATCACAGCCCGATAATCATCGTGCGTGAGTGCAATCGCCGTGGCCGCGGCGGCGTTGGCCTTGCCGATGCCGGTGACGAGCAGGTGGAGGCTCT
>JBITAB010000325.1:4500-13124 GCA_044439825.1 Phycisphaerales bacterium JB064 | reverse complement strand
GTGGCCGCGGCGGCGTTGGCCTTGCCGATGCCGGTGACGAGCAGGTGGAGGCTCTCGCCGATCGGCGTTGGCTTCCACTCGGCCGGCGGTTCGGGTGGCATGCCGACACCTTTCAGGGCGGCCTTGGCCTCTGCCGGGGCCGCGATAACCAGCAGCCAGGGAGCGTCGGATTGGGTGTGTCGGGCTTGTGTCATGGTTTCGTGTTCGCCCGCAGAATTTTGCGGGTTTCCGGCGACGGAGGGGAACCTTTCGGGGCTCTGGGTGGTTGAACGCTAGTGTCTACAAGCGTCGGTAGCCGATGGATCGGCTCGGCCGGCGCCATATCTGGCCGGAATGGGATTCTTAAGCATCTCGGGGCATCGCGAGCCCTTGGGAAGGTGATCGATGAGACTCACACAGTCAAGGCGGGGCGGCGTGCTGGTCAAGGCCGCGGGAACGATCGTTGCTCTGGCGGTCGTCGGTGGGGGGCTGTGGTATGCCTCCACCCAGTTCGCGGGCACCGATACGGTCCGCGCGAGCGATCTTGTGGCCGTCTCGGTCCAGGACTTTGACGTGGAGACGATCGCCACGGGCGAGCTCGAGGCCCGCCAGCAGGTGGAGATCCGCAACAAGCTCGACAGCCGGGCGACCATCCTGACGATCGCGAAGGAGGGCACGCGGGTCGCCCGGGGCGACGTGCTGTTCACGCTCAACGGCGAAGCGATCGAAGAGCAGATCACCGAGGAAGAGAGCCGGGTGGAGACCGCCCGAGCCGACCTCGAGGCTGCCGAGAACGCCTACCTCATCCAGCTTAGTGACAACGAGTCGAACCTGCGTGCTGCGAACCTTGAGCAGGACCTGGCCGAGCTCGCGCTGCAGCAGTGGCGTGACGGCGACAACCCCAAGGAGCTCGAGCGGCTGCAGGCCGACCTCGACAGCGCCAAGCGCAACTACACGCGCCTGAGCGACAAGTTCAAGCTGAGCCAGGAGCTGTTCGAGAAGGACTTCAAGAGCAAGAACGACTTTGATCAAGAGCAGATCCAGCTCTTGGAAGCCGAGAGCCGCGTGAAGCAGGCCGAGCTGGCCTTCGACACCTACAAGGACTATCAGCGCCCGCGCGACGAGAAGCAGCGCACGAGCGATGTGGAAGAGGCCAAGGCCAAGGTCGAGCGTGTCAAGAAGCAGAACGCTATCGAGCTGGCCAGCAAGGACGCCAATCGCAAGAACGCCCGCCGCCAGTTGGAGCTGCGCGAGGAGCGTCTTGCCAAGCTGCGTGAGCAGCTGAGCTATTGCGAGATCACCGCGCCCAACGACGGGCTGGTCGTGTACAACTCGAGCACGCGCGAGGGCCGCTGGAACGACGATCCGCCCGAGCCCGGCATGGAGGTCTCGCCCAACGAGGTGCTGATCGTGCTGCCCGACACCACCGAGATGGTGGCGTCGGTGCGTGTGCACGAGTCGCTCGCGGGCCGTTTGCGTCCGGGCCAGCCGGCCATCGTGCGCATCGAGGCTCTCGGCTCGGCCGCGCTGCCCGGCACCGTCGATTCGATTGGCGTGCTGGCCGAGAGCGGCAGTTGGCGAGACCCCAACCTCCGCGAGTACACCGTTCGCATCCTGCTGCAGCCGGGCGAGTACGCCAGGCAGCTCAAGCCCTCGATGCGTGCCGAGGCGACCATCGTGCTCGATCAGGTCGACGACGCGCTGACGATTCCGGTGCAGTCGGTCTTCAGCGATGGGCGGCTGCGCTACGTCTACGAGCCTTCGGGCACGAAGTATGAGCGCACGCCGATCAAGCTGGGTCGGCGTAGCGAGACCCAGGCCGAGGTGCTCGCCGGACTCTCAGCGGGTGACCGCGTGCTCGTGCGTGCGCCAGAGACCGGCGAAGTGATGCGGACCGCCTGGGACCAGGCCAAGCTCGAGGCCGTGGGCTTCACGGTCGACGAGAAGGGCCAGCCCGTGCCCGCCGGCCAGCAGGGGCGTCAGCCGCGCACCGCTCAGGCGCAGCCCGCGAGCCAGGAGCCCAAGGCCGACGCGACGCCGGTGGCCGCCGAAGCCAAGGGCGAGCCTGAGGCAAGCGAGCCGCAGCCCGCTGCTGGCTGATCAACGCTGTTCGAGAATTATGACGCTTCCAGCGTTTCGGCGCGGTTGATCCGCTCGCGGTCGGCCTTGCGCAGGTCGAACTCGCGATTCGAGGGCAGCAGGAAGTTCTCGTCGGAGACGTCGAATCCCTCGGCCCGAGCGATGTACAGGTCTGGAGTCGAGGCCAGATCGATGGCCTCCTTGGGTTCGTCGGCGCCGTCGAAGACCTCCGACTCCTCGCCGTCCGCGTTGATCGCCGCGCCCAAGCCCTCGATGGGCATCACGCGAGGACGGCACGGATCGTCCGGCCGCCAATTGCAGACCACCGCGGGCGAGCCGTTGCTCAGCGTGACGACCGAACCAGGCGCATAGGCGGGCACGGTAGCGACCAGCGCCCTGATGGCCATCGGGTCGAATCGACCGGACATCTCACCAAGGACCATCTCGCGCAGAGCCGCCACGGTGGGGCGGCGCGTCTGGGGCACACGATCGGCGCCGGGCGCGTCGCCGCTGTCGCGCAACCGATCGAATGCGTCGGCGACCGAGACGATGCGTGAGAACACGTGGATCTCCTGGCCTTCCAGAGGCACCGAACCGCCGTTCAGCAGCTTGCGCCTTGGGAAGCCCGTGCCGTCATAGGTCTGGTGGTGGTGCAGCACGACCGCGGCCGCCGAGGGATCGACGCCCTCTCGGACCATGTCGAAGCCCAGCTTCACGTGGCGCTGCCAATGGGGGTCGGTCTCGTCGTGCTCGCTGTTCCACTTGCGCAGCGTGTCGGCGGGCAGGCGCAGCATGCCCACGTCGTGCAGCATCGCGCCAACGCCCAGCGAGGTGACGTCCTTGGCGTGGCTCGCGTGCAGGCGCGAACGCTCGGCGATCAGGTAATCGCCCAGCTTCAGGCCCATCAGCAGGCTCAGGTAGCACACCGCGTTGGCGTGGCGGCCGTGTGGCGTATCCTGGCCGGCCAGCTCTTCGATGTAGTAGGCCGCGGCGGGCGCACGCAGCAACTGTTCGACCAGCGCGACGATGGCGCGCTTGTACGCGGCGTAGTCCAGGTTGGCGACCGCTCCGGCGGCGACCGAGTCCAGCGCGCTCAGCACGTTGTGGCTCAGGTCTGCGCGGGTCTGGATGATCGCGGGGCTGACGTACTTGCCCAGGAATGCCATGCCCGGGTAGTGGATCCACACCTCGCGCAGTTCGATCTCGCGCATGCGGGCGATCAGGCGGTCGTCCAGTGTCACGCCGGCCTTGAGCAGCACCGGCCCACCACGTCTTGGGTGGTAGACGGGCATGGCCAGGCGCATGCCTGGGGCGGCTTCATGGATCGACACGCGCAGCATTGGCCTCTCCGGGGCGTTTGTGGCTCCAGAGGTACCATCGGCTGTGGGGCCTGTGCAATTGGCCGGGACATGGGTAAAAGAGCCGAAATCGCCATGAAATCGAGCGTTATCTGGTTATGGGGACGTATCGAGGGCGACCAGGATTATGTAGGCGGCATAAGCGGCCATGAGCACGCTGCCTTCGATGCGGCTGACCTTGAACCGGGTAAGCATGATGGGAAGCAGCAAGAGGGTGAGCCCGAGCATGACCCAGGCGTCGCGACGGACGGCGATGGTGGGGACGTCCAGTGGGCCGATAAGGCCGCTCACGCCAACCACGCAGAGGATGTTGAAGATATTGGACCCAAGCACGTTGCCGACGGCCAGGTCGGAGTGCCCCTTCAGGGCTGCCATCACTGTGGTGACGACCTCGGGCAGTGACGTGCCGAGAGCGACCATTGTGAGCCCGATGACGAACGGAGGCACACCGACGGCTTCGGCGAGCGCGGTGGAGCCGACCACGGCACGGTCTGAGCCCAGCACCATGCCCGCAAGGCCCACGACCACGAAGACGAGGCAGAGCACCACGCTCATGGGCTTGCCGGTCGGGTGCTCTTCCTCGGCTTCGACCGCCAGGGCGGTGTCCTCTTCGTCGAGGTGCTTGGAGGCGTAGAGCGTCCAGGCGATGAATGCGCCGAAGCCAAGGGTGAGCAGGCCGGCCTCGATGCGGCTGACACCGCCGCCGAAGAGCGTGAGGACCATCGCGATCGTGACCACGATGAGCATGGGTACTTCGCGTCGCACCACGCCGCCGCGGACTCGCGCTGGCTTGATGACGGCGGCCAGGCCCAGAACGAGGCCGATGTTGGCGATGTTGGAGCCCACGACCGTGCCGACGATGAGCTCGCTCTGGCCCTTGAGCACGGCCCCCACGCCGGTCGCCAGTTCGGGCATGCTGGTGCCAAAGGCGACGACGGTGAGCCCGATGATAAAGGTGGGCACGCCCAGGCGTTTAGCCAGTGAGGTGGCTCCGCGGAGCATGACCTCTGCGCCGCCCACGAGCAGGGTGATGCCGAGCGCCAGCCAGAGGATCGAGACAAGGTGTTGCAACGCGAGAGGGCTCCTGGAGACCGTTGAAGAACGTGGCCCGAAGGCTCGGGGGCGATGGTAGCGGCAAGGCCCGGGTTGGCGGTGATGGCTGGAATGCGTTGGGGCAATCAGCCGCCGTCGAGGCTGAACCACTCGGGCAGCACGGGCACCACGATGAGGGCGACCGGGCGGGGCGAGCCATCGGGACCGATGGTGGTCAGCAGCGCCTCGGCGAGGCTCGAAGCCGGCAGGGCCGGGCCGACGGCGGGCGCGGCCTGGGCTGGCTCGGCGGGCGCGATGACCAGGGCGTAGCCGCGGGGGATCGAGCCCCTGAGCAGGAGACGCTCGAACACAGGGCCATCGTCGAGGGCGTTGGGCGGCGAGTCATCGGCGACCAGGCGTGCCGTCAGGCGGGCTTCGAGCCGTGTGGCGTCGGGCTTGACGGGCAGGAACTGTGGGCAGAGTTCGAGCCTCAGCACCGGCTTGCTGGTCCCGGGCGCCGCCCACGCGCGGCCGACGAGCCCGAGCCTGCCCGGGCCGAGGACGAGCGGGCCCATGTCGGTCTCGAGCCGGCGGTTCGGGGCCGCGGCTCCCTTGGCCATGTGCGACCAGGTCGTGGTGGCGCCCCACCATGTGCGTTCGAGGGGGCCTGGCACGCCCATGGCGCCGCGGAGGTCGGCCAGTTCGCTGATGGGGACGAGCGCGAGTTGCAGCCCGTTTCGTTCCCAGACGTCGCGGCCCGCGGGATCGATCGCGCCGCGGAGTTCCGCATAGCTGGCCAGCACGTCCATGCCTGGCCGGGTGGGCGTGTCGGCGCGATGCGTTCGGACGTAGGCCTCGAAGGACTCGGGCAGTTGCTCGTCTTCGGTGAGCGGTGGGCCTGCAGGCTTGGAAGCGGCGAATGGCGGTGCGGGCTTCGAGGCTGCTCCGGGCTCACTCTCGGTGTCGGAATCCTGCTCTTGGTCTTCCTTCGCTTCAGCCCGCGCGGCCTCGATCGCCTGCCATTGCTCGTAGAGGCGGGCGAGTTCGGTGTTGTTCTGGATGCGCTTCCACGAGGCCGCATCGAGGGCCCAGAGCCGCAGCTCCATGCCGTAGCCGGCCAGCGGCGTGACGGGCTCGAGGTCGACCGGTGGCGGAGCGTCGGGGATGCGCACGTTGGTCTGGCAGCCGCAGGCGATAGCGAGGCCGGCCAAGAGGGCCAGCGAACGCATTCGAAATGTCGAGCGGCGGCTTGGCATCGTGTGTCAGGACGCGTCGAGCTGGTTGATGCGGTCGATGAGCTTTCGGACCATGCCGAAGTCTCGCCTGGTGTGGGTGAACGTGATCCTGGGAAGGTCCAGGTGCTCGTCCTCATGTTCGTGCGGCCCACCCTGGCGGATCTGGCCTTCCTTGACCAGACGCTTGAATTCGTCGTTGAGGATGTCCAGCTTCTCGGGCTCGAGGTGGCGGCGGACGCGGATGATCAGCTCGTCACCGACGTATCGCGAGCTGTGGTAGTTGCGGTAGAAGTCCAGCACGTGCCGGACGGCGTCGTGCGGGCTCTTGGCGTGGTAGTAGAGGGCGGTGTCGTCCTCGCTGATCATCTGCCGGCTGAGCAGGGCGTTCTTGGCGAACGCGTGGAACTCGTCCCAGTAGTGCCCGCCCTCGCCCTCGAGCATGACGATGGGGATCATGCCGCTCTTGCCGGTCTGCACCAGCGTCAGGGTCTCGTAGGCCTCGTCCATGGTGCCAAAGCCGCCGGGGAAGAGGGCCACGGCCTCGGCCTGCGAGAGGAACATCAGTTTTCGCGTGAAGAAGTAGCGGAAGTGGATGAGCTTCTCGTCGCCGTGGATGACGGTGTTGGCGGTGGTCTCGAACGGCAGGCGGATGGCCACGCCGAAGCTGGCGGACTTGCCCGGGCCGACGTGGCCGGCCTTCATGATGCCGTCGCCGGCGCCGGTAATCACCATCCAGCCCGCCTCGGCCATGCGCTTGGAGAAGTCGACGCACGAGGCGAAATCAGGATGGTCTTCGGGCGTGCGGGCCGAGCCGAAGATGGTGATCTTCTGGGCCTGCGCGTAGCGGCCGAAGATGCGGTAGGCGTACCGCAGCTCCTTGAAGGCCGCCGTCATGAGCTTGAGCTCGCCGCGGTTTCGACCGTCGGGCAGGAGCTTCAGGCCCGACGCGACAAGGTCGGCCACCAGCTTGCGGTCGAAGGGTTCGGTGTTGTCGGGAGCCACCAGATCGACGAGCTCGTCGATGCGTTTGGTCACGTCCTGCCAGTCCGTGCGGGAGCGTGGCGATTCCGAAGGCGTCGTTTGGGGTGTGTCCGTGCCGTCCTGCATGGGGTGATAGGGTAGCAGGGTGCTGGTCGGGGCGCTACCAGCCGCTCTCGGGCTCGCCCTGCTCACGGGCATAGCGGCGGAGGCGTTCCTTGCTCCATTCCTCGTACGTCAGCCCGCCCTGGATCATGCGGCGCAGGCGATCGAGCGGCCCGACGAGCGCCTGGGGTCGGGGCGCGGGCGACGGATTGTCGAGCGTGCCCCGCAGGTCGACCCCAACGATGACATCGCGCAGGTAGCGGAAGACCGAGCGGAGGGCCGTGTCGTTGGTCGAGCGGCTGGTGATGGACATGTCGAGCGCACCATCATCGATGCCGACCGTGCCCAGGCCGTCGAGCACGACAGAGTCGGAGCTGACCGAGAGGCGTGTGAAGGTCAGGTCATTGTTCTGAACGTAGAACTCGCCGTTCACCGCGTCGTAGCGGTCGGCGCCGAAGTTGACATTCAGTGCTTCGACCGCGGCGCGGATCGCGACGGGGAGCTCGACCGGCGAGCCTCCGCGGATGCGCATGGAGCCTCTGCCCTCGAGCGAGTCGGAATCGCCGAGCATTCCCGAGAGGCCGATGGAAAGGTCAAGGTCGCCCAGGGCGCGGGCCTCGTCGGGCTCGCGGTTCTGCATCGCGGCGATGAGTCGCTCGGTGTGCAGGCCGGCGCCGGCCAGGTCGAGCTGGTAGCGGGCTCGGTCATCGGGAATGCTCGGAAGGATCACCCGCCCACGACCGGCAATGCGCCCGCCGCCGGCGCTCATGCGGACATTGGAAAGGTCGACGGTCGCCTCGCGCGTGACGACCGCGTCAAGGCTGATGTCGTTGGCTGGAAGGTTCCAGATCTCCCCGCTTGCAGCCTCCAGATCGAGCGCAGCACGGTATGTGGGGTGGTTGGTGTCGCTCCGCAGGGAGACCATGGCGTCCTGGAAGATCGCCATGGGCCTGTCGGGTGTTGGCTCATCGTCGTCTGGCCGTGCCGCACGCTTGCCGAGCCTGACAGACTCGAGCGCAAGCGTGGCGTCGACCTCGTAGCGTGTGGGCTGGCGGCGTCGGTTCGTGACTCGGAGGCGGCCATTCTCGACCTCCAGCGTGCCGGTGCTCTCCACGGTCATCGCGTCGAGCGAGGTGATCACGCCCCCGGGCATGAAGCCCAGCAGCGCGATGGGCACGCCGTGGCGGCGATCGTGCTGATCCTCGTTCTGGCGGATGATGCCATCGAGGGCGACCTCGAACTCGGTGCGGTCTCCACCGTCGGCGCGCCAGTAGCCGTCGAGCCCGAGCCACCAGTTGTCGCCGCCGAGTGTCAGGTTGTCGATCTGGCCCGTGTAGCGGGTCACGCCGCCGGGTCCCTGCGTGCTCGGCGCCATCTCGCGTCCGGCGATGACACCCGATACCCATGGGACGTCGAAGCGCACGCCGTCGCGGAGGATGGACGCGTTGTAGGGCGAAAGCTCGAACGCACGCAGCGGTTTCGAGCCCGGGCCTTCGCCGGCGTACGCCGCGGTCTCGAGCGCGACCAGGGCGTCGTATTCGCCCTGCACGTCCCATTGTTCGAGGATGGACTCGAAGCCCTCGCCCGCACGGTTGGTGGCCAGGGAGCGGAGGAGCGCCGAGCCGAGCGAGCCGCCCTGGATCTCGACGTCGAGCGTCGTGGGCCTGGTGAAGAACGAACCCTGCTCGCGCAGCGCATCGATGGGCATCTCGCCGCGCAGACGGACTCGGCCGATGGCTTCGCCGTCGAACGAGCCCTCGGCCAGCACACGATCGAACGTGGCCAGGGGTCCCTCGTCCGTCGTCGTGATGATGACCGAGCCTCTGCCGTTGGTCAGGCCCATGCGGCCGCCCAGCCA
>JBITAB010000325.1:0-4400 GCA_044439825.1 Phycisphaerales bacterium JB064 | reverse complement strand
ACGGCCGGGCTGATCTGGGCTGCGGATCAGGCCGGATCGCTTCAGTTCTGCGAGCGCGGCTTCGTTCAGAATGATCTCGCGGATCTCGGGAGCGACCGCGTCGAGGGTCTCGCGCATCGTGTCGTCGTAGGGCACGCCGAAGGCACGCACGTCGACGTCGACGCCGGTGGCGATCTGGTCGAGCGAGATCGTCGTCGACGCGAGCACCTGAGCGCCCGAGGGCGTGCTGCCGCGCAGGCCGACGAGGCTGATGCGGCCGTTGTCGAGCTCGATGCCGCCGTTGACGTTCTGGACGGGATACGGGAAGTACTCGAAGCGCATCGAGCCGTTGCGCAGCGTGCCCGAGCCCTTGACCTGCTGACGCACGCCGTGGCCTTCGGCGACCTGCGAGGCACGCGCGTGGAATGACAAGGTGCCCGCGGGTTGCAAGAGATCGATGATGTGCGAGATCTTCTGGAGCACCGGCGCCGGTCGGCGCAGCCAGGGCGTATCGGGGCCCATGGTGTAGGGCTCGAGCGTGGCGACCTCGAACTCGTAGAGCGGTTCGGCGCCGCCAAGCCACATGTTGACGTCGATGGACGCGCGCGCATCCTCGATGGTGCTGCGCAGGCGGCCCTCGATCATGAGCGTTCGCTTGCCCGGTGTGGGCTCGCCCGGCTCGGGCGGGGCCTGCACGCTGCGCCAGGGCACGATCTGCCCGGTGCGCGGTGCCGGCCGCTGCACGAGGCGGATGAGCCCGCTGCCGCTGGCGGGGATGAGCGGACGCAAGGTGCCCTGCTCGTCCGTGGGGACGGGCAGACGCAGGTTCAGTTGCGCCGCGATGCTCGAATCCTCGGTGAAGGGAGCAGGGAAGGGTGAAGACTCCTGGAAGTCGAGCACGAGTTCGAGGACGTCGAGGGCCTGGTCGTACCGAACCGTTGCGCCACGCGTCCGGCCGCCCACGCTGAGCTCGGTGTACACCTCACGCAATTGCTGTGGGATGGTGGTGGGCGGGAAGTCGGCCATGTCGATGCCGCCCACCTTGCCCGAGAATCCGTCGGGGCCGATCTTGCCCTCGAAGCGGATGGGCTTCGCGCTCGTGCTCAGCGAGGGGTCTTCGAACGCGGTGACGTCGTAGGCCCCGGCCTGGCTCCGTGATGCTCGCAGCGAGAAGACCATGGGAAGCGTGCGCAGCTCGGTGATGTTGCCGTCGGCGTTGTGCTCGCCAAGCAGCACGCTGGCCTTGTGCACGATGATGCTGGGCAGTTGGCCGCCCGCACTTCCCTTTCGCTCTGGCGGTTCGATAGCGAGGATGTTGAGGTCGAAGTCGTCGAATGGCTTGGTCAGCCGGACGCTCGCGTCGAACACCTCGACACGGCGGACGAGCGACTGGCCCCGGAGCTTCCCGCGCCACCAGAGCAGGATCTGGCCGCGTTCGATGGTGAGGAAGCGGGCTGCGTCGCCCTTGGGGTTGTCGGGGCCCTGGGGCGTGCGGAACGTGACGTTGCGGATGATGATGTCGCCGCCAAGGTCGAGTCGCAGCGAGCCGCCGATGGCCTGGACGCCGAGTTCCTTCTCGAGCTTGGGCCTGAGGATGACGCCCGCAGCCGGCGTGAAGAGCAGGCCTCCGGCGATCACGAGCAGCACACCGCCAGCAAGCGCGGCCACGCCCAACCGACGCAGCCACTTCCGGCGTGGCCGGGGCGTTGGTGTCGGCTCTGGGGCGGGTGGCTTGCCCATGGACTCTCCGCGGTGGTCGGGCCGGCTCAGGCCCCGGCGTTCACCACGTCCACGAGCCACTGGGGTATCGGCGAGGGACGGCCGGTGGCGTCAACGCAGGCCAACTCGGTGCTGGCCATCGCCAGAGGCTGGTCGTTCATGCGGCCAGCTTGTCCATCCCCCGGCTCGACCAACTCGATGGTGTACTCGTGCCTCAGGCGGGCACGTCCGGCGATGCTGGCCTGGCAGAAGATGCGGAGCACGTCGTCGTACCGCGCAGGCCGGCGGTAGGCGATGTCGAGCCTGGTTACGACCAGGAAGGCGCCGACGGCTTCCATCTGGGCATAGGTGCGGCCGCTGGCTCGCAGCGCCTCGGTGCGGGCCATCTCCAGCCATGGAACGAAGCTGGCATGGTGGGCCACGCCCATGGGATCGCACTCACAATATCGGACGCGAACGTCGATCGTGGTGGATGCCGGGGCATCAACAGCGGGATTGGGATTCGTAGTGGGCACCTGGCGAGTCTAGCGTTACCGTTTCCCGCACGACTTTGCTTCGGAGGCGCCCGCAAGCCGGATGGCCAACCCTGATATCAACCAAACTACCCCCGCTTCGCCTTCCGCCCAGCCCGCGGTGGAGGTTCGCGCCCTGCTGGCGACCGATCCGATCGCGCCGATCACCGCCCTGCTCCACAGGTCCTATGCCAGCCAGCGAGAGCGGGGGATGGATCCGCTCGCCGGCCGGCAGTCGGTCGATATCACGCGGCAGCGATGTTACCGCGGACAGACCTTTGTCGCCCTGCGGCAGGCGGCCGGCGCACCCTCAGCCAACTTCAAGGAACGGCTGCTCGGCAGCATCCTGTTCCAGGAGCGAGAGGACGCGGCCTTTCCGCCATGGTTCTTGCGCAAGGACGTGACGCACTTTTCCCAGTTCGCGGTCGAGCCGGGCTTGCAGAAGGCGGGCGTGGGCAGCGCGCTGCTGGCGCGTGTCGAACGCGAGACGCTGGCGATGGGCTGCCGCGAGCTGGCCCTGAGCATGGCCGAGCCCGACGTGCCGCTGCGTGAGTATTACGAGCGGCGTGGCTACCGCGTCGTGCAGACGTGGCAGTGGCCCTACACCAACTATCAGAGCCTGATCATGAGCAAATCGCTGACGCCAGCGGAGGCCGGCTGATGGGCTCGGACCTTGGACGAGGCAAGGCGCTCGACGATGCGCCGGGCGTCGTAGGTGTCACGAAGGACGAACTCGGCTCGCTGCCCGATGATCTGCTCGAGCGGCCCGAGGCTGCCAGGCAGGATCCCTCGCGCTGGTTTGCCGATCCAGACCTGCCTTTGGAGATCGAGGTCGGCCCCGGCAAGGGGGGGTACCTGATCGAGGCAGCGAAAGCGCGTCCCAGGCACAACTTCCTGGCCATCGAGCAGGACCCCGACGTGTACTACTACACGGCCGACCGTGTGCGCCGGCACCGGATCGCCGGCGGCTTCGCCGACACGCGCGTGCTGCGTGGCGACGCGGTCGACTTCTTCCGCTGGCGCCTGGCCGACGCGTGCGTGCGAACGGTGCACCTCTATTACTCCGACCCGTGGCCAAAGCGCAAGCACCACAAGAATCGCGTGCTGCAGGACGGGTTTCTGGCCGACTGCTGGCGTGTGCTCGAGCCCGGCTGCGAGCTGCGGATCGCGACCGACCACGATGAGTTGTGGGCGTTCTATGAGCAGCAATTCTCGAAGTGGTGCGATGGCATTCCAAGCGGTTTCACCGGTACGCCTTTCACGCGTGAGCCTCTGCCCAAACTGCCATCAGCGCCCGAGGGCGGCCTGATCGGCAGCAACTTCGAGAACAAGTTCAAGGAGCGGGGAGCGACACCGCGTGGCGCGATCCTGCGAAAGAACGGGGACGCCCGATGACCGGAGTCGAGCGCACGGCCGTGGTGCTGCTCAGCGGCGGGCTCGACAGCGCAACCTGCCTGGCGCTCGCCCGGCGTGAGGGATACGCCTGCCACGCGCTGACCTTCGAGTATGGCCAGCGGCACAAGGCCGAGATCGAGTGCGCCAGGCTTGTCGCCGATCAGTTGGGAGCCGTGTCGCACACGGTGTATCGGCTGGACGTCGGGCCCTTCGCTGGCTCGTCGCTCACGACGGGCGGAGACGTGCCCAAGGACCGAGGCGAACCCGGCGAGGGCGACATCCCATCGACGTATGTGCCCGCGCGGAACCTGGTATTCCTCTCTATCGCGACCGCGTACGCCGAGACGCTCGGGGCGAGCGACGTGTTCATTGGCGTGAACGCCGTGGACTACTCGGGCTACCCGGATTGCCGGCCCGAGTTCGTCGAGGCCTTCGCTCGTGCCGCGACGCTGGCGACCAGGCGTGGCACTCAGGAAGCAACGCCGCTCACCGTTCGCACGCCACTCTTGAAGCTGAGCAAGGCCGACATCGTGCGCGCGGGCGCCGACGCTGGAGTCGATTTCGCGCTGACGACGTCCTGCTATGACCCGGAGCAGGACGGAGGAGGCCCGATCGCGTGCGGGCGGTGCGACGCGTGCATCCTGCGGCGGCGTGGCTTCGAGATGGCGGGGGTGCACGATCCCACGCGATACGCCGGAGCGCAGCGGGCATGAGTTCGCTGCCGATCGCCGAGACCTTCGTGTCGATCCAGGGCGAGGGCAAGCTGACGGGCGTGCCCTCGTGGTTCGTGCGCGT
>JBITAB010000324.1:12470-22783 GCA_044439825.1 Phycisphaerales bacterium JB064 | reverse complement strand
TCGCCTGGATGGCCGGGCTCACCTCGCTCACCTCGTCCAGCAGCAGCGTGCCACCGTGCGCGAGCTCGAAGCGCCCCTTGCGCATCTTGTCGGCACCGGTGAAGGCGCCCTTCTCGTGGCCAAACAGCTCGCTCTCGAGCAGCGTCTCGCTCAGGGCCGCGCAGTTCACCGCGAGGAACGGCCCCGTCCGCCGCGGGCTCAGCTCATGGATCGCCTTGGCGACAACCTCCTTGCCCGTACCGCTCTCGCCCACGATGAGCACCGTGCCGTGGCTGTCGGCCACCGCCTGGGCCTGCGCCTTCACGCTGCGCATGGCCGGCGACGCCCCCACCAGCCGATCGAGCCCGAAGGCCTGCCCGTGCGTCACGATCCTGCCGCTGGGCTCCACCTGGGCCTGGCTGCCCTGCGCCCGCAGCACGGCGTTCTCACGCCGCAGCTTGGCGTGCTGGATGGCCCGCTTGACGCAGATCAGCAGCTCGTCACCCTCGAAGGGCTTGGTGAGATAATCGAACGCCCCGAGCTTCATCGCCTCGACGGCCGTCTGCACCGACCCGAAGGCCGTCATCAGGATCATCGGCAGCTCTTCGTCGATCTTGCGCACCTGCGCGAGCAATTCGACCCCGGTCATGCCGGGCATCTTCAGATCGCTCACCACCACGTCGGGCCGCTGCAGCGCCACGCGTTCGATGGCCTCTTGCCCGCTCGTCGCGGCCAGCGCTGTCAGCCCCGCGCGTCGCAGCACGGAGCACACGCTGTCGCGCATCATTTCTTTATCATCGACGACCAGTACCGTGCTCAAGCCGCGCCCTCCGTCACCATCGCCCGCACCGCCCTCACGGGCAGCGTGAGCGCAAACCGCGCCCCACCGCCCTCGCCACTGGCCGCATCCACGCTTCCGCCATGGGCGTCCACGATCCGCTGCACCATCGCCAGTCCCAGCCCGCAGCCCGTCTGCCGCGTTGTATAGAACGGGTTGAACATCCGCTCCACCGCGCCCTCGGGCAGCCCAGGGCCGTTGTCGATCACCTCGTACACCACCACACGCTCGCCGTCGGCCTCGCCAACATCCACCCGCATGCGCACCACGCCGGGCCCACCCGAGCCCTCCTCGGCGATCGCCTCCACGGCATTGCGCACCAGGTTCGCCAGCGCCTGCGCCACGAGCCCCGCGTCGACCTCGACCTCTTCCAGCGATCCATCGCCGGCGAACTCGAGCCCGACACCGACGCCTTCGGCCATCATCTGGCAGGTCGCAACCGCCCGCCGCGCGGGTTCGGCCGCCTCCACCCACTGCACCGTCGGCGCCAGCTCTCGTGCAAACCGCAGCACGTCGCCCACCACGCCGTCGAGCTCCCGGGCCGCCCGCAGGATCTTCCCTGCGGTCTGCCCGGGCTCGCCTTCGCCAAGGTCATCACGCAGCATCTCGGCGTGCAACGCGATCGCCGCCAGCGGGTTCCTCACCTCGTGCGCGATGCCCGCCGCCATCTCGCCCAGCGCTGCCAGCCGGCGAGACCGCTCCAGCCGCCGATTGGCCTCGTGCAACTCGCCCTTCAGCCGGGCAACCTCTGCCCGGAGCGCCTCGTGCGTCTGCCCGAGCTCGCCTGCCGCCGCGTTGAACGCCCGCATCAGCTCGGCCAGGTCCTCGGCCGACACGCGCGCAGCAACATCCGAGGCCTCAACGGTCGAAGCCGGCTTCAGGTTCTCCAATGCTTCGGGCCGAGCCATATGGCTCAAGCCTCCCGATCCTGGTGCACCGGCGCACGCATGGGCGAGCCGCCATAGGCCCGCAGCGCGCCCTTGGCACGCCCCAGGTTGCCCATCGTGCTCTGCATGCGATCCCGGGCGCCGTCCAGGTTCTGCCGCGTACGGGAGTCCTGCTCGTGCACTTGGGCGGCCAATGCCTTGAGGGCGTCGAGCCGCTGGCCGAGCTCTGACCGCTCATCGGCCGGCAGCGCCTCGACGAACGCGTCCCAGCGGTCGCGCACGTCCTCAAGCCCGCGATGCACCTCGACCAGCGCGTCCACCACGTCCTGCCGCTCGGACATGAGACGCAGCAACCCGTCGCCCTCGCCCTCGGCGATGAGCTCGTCCTGCCTGGGCCCAAAGCCCGCAAGCTGGTCGTACAGGGCCGCCTGACGCTCCAGCGCCGGCATCACCCGATCCCGCAGCAGCGCCCGAGCGTCCTCGGGGCTGCACGCCTTGCCTTGGGTCATCCTGACCTCCAGACCGGGCGCACTCCACGCCCTAGGCGCTTGCCATCGGCCGCCTCAGGCAAAAATCTTCAATCAACGCGCAAGAATTGCCGGAATCGCCCAACCAGCGCCTACTCGAGCACCGGCTCGCTCAGCCTTCGGGCCAGGCTCGGCGCATCGCGCGGGTCGGGCGGCTCGGTCAGGTCCATGGGCAGGTACACACCGTTGGCGTGGTCGCTGTTGAGCACGATGGCGCAGGGCTCGACGAACCGCGCACCCTCGGGCACCTTCTCGTGCCCCAGGATGAACATCGTCACCCCCCACCGCTCCACCAGGTCTTCCAGGCTCTCGGCGTCGTAGTGGCGCCCCCACACCATCATGTGGGCCGAGCCCGTCAGCGGCTGGTAGTCCTCCTCGGTCAGGTCGCGATCGAGGATGCCGACGTCGAACCGCCCCATCATCGCCGGGCTGGGCACGCTGTGGCTGCACTGGATCACGCCCATCGGCGTGAGGCACCGCAGCGCCAGAGGCATCGACCGCACGAAGGCCGCGATCGCCTCGTGCACCCGCGATGCCTCGTCGCCAAACACGCGGTCGACGCCGTCGTTGAAGGCCTCCACTACACGAACGCCGTCCTTGACGATGCCCGAGCCGATGATCTGGGCCAGCTCGTGATTCGCCAGCAGCACGTGCACGTGCTCTGGGAAGGCCGCCTTGAGCGCCGCAACCCGGGTCAGTGCGCGATAGCTGAAGTCCACACCGCCCACCAGGTGCTCGCCATGGATCAGCTCGTGCAGCGTGAGGTGGCTCACCTCGCTCTCGATGGTCTCTTCGGGATCGCCATGCAGGCCGGCCGCCTCGATGACCCGGGCCAGGTGCAGCGGATTGTCGTGGATGTCACCCGTGGCCACCAGGCTGCCGGGCGCCTCGATCCAGTCGATCGACCCACGACGGCACGACGCCTCGAAGCCGGCAACCGCCGCCGCTTCCAGCGTCCGGCAGACGTCCTCCACCGAGGTCAGATCAAGCCCTTCGAAGGCGTGCACCCGCATGGCGTGGGCCCCCTGAAACGGGGTTCAGTGCGTCGGCGTCGGCCGAACGGGGTTGGTCTTCTCGGCCTCGGCACGCACGATGCCGTGCACCAGATTCAGCCGATCGGCCACGTACGACATCGAGTCGGGCCGCTTGGCTGGGTCGACCTCGACGCACGCCATGATCAGCTCGTTGAGCTTGGGATGGATGCGCGCGTTGAGCTCGATCGCCGGCGTGGGCTTCTCGATCATGCTGTCGTCCAGCGAGCCCAGCAGCGAGTTCTCGTCGGCCAGCGCCGTCGGCACACGCTTGCCCGTCAGCACGGCGTACATCGTTGCACCCAGGTTGTAGATGTCTGTCTTGGGCGTGATCGCCCGGCGGTGCACCTGCTCGGGCGCGATGTAGTCGGGCGTGCCCTGGATTCGTGGCTTCACCGTGCCGGTCGCGCACGACTGCCCGAGGTCGATGATCTTGACCACGCCATCGGGAGACACGACCACGTTATTGGGCTTCATGTCCGCGTGCACGAACCCGCGCTCGTGCATGTGGGCCAACGCCGAGGCCACCTGGTGGAACACCGACAGCGCCGCGTCGAAGGTCTTGGGCGGGCTCTGCTCCATCGACAGCCCGTCGACCAGCTCCATCACCAGGAACAGGTCCTTCACGGTCAGCAGGTGCTTGCGCTTCATCATCCGCCGGATCTTGCGGATGTTGGGATGGTCCAGCTTGGTCGAGACCTTGTACTCGTACTCGGCCTGCTCGAGGAAGCGCTGGTCCTTGGCGGTCTCGCGCTTCACGTGCTTGAGGGCGTAGATCTGCTTGGTCTTCTCGTCCTGGGCCAAATAGATAATCGACGCGGCCCCGCGGCCGAGTTCGTCCATGATCCGGTGGCCTTCGATGACCTCACCCTTGCGAAGCGGCTCCACGCGTTGACGCTCCTCCCGATCCCTGCCACGGGCATCCCCGACATTATTGCGGGAATTGATTCTCAAACAATCCGAACGCCCCGCCAGCGATCCCTTCACAGTGGCCACCACAGGGGCGACTACGGTAGCCGGTCTATCGGCCCGTGGCGTCGCCGGGTTCTCTGCATCTTGGCGACTGGCCCCCGGAAAGCCAAATCCACCGACTCTCGGACGCGCCCGAGCCGGTTCTCCGGCCCAAGCAACCACCCCGTGCGGGGCCTGCTCGTGTGATTGTTCCATCTGGCCTCAAGCGTCGCTCGCCATGCTGGCTCACGCCCGCTCGCGCCGCGGTGGGGAACGTCGCGGCTCAGCGTTATGTTCGGATTCAACCCGGTTTGGTTGCAGCAGGCGGTTATCGAGACCGCACGCCGGCCTCGGCCAGACGCTGGTAGAAGCTCTCACGGGGGAAGTACGGACCGGGATCATCCACCCCGGCCACGTCCTCGTGCAGCAGGATCTGGCTCATGGGGATGTCCATCTCCCGGGCCAGCGTGGCCACGGCCGCCACCAGACGGTCGAGCTGGCCGCGCCCGAAGGCCTCCAGCCGCCCATCGCCCACCAGGCAGATGCCGATGGAGTCGCGGTTGTACGCCAGGCTGTCCGGGCCCGCGACGTGGGCGCCGGGCTGCTGACGCAGCCAACGCTCCGCCACGTGCAGCTCGCCGTCGGCCATGCCGCGACCGTTGCCGATCACGAAGTGGTAGCCCAACCCCGCCAGCCCCATCGACTGGTGCGTGCGGGCCAACTGGGCCGCGTCACCATGCCGGCTGGCACTGTGGTGGATCACGATCCGCTTCCAGCGGTTCTCGGCCAGGCCGGCCGGCGGCGTGGTGATCGCCTCCAGCGGCACGTTGGCCGTCGAGACGGCCAGGGGAGCGATGCTCCGCCCGCCGACGACCGGGGCCCGCTGGCCTTCCATCAGCACCAGCATCGACGCCAGCACGACCATCGAGCCCGCGAAGCTCGTCAGCACCATGCCCCGGCGAGAGCGCAGCAAAGCACTCATCACCGCGTGGCCGGCCGAGTTCCGTGAGCTGTTCGTCATGCCGTCCTTGGTCATGGCGTTCCAGTGTTGCTGAAAGCGATCCGAGCGTATGCGCACGCCCGTGCATGAGTGCATCGGAAAATGCCCAAGCCCGACTTCGCTTATTTGCGTCCGATTATGACAGTGCCCGCGCGGTCGCAACACATGCGCTGGTTATGGGCTCCGACCACCGGCCAAGCACACACCGTCTACACGCCTACTTCGGGGCAAGGCGGGCCGCAACGTTCGGCCGGGCCCGGCCAAACTCGTCGCGAACAAACGTATCGGCGTCCTGATTCCGCACGCGGTCGTAGCGGTGGAACGGGCTGCGAAGCTGGTTTTCGGTGATCAACGGATCCCGGCAGGCCGCCAGGCTTCCCGCCCAAGCGACAGCAACCAACACGGTCACAAAAAATGCGACGCGCTTCCCACCACGCTGGCGATTCCTTTCGGCCATAAAGCAGTGTACCCCACGTCTGATGACGTGGGGTACACCGGAGGAGGAGAGAGAGATGCGCGTGGGTCCGGCCCATTCCGGGCGCCCCCCGGTCTCGCGTTCCCGACCGGGGCGGTCCACGTAAAGCTATACGTCGCCAAGGTTTGTTTGTTCGATTCGGGCTCACAGAATTGTTGCAATTTCGCAACATTCGTTTTCCCGGCCTTCTCAGGCCGGCAAAAACACGCCCTCGGACATCTCCAGCCGCCCATCAGCGACCAGCTGCCGAACCCCCTCGGCCAGCCCCACCGCGACCGCCGTTGACAGGTTCAGGCTCCGCTCGCCGGTGTTCAGAGGCACCCCAACCTGCCAGTCGGCCTGCCCCTCCAGCACCTCGGCAGGCAGCCCGGCGGTTTCCTTCCCGAAGACCAGGTGATCCCCAAGCTCGAAGACGGCATCGAAGTGGGCCCGCCCCCGCCTGGCCGTGAAGAACCACCGTCGAGCGTCCGGAAAGGCCTCCAGGTACGCCGCCCAATTCGGATACACGCTCGGGCTCAGGCGAGGCCAGTAGTCCAGCCCCGCCCGCCGCAGCGCCTTCTCGTCCAGATCAAAACCCAACGGCTCGATCAAGTGCAAGGCCGCACCCATCGCGAGACAGGTGCGGCCGATATTGCCCGTGTTGTTGGGGATCTCAGGCTCGTGGAGCACGACGTGGAAGCGGGGCGTCGACATCGTGCCGGTCAAGATCAGCGACGGTTCTGGCGGGCCAGATACGCCGCATCGCGCTCCTGACGCAGCTTCACGGCCGGGTCCTGCTCGATCACACGATTGAGCGCGACGCGGAAGCGATCATCGAGCGGGCTGCCAATCCACCGAAGGGTGTTGTCCGTGCTGTAGATGGCGGCCACGGGCCAGCTGAACGAACGCCCCAGCTCGCGGGCCATCTGGTCGCCGTAGTTGTCCTTGCCGAGCGTTGAGGAAAGCAGCTCCCACTGGCGATCGAATGCGATGGTGTGGTTGGTCGAGGAACGCTGCACCGTCCGCGTGAGGCCCTCACCGAACTTCTCGACAGCCTCGTCCAGCTTGCTGCTGTCGTAGCCCTCGACGTTGACGAGCGGCACCGCAACACCCATCACGGCGATGTCGCGGCCGTGCTTGCGTTGCAGGTCATCCATGATCGGCTGGACGCGGGAGTAGCTCTCGTTGACGACGTGCGCCCAGAAATACACAACGCGCACACGCCCATTGAGATTGGGCTTGGGCTTCAGCCACGTCACCAGACTGGTGTCAAAATCCACGGTGGGCAAGTTGGACTCGTTGCTGCGGCGACCATAATCGGCGCCGACCAACTCCTCGAACTCGCGCCACCGGCTGGGCCAGCTCGCGTCCTGGTACAGAAGTGCATCTTGAGGAGGGATGCCCCACTCGGGGATGTTCGCGACGTCGCCCTCGGAGACGCTCTGGATGACGCGCGTGGTCGGCTGATTGCCACCGTTGCGCCGCTGCGCCGCGTTGCCCGCGTCCTCACGCGTCTCCTCGGCCACGATCTTCACCGCGTCGCGCACGCTGTTGCGCACGATGTCGGCAAAGCGGATCTGGCCCGCGCGATCGACCACGTAGAAGTTCGGGTCCATGTCGGCCTTGATCGCCTCGCGGAACTTCGAGCCCGCGTCGCGAGCGATCGGGAAGTCCAGCCGCAGACGCTCGGCGGTCGTCGCCGCCGTGTCGTAGCCCTCGTCGGAGTGCACGCCGATGACCACGAGCCCCTGATCGGCAAACGTGCGCGACATGAGCTGGGCCGCACGCGCCGAGGCCGTCGAGCCCGAGTGCCAGCTCGCCCAGGTCAGGATGAGCACGGGCTTGCCGTCCAGATCGTCGGCCTTCACGGGCTGGCCCACCCAGTCGGTCAGGCCGCTCAGCAGCGTCCGATCGAACGTGGTGAGCTCCATCGCGTTGAGGGCCTCGCGGTGGTTTCCGCTGCCCTCGCGCACGATCTGATCGCTCTGGGCCAGCCCAGAGCAGGCCGCCATGGCCACGATGGTTGCCGAAAGGATGCCTCGCTTCATCTGCTGGTGCCCTCGATCATTGTTCGTATTTTGCCTGGGTTCTCAATCCCGTCGTTGCCCGCCCAAGCCCGGACACGCAGGATACCACGCTGGGGCTTCCCGCGTTCCAACAAACGCGCAACACCTTCGCATGGCTCATTTCTTAAGACGCCGCTCGCTCCAGAATGTTCCCTTCCAAACCCCCAGCGGTTCCCCTCGACCCGCCACTTCATCCATCACCGGGCACGCACAGAGCCGCCAGGGCGATCGCCGCGCTCACCGCGACGTTCAGCGAATCGACGCCCTCGTTCATCTCGATCCGCACCCGCTTGCTGGCCGCCTCCATCGCCTCCTGCGTCAGCCCGGGCCCCTCGGCCCCCACCATCAGTGCGAGGCGGGCAGGTGGGCAGCGCAGCGACATCTCTCGCAGCGGCTCGGCCCCACCCTCGGGCGTGAACGCGATGGTCTCGAAGCCCATCGCCCCTAGCCGGCGCACGTCCGCGGGCCAATCGTGGGCCCACGCCGTCGGCACCCGCAGCACGTGGCCCATCGACACCCTCAGGCTCTTGCGATAGAACGGGTCCGCACATCTCGGCCCCAGCACCACGGCCGACCGCCCAGGCCCCAGGGCCGACAGGCTGCGGTAGAGCGACCCGATGTTGTCGTGGTTGCTCAGCCCCTCGAGCACCAGCACACACTGGGCCTCGCGCGCCACCTCTTCGAGCTCAGGCTCAGCGCCGCGCTCTCCCAGTGCCAGCACGCCCCGGTGCATGTCGAAGCCCACGATCTCCTCGGCCACGCCCCGCTCGGCGAGATATACCGGGGTGCCCTCGGGCAATCCCTCGATCGCGTCCTGCATGCTCAGTAGCCGTGTTGGCGTGATGAGCACCGAACGGATCTTGAACCTCGACGCAATAAGCTCTCGGGCGACGATCTCGCCCTCGGCCAGGAACAGCCCGCCGAGGCCCGTCCCGCCGGACTCCTGCACGCGCAGCCACGCGTCCTTCTGGTTGCGATAGGGCTCCAGCCCCTCGTGCTCGAGATCGGAAATCGGGATGATCCGGGGGCCACCCCGCGGCTGGTCGCTCGTCACGGGCTCATTCTCTGCCGTTGATGGCCCGATGGCTAACCTGACCGCCCGCGAACGCAACCCGCCTCGCGGCGTACTCGGACCATCGCTTGGGGCAGGAAGGGACGCGACCACCCGTGGAACTCTGGCACGCCATCGTGCTCGGCATCGTCGAGGGCATCACCGAGTATCTGCCGGTGAGCTCGACGGGCCACCTCATCCTCGCCTCGGGCCTCATGGGGCTCGACGACACGCCCGAGAACGCCCAGGCCGTCAACGCCTTCAACATCGTCATCCAGGGCGGGGCCATCCTCGCCGTCCTTGGCCTCTATCGCCAGCGCGTCTGGCAGATGCTCAAGGGCCTGGTGGGCAAGGATGCCGATGGCCTGCGGCTGGCCATCAACATCCTCGTCGCGTTCCTGCCCGCCGCCGCGCTCGGTTTGGCGTTCAACGAATTCATCGAGGCTCACCTCTTCAGCGCCACGGTCGTCCTCAGCGCTCTGGCCATCGGCGGCGTCTACATGATCGCGCTCGACAAGACCATCGTCGCGCCCCGCCGCAAGGCAGAGCAGGGCATGACCATCGACCAGCTCCGCCCGCACCACGCGCTGGTCATCGGGCTTCTGCAGTGCGTGGCCATGATCCCCGGCACCAGCCGCTCGATGATGACCATCACCGGCGGCGTCATCGTGGGCCTCAAGCCCAAAGATGCCGCGGAATTCAGCTTCCTCCTGGGCCTGCCCACGCTCGGCGGCGCGTGCGTCTACACGCTCTTCAAGGACCTGCGCCAGGAGGGCGGCTCGAACATGATCGAACAACTGGGATGGAGCAACATCGCCGTTGGCATGATCGTCTCGACCATCGCCGCCGCACTGGCCGTCAAGTGGCTCGTGGGCTTCCTCAACACGCACGGGCTGGCGCCGTTCGGCTACTACCGCCTCGCGCTCACGGCCGCGATGCTCATCGCGCTGCTCGCCGGGTTCATCAGCTTCGCGCCGCCCGTCGGGTGATTGCGCTCGCGAAGCTCACGGGCTGGCGAACAGGCTCAGCACGATCATCACCAGCACGCCGCCGAAGAAGATGATGTCCGCCCAGACCAGCAGCGCGATCAGGCTCAGCAGCAGCCCCGCCGCGCCGAAAAGGTCGGGCTTTTTCAGCAGCGCCAGCACCGAGACGATGAAGCCGATCGGGCTCAGCAGCCCGAAGGTCATGATGCCCGCGCAGGCGAACAGCAACGCCACACGCCCGGGCGTCGTCGGCACCGCCTCGTGGGGCTGCATGGGCTTGTAGGCCATCTTGGCAACGGGCAGGCCGCTCATGCCGGCATTCTAGAACTCGATTCCGGCTAGAACTCGACCCCGACGTAGAGCAGATCGGGCCTGGAAAGCAGCCTCGGGGCCTCGCTGGGCCTCGTCCGCACCTCCACCAGCCCGGTCGTATCGATCTCGCCCCGCGCCAGCATGGGCAGCGCGTCGGCCACCGAGCCAAAGCTCGCGCCGATCAGCTCGAGCTCTCCCCGAACCACCGGCGACAGGTCCACGCTCACGCCC
>JBITAB010000324.1:10969-12370 GCA_044439825.1 Phycisphaerales bacterium JB064 | reverse complement strand
GCCTGCACCGCGAGCAGCGCCGCCAGGTTGTCGCCCAGCACGGTGACGAACACCTTGCCCTCCATGCGGATCATCCGGGCCGCGTGCACGGCTCGCGCCAGCGGCCCGGCCATCAGCGCCACCTCGTCGGCCACGGCCTCGGGCACGGGCGCCAGGTTTCTCCAGGGCACCGCGATCGTCTCGGCCATGCTGCCCGGCACGCCACCGCTGCCGAGCACGCCGCCATCGCGGCAATGCTGGCTGACGCCCGCACGGCACATGTCGCAGGTGCCGCAGGCGACGTTGGGCGAGCACACCACGCGTGCCTTGCGCAGCCGCTCGCGCACGCCTGAGGGCGCATCGCTGGCCACCTCGCTCACCACGCCCACCAGGTCTCGCCCCAGCACGGCCCCCGTCGGTGCGTCGTGCGCGGCCGAAGCCACCCACGCCGGCACATCTCCTGCAAGCCGCACACGCACCAAAGCCTGCCCAGCTTCACACGAAGGGGCGGGCACATCACTCAACGCGGGTTGATTCTGGCGGGCGACGATCGCGTCCAAATGAAGCTCCCGGGGCTGATTCCCGTCATCGGCCTATCGAGGCGTGCGGGTCAACCCAACGGGCGTCGAGGTTTGTTCATTGGGCGGCAGAGGCATCCACGGGAAGTACTCAAACCACTTGCGCGACCGGGTAAAGACCGGATACATGTACGCCTGCTGGTCCGCGAACCAGTTCTGGTTCTCGTCGATCCACTGCTGCCAGGCCATGAAATCGAGCCCAAAGTCCTGCCCGGTCAGGAGCTCGAGCGAACGCCCCACGGCCGCGTGCACGCCCAGGCTCTGCTCGGTATCGGATCGCAGCGAGGCGACAAGCCCGATCACCACGTCGCTCTGCGGATATTGCCCCAGAGCGATCGCGGCCTCCAGACGCACGTTCTGGTCGGGCTCGTTGATCGGCACGATCAGCCAGAGCAGCCGCCCCGTGGCGCTGGGCTCGTGGATGCGCTGCAATCCGATCGCCGCCGCCCGCCGCACCAGCGGCTCTGGGTCGTACAACGCCTGGGCCAGCAACGCGCCGTCCGCCGCCACGCCATGCGTCGCCAGCCCGCGCGCCGCCGCCGCCCGCACGGCGGCCTCGGGGTCGTCCAGGTTGATCCTGAAGATCTCCAGGATGCGATCGTCGGGCTCGGCGAGTTCCACCGCCAGCCGTACGGTGCCGCGATACCGCCGATCGGGGTCGTACGGATCCCGCGCCATCTCGGCGGGGTTATCCTGCGGCCTGTTGAGGAGGTTGGTGACGATGCTGTCCTCGCCGAAGCGCACGTTGCTCCCCTGGCATCCCGCCAGCACCATCGCCGCCATCACCAGGAGCAAGGCCCGTCCCATCGCCCATGCTATGGGCCTGGCCGCCGCTCTGCTGGCC
>JBITAB010000324.1:2954-10869 GCA_044439825.1 Phycisphaerales bacterium JB064 | reverse complement strand
CTGGCCGCCGCTCTGCTGGCCACCGCCTGCGCTTCATCGCCCACGCCCCCCGCCACGTCGCTCGACATCATCCGCCGAGACTGGTACTACGTGCCCGGTCCCTACGCCACCGTCCAACGCACCGAAGCCGGCACGCGCACGGCACGTGTCTCCGCAGAGGTCGACAATACCTGGACCGTCACCATCGGCGACCCGCCCACCACCATCGTCGTCACGCGCCTGCCCGATGGTCGCCCCGCCACGGCCCGCATCGCCAACCCCGATCGCGACGAAACCGCCGTCTTCGACCCGCCCCTCGCGCTCGTGCCAGCCGACGAGCCGATCGAGACAACGACGGTCACGCTCTATTCGGGCTTGCATCCCGATGCAGACCTCAGCGGCACACGCGCCAAACGCAGCGGTCAGGCCGAGCGACGCTTCCTTGAGATCGAAGACACGACCTGGACGTTCGAAGGCAAGACCTACCCGGCACAGCGCCTCACCCACGAGTTCGTGCTCTCGCTCAGCCCGGCAACGGTGCGTCAGACGTATGACAGCCTGGCCGTCGACAACATGGGCATCGTCATGGAAACCATGAGCGAGCGCCTCACCGTCCTCGGCGTGCGCATCGGCGGCCGCGACGAATCGACCGAGATCGTCGAGTTTATCGACGAGCGATGATCCAGTGGGCTCAGAATTGCAGGTGGTCGGGCTGGCGCATGCCGACGGGTTTGTCGAAGATCTCGCGCATGATCACGGCCTGCCTCAGATCGATGCCCATGGCCACCAGCGAGCCCGATCGCCGAACGCCGCCCACCGGCAACGGCGCCTCGATCGGCTGCGCCTCCTGGCGACGCTTGGCCTCGATCACGTCTGAGATCACCGTCTCCTGGACGGGGCGCTCGGTCGGCTGCATCGTCGGCAGCGGCGCGGCCGGGCGGCGCTCGCCGGGGCGACGAGCGGGCTGCGAAGGCCGCTGCTGCACGGGCTGCGGGCGCTGCTGGGGTCGCTGTGCCGGCTTGGGCGAACGCTGAGCCGGCGCCTGTCGCGGTGGTGGCGGTGGAGCCTGCCGCGTGCGGCCCTGCTGCTGCTGGCGACGCTGGGCCTCGATGGCCTCTCGACGCCGGCGGAGTTGCTCTTCGAGATCATGCCGCTGGGCGGCCGTGCGCTGGGCCTGCTCCTGCTGGCGACGCTTGGCAAGCTCTTCGAGCCGCTGGCGGGGCGTCTCGGCCTGCGCGGGTGCTGGCGTCTGACCGCCAGGCGCCGAGGGCTGCCCCTCGAATCGCCCGGTCCGCAGCGCCTCCATCCGTGCACGCTTGCGCAGCTCGTCGGCCTGCTTCTTCTCGTGCGCTTCCTTCAGCTTCTGCAAGAGCCAGCCGAGGCCCGACACGCCGAAGGACAGCGCGACGATGATGATGCCCAGGTTGTTCTGGATCCATTGCCAAAACATGCTGGAACAAGCCTAGACCGCTTCGCCATCTCCAGAACCCATGCCGATCTCGAACTTGGGGAGGGCCACAACGCGCCCGTCCTCCGCCCGAAGCCGCTCGAACCGGGCCCCGAACACGCCACCCAGCACGTCCGGGTCTCGCAGCGCCTCGGCCCGCAGGCACGACACCGAGCCATCGCCCGCGACCGCCAGCCCCTCATCGGCCACCGCCGCCGCCCACGGCAAGTCGTGAGCCGCCACAACCACGGCCAGCCCACGCTGCGCGAGCTCGCGCACCGTGCCCACCAGCCGCCCGGCGTGCCGCGTATCGAGCGAGCTCGCCGGCTCGTCGGCCAGCAGCACCTTGCCCGCCAGGTCTCCCACGCCAAGCTGGGCCAGCGCCCGCGCGATGCTTGCGCGTTGCTGCTGCCCCACGCTCAGTTGGGGCATCGCCCGCGGCCCGTGCTCCACCAGGTCCATGGTCTCCAGGGCCCAATCCACGGCCTCGCCCGCCCCACGCCGGCCGGCCGCGTACGCCCCGAAGCCCACGTACTCCCGCACGGTGAACGCGAAGGCCAGGCTCGTCCGCTGGGGCGCCAGCGCCAGCCGCCGGGCCCGCTCGGCGTCGCTCCAGCGACCGATCGCCCTGCCACCCAGTTCCACATCTCCGCCCTTGGGGTGCAGCACCCCAGCCAGCACGCGCAGCAGTGTTGATTTGCCCGCGCCGTTGGGCCCCACCAGCGCCACGACTCGCCCGGGGGCAAGTTCCAGGTCCACCGGCCCCAGCCCGCGTTCCTGCCCCGGATACGCGTGCGTCACCGCCCGCGCCCGCAGCGCCAGACCCGGCTTCGACTCGGCCTTCGGGCTCGCCATGCCCTACCCTAGAAGCCCCGTCGCTTTGCCGCACGGGTTTTCACCATTTGTCAGGACCAGCCACGCGGAGATCGGCACCGATGGACCAGACCAGCAACGGCAGCACTACCAACGCTCGCGGCACCGTCGCCGTCACCGGAGCCACCGGCTTCGTCGGCGGCCACGTCGTCCGGGCCCTGCTCGAGCGAGGCTGGAACGTCCGGGCCCTTGGCCATTCGCGTGACTCGGCCGCCGAACTGCGCGGTCGTGACGGCGTCACCGTCATCATGGGCGACGTCAACGACGCCCAGGCCATGGCCGAGCTCACCCGCGGCTGCGACGCGATGATCCACCTCGTGGGCATCATCCGCGAGTCCAAGGGCAAGCGATTCGAAGACCTGCACGTCAACGCCACCCGCAGCGCCATCGCCGCCTGCCGCCGCAACGGCGTCGCGCGCTACCTGCACATGTCGGCCCTGGGCGTCAGCGACGAGAGCCGAACCGAGTACCAGCGCACCAAGTTCAAGGCAGAGCAGGAAGTCCGCGCCTCGGAGCTCGACTGGACGATCTTCCGCCCCTCGCTCATCCACGGCCCGGGCGGCGAGTTCACCCAGATGATGGCCCAGTGGTCGCGCGGCGAGATCGCCCCGTGGGTCGGCATCCCCTACTTCCGCCGCCCCGAGACCGAGCAGCGCGTTCCCTTCGGCGGCGTGAATTACATCGATCCCCTGGTCCAGCCCATCGTCGTCACCGACGTGGCCAACTACTTCGCCGACGCGCTCGACCGCCCGCAGACCATCGGCGAGATCTTCAACCTCGTGGGCCCAGAGCGCCTCACCTGGCCTGCCATGCTCGAGTATGTGCACGACCACGTGCCCCACGCCAAGAAGGGCCTCAAGCCGCTCTGGGCGCCGTCGGACATCGTCTCGATGAAGGCCAAGGCCGCCCAGTTCGTGGGCCTCGGCTCGCTGCTGCCCTTCGATGAGGGCATGGCCATCATGGGCGCCGAAGACTCCACTTCATCGCTCGAACGCGTCGAGGCCTACTTCGACCGCGAGCCCATGCCCTTCACCGACTCGTTCTCGGTCTATGCGGGCAAGCTCTAGGCCACTCGCAAAACTCCCCATCTCTAGCGGCTTCTAGGACCGTGCGTTGGCGCGATCTGGAGCGGTTGCGCCGTGCGCTCCGTGTGCGCACCCGCCCTCGGCGCCCCGAGCGCACGAGTCGATGCACTTGCAGTCCAACCAAACCGATCTTCACTGCAACGGGGAGACGGTGTTGAAGGAGCGACTTGATGCCGACGGGAGCCCACGTGGACTGTGATACGCCCATTTCGCAACTCAAGGCCGCTACCCCCGCGATGGTGATGAGCCTGAACCGCAAGGGCATTACCACCGTCAGCGATCTGCTGGCCGCTTCCTTCGACGAGGTCGCCTACCAGCTCGACAGCTTCGACGACGCCGAGGTGCTCATCAACGACGCACGCCGCCACGCCGAAGCTCGCACCGAACAGCCCAAGGCCCAAGCGCCTTCGCAGGAGGAAGCCACCATGCAGGAGCAGGGCCAGCCGCAGGACCAGAACAACACCGATCAGCCCAAGGCCGATCAGCCCAAACCCCAAGGTCAGCCACAACCTCAACAGAAGCCCAAGACCCAGCCCAAGCCCGCCACGGGCCAGGTGGGTCTTGCTACGGCGATGCAGGCCGTGCTGAGCCTCGACGGCGGCGCCTTCGCGTCCATGGAAGCCTCGTCCGCGGCGGCCCAGCGCCTCGCCGCCGCGGCCCTCATCATCCAGCACGGCGGCGGCGAGGACGAGGCCGTCGCCGCGGGCCTGCTCGACACCATCGATCCCAAGGCGCCCTGCGTCGATCGCAACGACGCCAGCGTCCGCTTTGGTGAGCCGGCCGTTGATCTTCTCGAGCGCGCCGAGCTCTTGCTCACCGTGCCCATGAGCCCCAGCGGCAAGCCGTCCAACGTGCACTCAAAGTTAGTGGAGGTCGCCGACGAGAGCGCCCTGCTCGTGGCCACCTGCGGCGCGGTTGCGTCCGCCCGCGCCGTGCTCGCCCGCTACCAGAGCTCGGGCGAATCCGCGTGGTCGCTCTTCAAGGGCGGCCGCGACTTCGCCGTCTGGTACTTCGGCTCCATCTGCAAGGCCCTGGGCCCCGCCCTCAAGAAGGCCAACCGCGACGGCCTGAGCCACGAGTTGTGGTCGGTCGTCCGCGCCCTCGAGGCCACCGGCACCGAAGATCGCCGGGCCGCGTGACCTGAACAACCCTTCATGGCATAACCAAACACCCTCCGTTTCTCGGAGAAACCGCCGCCGGGTCGATATGGTTCGAGGCCGCCGGGGATAGGCCCCGCCGCGCTTCAGGCCAGGAGGGCCCGCTATATGCCAACTTCCAATTCCACCGAGGCCACCCTCAAGTATCGCGACGCCATTCTCCGCCACGTCGCGCACGACCAGTACACGCCCTCGTCCGTCCAGACCCTGGCCGAAGACCTTCGCGCCGAAGACGCCGAGCTCTTCCAGACCGCCGTCGATGCGCTCGTCGAGCAGGGCGAGCTCGCGCTGAGCAACGCGGGCCAGGTCATGCTGCCCAGCCTGGGCGACGCCGACCGCGAGATCGAGGGCTCGTTCCAGCGAAACCCCAAGGGCTTCGGCTTCATCCGCCCAGACCTCAGGGTGCGTGAGGGCCAGATCTTCGTGCCCCCCGAGGACACCATGGGCGCCCTCTCGGGAGACCGCGTCCGCGCGCGCATCCGCCGCGACAAGAAGCGTGAGTCGTCAGGCCGTGGCGGCTTCGGCCCGCAATACGTCGCCGCCATCATCGAGATCCTGCAGCGCAAGCGCTCCAGTTACGCGGCGACCATGCAGAAGCGCGGCACCACCTGGCTGGCCATGCCCGACGGCGACACCTCCATCGGCCCGGTCGTCATCGCCGACGCCGACAGCAAGTACGTCAGCGAGGGCGACAAGGTCATCATCGACCTC
This sequence comes from Phycisphaerales bacterium JB064, assembly GCA_044439825.1. Classification (GTDB taxonomy): domain Bacteria; phylum Planctomycetota; class Phycisphaerae; order Phycisphaerales; family UBA1924; genus JAHCJI01. The sequence continues at coordinate 5,617 of JBITAB010000324.1, read as the reverse complement.
ACCGAGTATCCCGAGGGCAACGCGCTGGCCGAGGGTGTGATCACCCGCGTGCTGGGCGAGGCCGGCAAGCCCGACGTCGAGACCCAGGCCGTCATTGCCGCCTACGCGCTCCCGCCCGACGAGTTCCCCGATGCGTGCCTCGATCAGGCCCGCGAAGCGACGCGTAACTTCGACGAGGCCGTGGGCCGCTTCCTGGGCGAAGGCGCCAGCGCGCTGCCCGACCGCCTCGACCTGACCGAAGACTACATCACCACCATCGACCCACCCGACGCCAAGGACTACGACGACGCCATCAGCGTCAAACGCACCGACGACGGCTGGGAGCTTGGCATCCACATCGCTGACGTCGCCCACTTCATCCCGCCAGGCTCGGCGCTCGACGTCGAGGCCCGCGAGCGCGGCAACAGCGTGTACCTGCCGCGCCACGTCATCCCGATGCTGCCCGAGATCCTCAGCAACGGCATCTGCTCGCTGCAACCCCAGGTGCCGCGCTTCGCCAAGAGCATCTTCATCCACTACGACCTCTCGGGCCGCGTGGTCCGCACCGGCGCCGCCCAGACCATCATCAACAGCGCCAAGCGCATGACCTATCTCGAGGCCCAGGCGCTCATCGATGGCAACGAGGAAGAGGCCAAGAAGCACGCCCGCACCGAGCCCAACTACACGCCCAAGCTCAAGAACACCGTCAAGCTCATGGACGAGCTGGCGCGCACCATCCGCGAGCGTCGCCGCGCCGCGGGCATGATCCACCTCGACCTGCCCGACGCCGAGCTCATCTATGACGACAACGGGCACGTCATCGACGCCGAGCCCGAGGACGACGCCTTCACCCACACGATCATCGAGATGTTCATGGTCGAGGCCAACGAGGCCGTCGCCCGGCTCTTCGAGCGTATGAGCGTGCCCGTCATGCGGCGCGTGCACCCAGCGCCGACGCCCGCGGGCATGGAAGAGGCCCAGAAGGTCGCCAAGGTCGCCGGCTACTCCATCCCCAAGAATCCCACGCGCGAGCAGCTCCAGAGCATCCTCGACGCCACACGCGGTAAGCCCTCGGGCCGCGCGGTGCATATGGCCGTGCTGCGCACGCTCAGCAAGGCCGAGTACTCGCCCGCGCCCATCGGCCACTTCGCCCTGGCCAGCGACGCCTACTCGCACTTCACCAGCCCCATCCGCCGCTACGCCGACCTGCTCACCCACCGCCTGCTGCAAGACTACCTGGGCCTGACCGACAACGGCCAGAAGCCACCCAAGGGCGAGAAGGAGATGAAGCTGCTTGGCCGCAGGCTGGCCGACACCGACGCCTACATCGCCCAGGAAGACCTCGTCACCATCGGCCGCCACATCAGCGACACCGAGGCGAACGCCGCCGACGCCGAACGCGAGCTGCGCAGCTTCCTCGTGCTCCAGCTGCTCTCCAACAAGGTGGGCGAGGTCTTCGACGGCGTCGTTACGGGCCTCAACACGCGAGGCCTCTTCATCCAGATCGACAAGTACCTCGCCGACGGATTCATCAAGGTCGAAGACCTGCCCGGCGACACCACGCGCGCCAACCAGGCCCCGCGATGGATCACCGTCAAGGAGACCGGCGGCCTGGTCGACAAGAACTCTGGCCGCAGCTTCAACTTCGGCGATCGCGTCCGTGTGCAGATCGGCTCGGTCGACCTGCCCAAACGCCGCCTCGAGCTGTTCATCGCCGACGCCGAGAGCCGTGCCGTGGGTAAGAGCCAACTCAAGTCCGTCGAGGGCCTCACCCTTGGCGCGGGCGGCGGCGGGCTCGAGTCTGCGGGCGGTGCGGGCTTCAAGAAGATGCCCGGTGGCACGCGACGGAGCCGCAAGAGCAAGGCCAGGGACAAGGGCAAGAAGGACTACCGCCGCGACAAGTAGTCAGCGGCCGCCGTCCTCGCCACCATCCCCATCATCGCCGCCGTCGGCCTTGCCGTCATCGCCGCCGACATCACCGCCGTCGCGTTCGCCGCGCGTGCGTGGGTCGCGTGCATCCCTCTCACGCTCGCGACCGGCAAACGCCACGTCATCCCACTCCTCGTCGGGCAGCACGTGCAGCGTGCGCGTCGGGAAGGCGAACTCGACGCCAACGTCCTCGGCCAGTCGCAGCACGTCGAGCATGAACCGCTGCCGCTCGGCAAGCTCCGTCGCCCAATCCGGGCACTCGTGAAAGATGTAGACCAGCACGTCCAGGCTGCTGTCGCCGAAGCGATTGAGATAGATGTGGTACACGTCCTTGCGTGTCTTGGGGTGCTTCTCGATGATCTCGCGCACGCCCTCGCAGAACGCTTCGATCTTCTCCGGCGGCGTGCCGTATGGCAGCGCCAGGTGCGTGCTGAACCGCCGATACCGCCGGCGCCCAAAGTTGTCGACCACCGCGCGCACCAGCGTCGCGTTGGGCACCGTCACCAGCGAGTCGTAGAACGTCCGGATGCGCGTCGAGCGTAACCCGAGCTCTTCGACCGTGCCTTCGACGTCGTCCACCTTCACCCAGTCACCGACTTCGAACGGCCGGTCCGCGATCACCGCGATCGAGCCGAAGAAGTTCTCGATCGTGTCCTTGGCCGCGAACGCCACCGCCAACCCGCCGATGCCCAGGCCCGTGAGCAGCGGCAGCACCTCGTAGTCCATCGCGTGCGCCACGTACACCAGGCCGAACA
>JBITAB010000324.1:0-2854 GCA_044439825.1 Phycisphaerales bacterium JB064 | reverse complement strand
GCCGCGCGGCGCACCATCTTCGGGTCGGCCTTCACGCCACGCCGCGCGAATCCGATCCACCACACGAACCGCACGAACGCCAGCGCCGCGACGTCGGCCACGAAGCCCGCGAAGATGATGACGACGATCAGCCCCCACTTCCACGCCGGGATGCCCGCGAAGCTGGCCCAGAGGTACCGATCGGGAACGACGCTCTCGAGGTTGAACGCCACCCAGCGCTCGATGCGCAGGGCGGGCGTCAGCTCGCCGTCGTCCTCGCCCCACCGCGGCGGCAGACGCCCGAGCGTGCGGAACAACTGCTCGGACGAATCGATCGTCTGCGTCGCGAACGTCCACACCCCGCCCGCGCGCCGCGTGAGCGCAATCTCCAGGTCTTCGCCCACGAGATCGGCCGCCTCGGCCTGCCCGAGTTCATCCAGGTCGTCGCGCTGGTGCGGAAAGTAGACGAACCGGTCCATGGGCGTGCCATCACGACCCGCCTGACGCACGGCCGCCGCATCGGGCAGCGAGAATCGCGACACCTCGCCCATGCGTTTGAGGCTCTCGTGCAGCCGGATCGCCGTATTGACCGCCGTCACCGCCTCGGGCCCCTCGAGCCCCAGCGCCTTGGCCAGATCGTCCTCGGCCCGCGCCCGCTCCTCGCTGAACGCCTCGCTGTTGCGATACCGTGACACCGACCGCAGGAAGGTCATCATCGTCGAGCGGGGGCTGTCGAAGCGAGGGGCTGGTCCCTCACCCTGCCGACCATCCTGCCCATTTTGCTCGCCCGAGTCGCTCTCACTGGCCTGAGACGGCGCCTGCACATCGGGCAGCGATTGCCCCCACGCGGGACCGGCGAAGAACACACAAACACACAACAGCACGATGCGAAGCATCGACCATGTTAGAACCCTGTTGTGCACATGGCCGCTTTCGCGAGCCAATCACGCCGACTCAGCTCGGCCGCCGGCTCTCCCACGGCCCGGTGATCGCCAGCGTGATGCCCACCGTCTGCACGTTGACGAACAACGTGCTGCCATCGGGGCTGAAGCACGCGCCCGCGAGTTCGCTGTTGTTCCACGCGTTGCGGCCCATCTTGTAGATGCGTCCCTCGGGCGTCACGCCAACGAGGAACTGCTCATCAGCCCCGTCCTCGCAGATCACCAGATCGCCGAAGGGCGCCACCGTGAGGTTGTCGGCGTTGTCGATCAGCCCTGCGTCGTTGGGCTCGATGAACAGCTCGAGCACGCCGGGCTCCTTGGCCTCGTCCTTCGTGCCCTCGGCCGGCGAGGGGGTGTACCGCCACACCTGCCCCTTGTTGATCCGCCCGCCGCTCGTGCACGCGAAGTAGGCCGAGGCCGGCGAGCCATCGGCCAGCGCCCCCCACCACATGCCCTCGCCACGAGCAAACCGCGCCGCACCGCGCGCAAAGCCACGCTTGCGCAGGTCGTCTTCGGGAGACTGGACATCGTCCATGTCCATCCATTCCACTTGCAGACGCTCGCCGACGCCGACCTTTTGCTTCTCCCAGTTGCGTGTGTCCAGGCTCAGCTTGCCCTTCACGCACAGCGCCTGCAAGCGCCCGCCCTCGCGCAGCTTGCCCGGCACGTTGGGCACGAAGCGATAGATCAGCCCATCGTGGCGATCCTCGGTCTGGTAGACGATGCCCGTCGAGGGATCGACGCACACCGCCTCGTGCATGAACCGGCCCATGTCACGCAAGGGCACCGGCTCGGCGAGCCCGGGCGTCGCGCTCGCGGGCACCTCGAAGTTGTACCCGTGATCGTGCTCGTACACGCGGCTGTCGCCGTGGCGGTCGCTCGCGCGCTCGGCTGTCTCCTCGCAGGTGATCCAGCTCCCCCAGGGCGTCGGCCCGCCAGCGCAGTTGCGGATCGTGCCGGCCAGCGACATGAATTCCTTCTCGACCGTGCCCGTGCGCGTGTCGAAGACGATCGTGGTCGTGCCGCCGAAGCTCTGGTAGCTGCCAAAGCCCGCGTCATAGAACTTCGCGCGAGGCAGCCGCCCCGCCAGCCGCTGGCCCGGCCCATACGGGCTGCCGTCCAGCTTGCTGGGGTCGAGCTCGTGGTTCCGCACGATGATCGTCTTGCCGTTCGGCCCCTCGAAGGCGCCCATCGCGTCGGGCAGCCCGGGCACCAGCAGCCCGTCGCTCATCGTCTGGCCGATGCGGCTGATCACCTGGTACCGGAAGCCCTCAGGCAGATCGAAGATCCGATTCGGGTCGGGCACCAGCGGGCCAAATCCAAGCCCGATGGCTTCGCTCGCCGGCGTCGCGAAGGCGTTACGCGCAAAGAGCGACTGCAGCCCGCCAAAGCCCATCGTCACCGCCGCGGCCGACTTCAAGAACTGCCGACGGCTCGTCTCGAGGGCCACGCCGGATGGGGAATCGACAGCCGAATCGCTGGGCAGGGTCGTCATACCCCAATGTACGATCCGTCCCAGCCCATGTGGCGTACCAAACCCCGCCGCCCACCAGATTTAGCGCGCACTTTGCGCTTGGGATACGGGGAGCCCCGTGGTATGCTCAGAGCAATGGCCCGCCGAGCCCGAAAACCACGTACACCCAGCCCCCGTCGCGGCTACGACACCACAGGCCTCACCCAATGCCCTGAGTGTGGCAACCCCGTCGAGGCGGTCCGCCCATGACCACGCCAGCCAAACCAAAACGCCTCCGCTGGCTCCGCCGCATCGCGGTTGTGATGCTTGCGGGTGTAGTGCTCACATTCGCGTCGAGTTGGACCCTGCAGTGGCGAGCATTCCAGGCTTCGGCCAAGTCCACGCAGTGGTTGTGGGATACATCGGTGTTGTACTTATTCCCAACCTGGCATTACGCAGGAGATGGGGTCTTCAATGCCTA
>JBITAB010000323.1:0-5794 GCA_044439825.1 Phycisphaerales bacterium JB064 | reverse complement strand
TTCCGCTGGTGCCCAGGATGGCCTCGCGCAGGGCCTTGCTGGGGATGGTGCCGGTGTTGACGGCCACGCCGCCGACCTCGTGGCGTCGCTCGATGACGCAGACGCGTTTGCCGACTTTGGCGCTCTGGATGGCGGCGCGTTGGCCCGCGGGTCCGCTGCCGATCACGCACAGGTCGTAGGTAGCCATATGCCCTCGGAATCGTCCCTTTGGCCGTGCTGGTGCGGTGGCCTTGGGTGTTTCGGGCGGGGCGGCCCGGTCGGCTCTAGGTGTTGGAAGCCCTGTCGAGCACCTCGATGGCCTCGAAACGCTTGCCCTCGAGCATCTCGACCGACGCGCCCCCGCCGGTCGAGACATGAGTCATATCGGCCGCCAGGCCCATCGCGTCCAGTGCGGCGGCCGAGTCTCCGCCGCCGACGATGGTGGTGGCCCCGTCCCTGGTTGCTTTCACCAATGCCTCGGCGACGGCCCGCGTGCCGCCGTCGGCCCCCTTCCACTCGAAGACGCCCATGGGCCCGTTCCACAGGGCCGACTGGGCGCCCGCGATGCGCTTGGCGTAGAGGTCGGCGGTCTTGGGTCCGATATCGACGGCGACCGCGTTGTCGGGGATGCGCTCGACCGCACGGGTGGGGGAGCCGTGGTCGAACTTCTCGGCGATCATGTGGTCGATAGGCAGCAGCAGGTCGACGTTGGCGGCCTTGGCGGCGGCCATGGCTCGCTCGGCCGTGGCGACGTGGTCTTCCTCGACCAGGCTGGTGCCGGTGGGCTCGCCCTTGGCGCGCATGAAGGTGTAGGCCATGGCGCCGCCGATGAGCATGGCGTCGCACTTGGGCAGCAGGTGCTCGATGGCGCCGATCTTGGACGACACCTTGGCGCCGCCCAGGATGACGACCATCGGGCGGCGGGGGTTGGCGATGGCCTCGCTGAGGAAGGCGATCTCCTTCTCGACGAGCAGGCCGGCGACCTTGGGCTTGCCCGACATGGCGCGGGGGACGGCGACCATCGAGGCGTCGGCGCGGTGGCAGGTGCCGAAGGCGTCGTTGGCGTAGACGTCGCCGTATGCGGCGAGCTTGGCTGCGAAGGCCTCGTCGCCCTTCTTTTCCGCCTTGTGGAAGCGGAGGTTCTCGAGCAGCAGGACGCCGCCTGGCTTGAGCGAGGCGACGGCCTTGGCGGCGGCGTCATCGACGCAGTCGTGCGAGGGGAACTGCACGGGCCTGTTGAGCAGGCTCGAGAGGTGCTTGGCGGCGGGCTCGAGCGAGAACTCGGCCTCGTAGCCCTCGCCTTTTGGGCGGCCCATGTGGCTCATGAGCACGACGCTGCCGCCGCGGTCGAGCACGCTCTTGATGGTGGGGACGGCCGAACGGATGCGGCGATCGTCGGTGATCTGGCCGCCATCCATGGGCACGTTGAAGTCCACGCGGACGAGCACCCGCTGGCCGTCCACGGGGGTCTGGTCGATGGTCCGCGTTGGCATGGGTGACTGTCCTTTGGTGGAGAGTCGAAGGAGGGTGTGCGATTCAGGCGTTGTCGGCTTCGACGCTGGCCTGGGCGTCGATCATCTCGCCCACGCGGGCGCGAACACGGGCGGCGCCGTCGTGCCCGAGCTGGTCACGCAGGCGACGCAGGCGGCTGGCGATGGAGCCGTCGACGAGGCGATCACCGAACCGCAGCTTGAGCCCGCCGATCATGGCCGGGTCGCTGCGGTGGTGGGCCACCACGTCCTTCTTGAGGGCTGAGGCGAGGCGATCGCGGATGGCATCCAGGTCTGCCGAGCTGATGGGCCCGGCGGTATGGACGTCGACCTCGAGGCGGCCGAAGGCTTCCTGGGCCTTGTCGTGGAAGGCCTGCACCATGGCGGGCAGGCGGCCCAGGCGGTCCTTGTCGTTGAGCACCAGCAGGAAGGTCAGCGTGCGACCGCTGATCTTGCCCTCGAAGATGGTGCGCAGCGACGTGGCGCGGTCCTTGGCGGGCAGCACGCGCGAGGCGAGGAACTCGTTGAAGGCCTCGTCCTTGCGGGCCAGGGCGAGGATGCCCTCGAGCTCGTCGAGGGTCTCCTGGACGGCCTTGTCGCCGCCGCTCTTCTGGCAGACCTCGAAGAGGCTCGTGGCGTAGATGTCCGACAGCGCGTCGGGCGGGGATTCGAGCAGCGGCATGCCGTGGTACTCCCGGAAGGGGTGTTAGTTGTTGGACGCCTTGCGGCTGGCCTCGAACTCTTTGAGCGCCTGCTCGACCAGGCGGGCCTGGTCCTGCTCGCTGACCTCGCGCTCGAGGATCTTGCTGGCCATGAGCGTGGCGAGGCGGGCGGCCTCGGCGTAGAGCTCATTGACGGCCACGCGGCGGGCGGCGTCGATGTCCTTCTGCGCCTTTTCACGCATGCGGGACAGCTCGGCGTCGGCCTTGGATCGCAGCTCGGCGGTGAACTCGGCCTGGCGGGCCTTGGTCTCCGCGAGGATGCGCTGGGCCTCGCTGCGTGCCTCGGTGAGCTGGGCCTCGTAGCGCTCCTTCATCTCGTCGGCCTGGGCCAACGCGCGCTTGGAGGCTTCCAGGCCCTCGAGGATCTTGCGGTCGCGCTCCTCGAGGCCCTTGACGATGGGCGGCCAGGCGAGCTTCCACAGCAGCAGGAAGACGATGCCGAACACCAGGAAGGTGGCCAGCATCATGGGCACGCCCTGCTTGATGCCGGGGATCACGGTGCCCTTGTCGTGACCGGCGTGGTCGTCATGGCCATCGCCGGCGGCGTGATCGTCCGCGTGGGCGTCGTCACCGGCATGGGCCGGATCGGCGTGGGTGTCGCCCGCGTGGGTGTCGGCGGTCTCGCCGTGACCTTCCTGCGCCGGCGCGATGGCCGGGCTGGCGAGCAGGGCGATCGCCGCGAGCAGCGCCGCCATCAATGTGAGCATCGAACGTCGCATCGCGACCTCCTGGGCGCGCACCGGTGGTGCGGCCTGAAAACCAACGCGGGCGGCGGACTTACTTGATGAGAACGACGAGCAGGCCCACGAGAGCGCCCACGAGGGTGGCGCCTTCGATCAGGCCGGCCGCGATGATCATGTTCTGGCCGATGGTGCCGCCGGCCTCGGGCTGGCGGGCGATGGCCTCGACGGCGCCCTTGCCGACCAGGCCGATGCCGATGCCACCGCCGATGAGGGCGATGCCGGCGCCCATGGCGGCCAGGCCGTAGTAGGTGAAGTTGCCGTCACCCTCGGTCTGGGCCATGGCGAGGGCGGGGCCGAACACGAGCAGGGCCAGGGTGGCCAGGGCGAAGTTCTTGGTCATCGTTGCTGCGATCCTTTCTGGAACGTTGCCGGCCTGAGCCGGTTGCGATCGAACGGGTACTCGTGAAAAGCGGTCCTCGGTCTCAGACAATCGAGGCCGCGGTGGGAACGTCCTGGTCGTAATGCTCGTCCACGTGGTGGTGGTGCTCGCCGTGGTGGTCGAGCAGGCCGATGAACACCGCCGTGAGGAACATGAAGATCAGCGCCTGCAGGAAGCTGACGAAGACCTCCAGCAGGAAGATGAACGTGGCCATGAGGATCACGGGGATCCACAGGATGACGGCCACCAGCAGGCCCGCGCCCGTGCCCAGGGCGGCGGTGTCGCGGGCGATCATCTCGAAGAACACGAACATGACCGCCAGCAGGATGTGGCCGGCCGTCATGACGGCGAACAGACGAAGGGCAAGGGCGATGGGCTTGATGGCCGTGCCCATGATCTCCACCGGCACCATGATGGGCCAGAGGAAGACCGGCGTGCCGGCGGTCAGGTGCTTGGCGTATTCGGCCACGCCCAGGCGCTTGAGGCCGGCGATGTTGATCACCAGGCCGGCGATGATGGCCAGCGCGCCGGTGACCCAGATGCTCTGGGTGGCGGTGCCGCCGAAGGGCGCGATGTGCAGGTCCTTCCACTTGTCGGCGCCGGCCAGGCCGGCCTCGTGGGCGTAGAAATTGACGAACACACCAAAGTCGAGCAGCGGGATCATGCCCAGCAGGTTGTTGATGAGGATGAAGAAGAAGACCGCGAGCAGGTAGGGCAGGAACTTCTCGGCCCGATCGCCCAGCACGGGGCGGATCATCATGTCTCGCAGGCCGACGATGAGCACCTCGACGAGCTGGGCGAACTTGCCCTTGGTGAGGTAGCGGGCCTCGCCCTGGCTGTCGGGCCCGGTCTGCACGCGCTTGGCGACGTAGAGGCCGATGAGCAGCATGAGCACGCCCGAGATGAGCAGGTTGGCGGTGGCCGACGACCAGATCCACCAGCCGCCGGGCGACCAGAAGGGGTGGGCCACGATGTGGTCCACGGGGCTTGGCAGGGCGTTGGAATCCGCCGCGGCGAGCATGTAGGTCAAGCTTTCGAGGCCAAAGGGCATCAACGCGTGCCTCCGGTCGTTGGGTTGAGCGAAGCGGTGCGATCCTTGCCGGCGATCGGCTGGCCACTCGCGTGCTGGCGGAAGCTTTGCAGGGCCAAAGCGCTATCGATGGCCACCGCCGTCAGGCCGCCCAGCAGCAGTGCGAGCCACAAGCCGAGCCCCATCGTTGGCGCGGCGAGGGCCAAGGCAATGCCCGCGACCACCAGAATCATCAATCTCGCGGTGGAAAGCGCCAGCCAGGCCATGCCCGCGGTGGCGGGGCGATAGGGCCCTGTGAGGGCGGCCAGCGCCCCGGCCAGCAGCCACGAGCCCAGCAGCAGCCCCGCGGCCGCGGCGGCGCCGGCCAGCGAGTCGCCCTCGGCCTTCATCAGCAACGCCAGAGAGCCGCCCAGGGCGCATCCGATGGTGGACGCGCCCATGCCGACGCCGACGGCCTTGGGGCCGTAGAGGGCGATGCCCGGGGGGCTGGCGGGGCTGTCGTTGGAAGTTTCCGGCATCTGATAGGCTGCTGGCGGGGAACAATCGGCGGTGGATCTACCTTTGCCGGCAAACGCCTCCGGCGAGGGGGCGTAAGGGTAGCTGGGCTGCCGCCATTTGGCGAGTTTGCCGGGCTTGCCGCGGGCCCGAATCGGCAACCGACAGGCGCTGCCTCGGGGCGTATGCTCGCTTCTTCCCTCACTTACCGAACTCATACCTCGAATACACGGACTCTCGGAGCCTGCAATGACCGACGCCGCCGGGCCAATCTCGAAGCTCAGAGAGAACATCGCCTCGGTCTTCATGGGCAACCCCAAGGCCATCGACCGCGTGCTGCGCACCATGCTGGCCGGCGGGCACCTGCTGATCGAGGACGTGCCGGGCGTGGGCAAGACGGTGCTGGCCGGCGCGATCGCGCGCAGCGTGCAGGCCCGCATGGCCCGCGTGCAGATGACCCCCGACCTCTTGCCCAGCGACATCCTGGGCGTCAGCGTGTACGACCGCGAGCGGGGCGAGTTTTCCTTCAAGCCCGGGCCGATCTTCGCGAACATCGTGCTGGCCGACGAGATCAACCGGACGACGCCGCGCACGCAGACGGCGTTGCTCGAGGCGATGAGCGAGGGCACGGTGTCGATCGACGGCACGAGCCACGCGCTGCCGCGACCGTTCATGGTGATCGCGACGCAGAACCCCTACGACTTCGAGGGCACGTACCTGCTGCCCGAGAACCAGCTCGACCGCTTCCTGATGCGCACGCGGCTGGGCTATCCCGACGCGGCGACGGAGGTGCGCGTGCTCGAGAGCCGGCCGGCGAGCACGGCGCTGCCCCAGCTCAAGCCCGTGATGGAGCTCGAGACGCTCGCCGAGTTGCAGCGGCTTGCCAACGCGGTGCGCGTGGATCAGAAGATCCTCGAGTATGTCGTCGCGATCGCGAACGCGACGCGGCGCTCGCC
>JBITAB010000322.1:2649-5959 GCA_044439825.1 Phycisphaerales bacterium JB064 | reverse complement strand
AAAAACCCACGTCTTGCGACGTGGGCTCGTTGGATCCGATCGAAGCTCGAACGATCAGCCCAGCGCCGCGGCGCCCGACACGATCTCGTTCAGCTCGGTGGTGATCTGGGCCTGGCGGGCGCGGTTGAACTTGCGCTTCAGGGCCTTGCCCATCTTGCCGGCGTTGTCGGTCGCGGCCTTCATCGCCACCATGCGGGCGATGTTCTCGCTGACCACCGAGTCGTTGAACGCCTGGAACAGCGTGGTCTTCACCGTCTCGGGCAGCAGCTCGGCCAGCAGGCCCTCGGCGTCGGGGCTGAACTCGTACTGGGCGCTCAGCCCGCCCTCTTCGGTGTCCACGGCCGGGGGCTTCAGGGGCAGCAGCTGGATGACCGTCGGGCTCTGGCGGGCCACGCTCTGGTAGCGCATGTAGACGAGGTTGACGCCCGTGATGCGGCCGGCCTGGAACAGCTCGATGTAGTTCTCGGCCAGCTCCTGCACCTGCTCGAACTCGGGGCGGTCGCCGAACTGGGTGTGGTGGCGGGAGACGTTCACGCCGTTGAAGCGCATGAAGGCCACGCCCTTCTTGCCGACGACCTCGACGGGCCCCTCGGCCAGGGCCTTGTCGGAGCGGAGGTGCTTGATGGCCGTGCGGAGCACCGAGCCGTTGTAGGGGCCGCACAGGCCGCGATCGCTGGTGAGCACCAGGGTCAGCGGGCGTGCGTCGTCCTTGAAGCCGCCCTCGGGGCCCTCGATCAGCGGGTGGCTGACGTTGCCCGCGGTGGCGGCCAGCTCCTGGACGAGCTCGAAGATGCCCTCGGTGTAGGGCTTGGTGGCCTCGGCCCGGCTCTGGCTCTTGGCGAACTTGCTGGTGGCGATCATCTGCATCGTGCGGGTAATCCGCTGGATGTTCTTGACCGCCTTGATGCGCTTCTTGATCTCACGGGTCTTGGCCATAGGCGGCAAGTGTAGGCCAAAAAGTGGTCGGCAAGGGACCGGTTCGCGGAGCGGGCACGCCAAACAGACGCCGATTTTCTGACGTGCCTCCCGGGGATCAGCAACCCGCCAAGTTTTGAGTGGTACGCCGTTTGGGCCTGCCCGTGTCTGCCCCACACGGCGGGATGGGACCAACGCGGAAGAACAAGAACGGGGAGACCATGATGAACTCGAAGACAACGATCGCAACGCTCCTTCTGGCCTGCTGCGGAACCGTGACCACGGCGCAGGACATTTTCCCGAATCGCACCCTGCCGGACGGAAGCCGACCCTCCATCGCCGACATGAATGGCGACGGCATCGGCGACCTGGTGACTTCACGCGGGAACCTGGTTTGGGTATACCTCGGATTGTCCGAAGGCGGCTTCGGACCGGGCCGTTCCACGTCCGGGGGCCTGGGTGTCGCCAGTCTCGCGATTGGCGACATGGACGGCGATGGCGATCTCGACGTGGTCACCGCCGCCTCGAGCGCCGGGGCCGTCGGCGTGCTGCTGAATCGCGGGGATGGCACCTTCGACGAGCGGGTGACCTACGACACCATGGCCAGCACAACAAGCGTGGCCCTGGGTGACCTCGATAACAACGGCACGCTTGACGTCGTAGCCATTGGGAACAGCACCGACGAAGTGTTGATCCTGCTGGGCAACGGCGATGGGACCCTCGCGCCGCCGAACCTGCGGTACTTCGTGGGCGAGCGGCCCGCGAGCCCGATCATCGGCGACTTCACCGGGGACGGCAACGCCGACCTCGTTTTCGCCGCCGTCGCCGACTCGATGGTGACCCTGATGTTTGGCGATGGCGCCGGTGCGTTTGTGGCGCGTCGTGACTATGCCACGCGTGGCGTGCCAACCGGGCTCGCCCTGATCGACTACGACGGCGACGGTGACCAGGACCTGGCGGCGGGCGGGGCCGAGGGGCTTGGCGTGGCGATCTTCGAGTCGCGAGACGACATCTTCGAGGAGGCGACCTACTTCGATGTCGTCGGGCGCCCCCTCTTCCTGACGGCTGGCGACATGGATATGGACGGGGACGACGACCTCATCCTGGGCGAGTCCGATGAGTCGGCCGTGGTCTTCTTCCGCAACGATGGACCGGACGGCTTCACCGACGCCGGCCGATGGCGGCTCGGCGTCGGCTCGGCCGCGACGGCGATCGTCGACTTTACGCGAGATGGCGTTCCCGACCTCGTCGCCAGCACGGCTGGCATCACGCCCATGCCAAACCTTGGCGGCCCAGGCGGCGCGGGTGGCGTCGCTTTCCAACAGCAATCGGTGTACGCCGCAGGCCCCACGCCAGGCTGGTTCGACACCGGCGACGCCAACGGCGATGGCGACCTGGACATGGCCATCGCGCACGGCCAGTTTGGTCCGGTCACGGTGGTGCTCTCCGATGGCGGCGGCGGGTTCGAGGATCCGGTCGTGTATTCGCCCGACGAGTTCTGCTACTCCGTGCAGTTCGCCGATGTCGACACGGATGGGGATCTGGATCTGGTAGCCTTCGAGAACAACGAGAACCGCCTGGCCATCCGGCTCAACAACGGCGCGGGCGAGTTTGGAGACCGTGTCTTCACGACCACGGCGGGCCTGGCCAACCGGCTCGTGCTGGCCGATTTTAACAACGACGGTCTGATCGATGCGGCGACCACCAACCTCTTCGGCGCCCAGCTCTTCGTGCAGTTGGGCCTGGGCGACGGCTCGTTCGCAGCGCCCTCCGGGCACCAGGTCGGCACGTTCCAGTTTGCCCTGACCAGCGGGGACGCCAACGGCGATGGCGTCGCGGACATCCTGAGCGTGCGCGGCACGAGCGACTCGATCCACGTGCTGCTGGGACGTGGCGATGGCACCTTCGAGCCGGTTCGGCTCAGCCCGATCGGCATCGGTGCAGCGAACCTCATCACCGCGGGCGACATGGACGGGGATGGCCTCGAAGATGCCGTCGTTGCCGGCGAAGAATCGAACACCGTGAAGGTGCTGCTGAGCAACGGCGACGGCACCTTCAGCGAATCGGCCAGCCTCACGCTCACCGACCGCACCAAGTACCTCTCGCTGGGCGACGCCGACGGCGATGGCAACCTCGATGTGGCCATCGCCCTGGGCCTGGCCAACCGTGTCGTGCTCGCGCTGGGAACCGGCGACGGCGGGCTGCAGCCCGCGCGGTTCTACGCCGCGGGCCGCAACACCACGGGCGTCGAGCTCGCGGACATGACCGGCGACGGCCTGCTCGATCTGGTCACCACACGAAACTACGACGAGAGCTTCGGCGTGCTGCCCAACCTGGGCGTCGCGTGTCGTGCCGACCTGGACGGCGACGGCGAGCTGACCCTCCTCGACTTCCT
>JBITAB010000322.1:0-2549 GCA_044439825.1 Phycisphaerales bacterium JB064 | reverse complement strand
TCGACTTCCTGGCCTTCCAGAACGCCTTCGACGCGGGGTGCTGACCAGCGCCAGGCGTGGCGCGACATGATGGGTTTCTCCGCGTGAACAGTGGCTCGGGAGCGACTTCCGGCCGCCGTTCACTTTTTCTCAGGAGATTCCCATGCACCGCATGAGCCGTTGTTCGCGCCGTCGCTGCGCACTCGCAATCGTGCTGGCCGCCTCGGCCGGCCTGGCCTCGTCGGTGCACGCCGACGACGTTCGGTGGGTCCGCCCTTCCAGCGGCTTCTGGGGAGACCCGGGCAACTGGAGCGGCGGCGACATGCCCGGCGACCTCGACGTCGTGCGTATCGGGGGAACTAGCTGGCCCATCGTCACCGTGCGTATGACCGACATGTACCTGCAGGACGCGGCGGCCCTGCACCTGGCGGGCGGATCGACGCTCGACCTGGACAGGGGATTGCTGCGTCTGGACGAGGGGCTGGTCTCGACCATGACCGGCGCCGGCACGACGCTTCGCTTGTCCGACAAGGACCCCACCGCTCCGATCTCCTTGTTCGAGTTCGACGCCCAGCTCGACATGGGCCCGGGCACGCGCATGCTGCTGGACGACAGGGCCCAGGTCCTGCTGCGCGGCCCGTCTCGCTCCCGCGGCCTCATCACGGGCTGGGGGGAGTTGTACACCGATGCGCGGGTGGCCTTCCGCAACGACGGCATCATCCGACCCGGCGAGGGCAACCTGATGCAGGTCTTCGTCGACGTCGAGGGTGGCGTCCGCGGACGGATCGACCTCGATGGCCAGCAGGAACAGGGCGTGCTCGACCTGCACGGGCGCGCCGAGACGCTGCGCGTGCTGACCGATTCGCTCGTTGACGACTTCAGCAGCGACATCAAGCTCGGTCCCGAGTCTCGCCTCATCATGGATTCGCTCGCCCAGCCCTGGACGGCCGACGAGGACAGCCGCGTGATCGTCACCGGCGCAAGCGGCTCGGTCGGCGACAGCCGCATCGACGGCTCCCAGCTCAACTTCGACGGCGAGTTGTCGCTCGGGCCGGCCGCCCAGTTACGGATGGGCTCGATCGTGAACCTGAACAGCACGGCGCGCGCCGATCTGGAGGAGGGCGCACGCCTCGACCTTGCCGGCTTCACGACCGTCGACGGCGGCCAGTACACGCTCGCTCGCGGAGCGCAGATGCGGTTCCGCTCGAGCGCGGTGGTCAACGGCGGCCGCTTCGCGACAGCGTCGGGCTCGTCCGCGGATGGCTATGTCAGCTTCGGGGCGGCCACGGAATATTCGGGCCAGGTCGTCTTCGACGGCACGGTGCGGCAGGACGGCTTCGCGACCAGCAGCGGCCCGAGCACGCTCATCACCGCGCGCACCTTCGACATGGACGGCGCCGACCGCGACAACCAGTGGACGGTGCGCAACCCCCTGGTGATCGAGGCCGACCGCATCGACGAGGGCGGCGACAACATCGTGGCCTGCGACATCGAGGTGGTCGGCGGGTTCCTCCCCGCGCTCACCATCAGGCTGAGCAACCCCGAGGACTCGTGGTCGATGCACGGCTGGATGACGCTGGCGGGCGGCTCACCCTTCGCGGCCAGGCGCGTGTCGGGCTCGCCCATGAGGCTCGGCGGCACGCTCGAGGTGCCATCGGGCGCCGCCGAGATCGCCGCCGACCTGGAACTGCTCGTGGGCGCCCTCATCGCGCTGCCCGAAAACACCACCCTGCGCACCCGCGGCGCCACCATCATCCGTGGCGGCGTGGCGTACACCGGCTCGGGCACGATCCGCAACGGCGTGGGCGGCACGCTCATCGCCACCGGTGCGCCCAACTTGTGGCGTATCGGCCTGGCGAACGACGCCACGATGGTGCTGGGCGACGGCGCGGCCACCGATCTGCGAGCCGACCGCTTCGAGCAGTCCATCGAAGGCGTGCTCCGCGTCGCGTTGGGCGGCTATGCGGCGGGCAGCGAGCACGGCGTCTTGCGCATCAGCGAGGGACCGGTGTCGCTCGCCGGCACGCTGGAAGTCTCGCTGTTCAACACCGACGAGGGCTTCCGCCCCCGCGTGGGCGACGTGTTCACCATCATGACGGCTCCCGAGGGTGCTGTCACCGGCACGTTCGACCACGTCGCGCAGACGTTCCACGCCGGGCTGATCTACCAGTGGAAGGTGGAGCACGAGGCCGACGCCGTGGTGCTGGTGCTCCACCGCGTGCGTTCGCTGACGTGCGCGAGCGACCTGGATGGCGACGGCCAGACCACGATCTTCGACACGCTCGAGTTCATGAACCTCTTCGAGGTGGGAGATCCGCGAGCCGACCTGAACGGCGACGGCTCGCTGGACATCTTCGACCTGCTGGTGTTCCTGAACGCCTTCGAGTCTGGCTGCTAGTTCGCGGCGGGCGTCTTCTTCTCCACCACCGTCACCATGGGGACGGTGTTTTCCTTTGGCGCCAGGACCAAGCCCAGTTCGTCCTCGAGCTTCGTTCGCATCATGGCCATGTCTTCGGGGTCGGTGGGGTCGAAGGCCGCGTGCACGCCGAAGTCGATCACGTATCGGGCCT
>JBITAB010000321.1:0-5980 GCA_044439825.1 Phycisphaerales bacterium JB064 | reverse complement strand
GTGTGGTGGGTGCTGGTCGCGGCCGGCGCGGTCGTGTGGGCGGCGGCGGGCGTGAAGCGGCTGGCCCTGGACCGCATGGCCATGCAGCGCCTGGGCCGCAAGGTCCGCAAGCAGCTGCGCGTCACCAGCCGCGGCGACCTGTCCTACGCCCACAGCTTCGCCCAGCTCGAGCCCATGCTGGCCAGCAGCGCCAGCCTGCCCACGACCGACGCCGACGACACGCGCTACGCCATGCTCGAACGCCTGCGTCGCGTGCTGAGCCCCCTGGGCTTCCGCGGCCTGCTCATCGTGATCGACCGCGTCGACGAGCCCAGCCTGATCAGCGGCAACCCCGAGGCGATGCGGGCCCTCATCTGGCCCTTGCTGTCCAACAAGTTCCTGCAGATGGACGGCGTGGGCGTCAAGATGCTGCTGCCCATCGAGCTGCGGCACGCCTTGTATCGCGAGAGCAGCGCGTTCTTCCAGGAAGCGCGCCTCGACAAGCAGAACCTCGTCGACCGGCTGAGCTGGACGGGCGCGATGCTCTACGACCTGTGCGATGCGCGGCTCAAGGCGTGCCTGGAGCCCGGCGCCAAGCCCATCAGCCTGGTCGACCTCTTCGCCGAGGACGTGACCGAGCGCGACCTGGTCGACGCGCTCGACCAGATGCACCAGCCGCGCGACGCGTTCAAGTTCCTCTACCAGTGCCTCAGCGAGCACTGCTCGAACGTGACGGCCGGCCAGCAGGCCTGGCGGGTGCCGCGCCTGGTGCTCGAGGGCGTCCGCAAGCAGCAGGCCGAGCGCGTGCAGCAGCTCTATAGAGGCATCAGCCCGGCATAGCGTCTCTGCCCGAGCCGCGTGGGTGACCACGCGGACCTCTTGTCCGGCTCTTTACCGACAGCAACCGACAGGCCGGCGACCCCAAAGGCGTAACTCCCGCCCCCGCATCGCCATAGCCGTGCGCAATCTGGCGGCGCTGGGCCCCAAATCGCCCAGAAGGGCTTGAATCGGGAGCCTGTTTGGGGGATGATGCGTCCTCGTGGGCCCCAGGCCCATCCGGATTGACCCCAGCGGGCGTGCCGAGCGCCCCAGAGTCGCCTGTCCTCTGTGACCTTTTCCGTCTCGAAGAAAGGACCATCCCTCCATGGCCGGCATCGAGAGCTTTGTCAATACCATCAACGGCCTGCTCTTCCACGAGTTCGTCGTCTACACGCTGGTCGTCGTCGGCCTGGTCTTCACCATCTGGAGCGGCTTCGGGCAATACCGGGCGCTGACGCACGGCGTGTCGGTCATCCGCGGCAAGTACGACGACAAGAACGACCCGGGCGCCATCAACCACTTCCAGGCGCTCTCTGCCGCACTCTCGGCGACCGTCGGCCTGGGCAACATCGGCGGTGTGGCGCTGGCCGTCGCGCTGGGCGGCCCGGGCGCGGTGCTCTGGATGTGGATCATCGGCCTGCTGGGCATGGCCCTCAAGATGACCGAGGTCACCCAGTCGATGCTCTACCGCAACACCGACGATCCGGACAACCCCCACGGCGGGCCGATGTTCGTCGTGGCCAAGGGATTCGCCAAGTGGGGGCTCGGTCCCATCGGCACGATCATCGGCGGCATCTTCGTCGTCACCCTGCTCATCAGCGCGCTGACGGGTGGTAACATGTTCCAGGCCTGGAACGTCGCCGACCTGACCAAGACCTATTTCGACGTGCCCCAGGTCGTCACGGGCATCATCCTGGCGATCGTCGTCGGATTGGTGATCATCGGCGGCATCAAGCGCATCGGCTCGGTGGCCGGTCGCATCGTGCCGCTGATGTGCGTGCTCTACGTCGCCGCCGCGCTCTACGTGCTGGTCATGAACATCTCGGTGATCCCCGACATGATCATGCTGATCATCCGCAGCGGCCTGCCCAGCTTCCTGGGTGGCCAGGCGCCCGACGCCGCGGGCGCCTTCATGGGCGGCACGCTCGGCTACGCGGCCATGTGGGGCGTGAAGCGCGCGCTGTTCAGCTCCGAGGCGGGCCAGGGCTCAAGCCCCATCGCCCACTCGGCCGCCAAGACCGACGAGCCCGTTCGTGAGGGCATCGTGGCGGGCCTTGAGCCCTTCATCGACACCATCGTCGTGTGCACGCTGACCGCGCTGGTGATCCTCTCCAGCGGCGCGTACAACCGCCCGCCCGAGGCCTTCGTGCCCAGCGAGCAGGTTGTCCAGGTGCAGCCGGCGATGGACGCCGCCGGGCAGCCGATCGCCGACACGTGGACGATTACCAGCCCGCCGCTGCCGGCCAAGACCGCCGACGCCAAGCGCATCCTGCTGACGCCCGAGGGCGAGGCCGGGTGGCGTGACGGCGAGACCGTCTTCGTCGTCGTGCAGGCCGATACCGACACCAACACGGGCCGAGACCTGCGCCGCATCACGGGCACGGTGGCCCGCAACGACGCCGACCAGTGGGTCGTCAACTGGTCGACGCTCGAATCCACCAAGCGGCCCGAGTTGCAGACCGATGCGCTGCCGCTTCCCGCGGTCGCCGAAGGCGAGCCCGCCCAGGCCGGCGGCATGGCGGTTGGTATCTACAGCGATTACGCCGGAGCGAGCCTGACGGCCCACGCGTTCGACCGCGTCACGCCGGGCCTTGGCAAGTGGCTGGTGTCCATCGCGGCATGGCTGTTTGCCGTCTCGACGATGATCTCGTGGAGCTACTACGGCGAGCAGGGCATCTATTACCTCTTCGGCCGCGCCGGCGACAAGAGCGTTGGCCCGATCGTGCTGGTCTACAAGCTGGTGTACTGCGCCCTGATCCTGCTGACCACGATCGCCGCCATGCCCATCATCACCCGCAACGGCAACAAGGTGCCGCTGATCGGCACCGATGCGCAGCTGGACATGTGGACCACGCTGGGCCTGGGCGTGATGCTGGTGGCCAACATCCCGATCATGGTGATCTTCGGCAGCCAGGCCATGAAGGCCTACCGCGAGTACGTCGGTCGCCTCAAGCGGGGCGAGCTCGAGGCCGGCGCCCACCCGCCCGCCTCGGTCGAGGACGTGGTCTCGGGCAAGGACGTCAAGTAAAACCGCCGCGACCAGTTCCCCAACAAGCTCGCGGAGGGGAGGGCTCGGCATGCTCGACTGGTTCTTTGGCGATGGCGCGGTGTGGTTCGCGGTGCCGGCGTTGTTCGGCACCGGCATCTTCCTCATCCAGCTCTTCATGGGAGAGCTGGGCGGGGATCTGGACATCGACGTCGACATGGACACCAGTGGGGCCGGAGACTTCCGGGCCCTGAGTGTCCAGACCATCTCGGCATTCTGCGTCGGCAGCGGCTGGATGGGCCTTGCCGCCTATCGCGTGCTCGATCTGGGCATGCCCGGGTCGGTCGCTATCGCTGTGATCAGCGGCGTGGGCGTGGCCTGGCTGGCCGCGTGGCTGACGCGGCAGGTCTTCAAGATGCAACGCTCGGGCAACATCAGCATCGATCGGGCCACCGGTCTGATCGGCGATGTTGCCATCACCGTGCCGCCGGCCAACGCGGGCCGCGGGGCGGTCTCGGTGGTCATCGACCACAACCGGCGCGAGTACGACGCTGTGCAGGCGGGCGACGAACCCATCGCCCCGCGGACGCGTGTCAAGATCGTGTCGGCCGACACCCAGCAGAACACACTCCTGGTCGAGCGGGCCTGATCCTGAAAGGGGCCCTTTACTGGGTCCGGCCGGGCTTGGCCTATCCTGATTCGCACATTCCCGGAGAGGCGGGACCGACCCCGGAGGGGTTTGGGAAGGGGGGACTCTGTCCATGATGCATTCGGTTCTTATGAGTTCGACGCCGCTGGCGCCCGTGCTGGCGCAGGGCGAGTCGGGCGACAACATTGGCATGTTCGCGATGATCGGTCTTGGCGTGGCGTTCTTCGTCTTTGTCCTGGTCATCTGGTTCCTGGCGGCCCGGGTGCAGCGCTGCCCACCCAACCGCATATTGGTGGTATGGGGTAGCGCGGGCAAGACGGGCCGGCGCTGCTACAACGGCGGCATCAAGGTGGTCTTCCCGGTCATCCAGCAGCACGCCTACATGAGCGTCGAGCCGCTGGTGATCGACATCCCCCTCGAGGGCGCGCTGTCGCTGAACAACATCCGCGTGAACGTGCCATCGACCTTCACGGTGCGCATCGCGCCCGACCCGGTGCTGATGGCCGCCGCGGCGGAGAACCTGCTGGGCAAGCCGCCGCAGGGCATCCGCGAGCTGGCGCAGGACATCATCCTGGGCCAGCTGCGTCTGGTGATCGCGACGCTGTCGATCGAGGAGATCAACAAGGACCGCGAGAAGTTCGAGAGCCAGATCCGCGAGACGGTCACCAACGAGATCAACAAGGTCGGCCTCGAGCTGATCAACGTGAACATCCGAGACATCACCGACGAGAGCGGCTACATCAAGGCCATCGGCCAGCGCGCCGCGGCCGAGGCCATCAACAAGGCCAAGGTGGAAGTGGCCCAGGCCGACCGCGATGGCGCCACGGGCGAGGCCGTGGCCAACCGCGAGCGCACCGTGAGCGTGGCCAAGGAAACGGCGACCGCGACCGAGGGCCAGAAGGAAGCCGAGCGCAAGCAGCGCGTGGCGCTGGCCGAGCTCGAGGCCCAGGCCGTGACCGGCGAGGCCGAGAGCCGCCGCAACCAGGACATCGCCATCGCCGAGCGTGCCGCCGAGACGGCCGCCGCGAAGAAGCGTGCCGAGCAGGCCCAGCGCGTGCAGGTGGCCGAGGCCGAGGCTCGGGCCGTCGAGGGCGAGAACACCAGCCAGGCGCAGATCGCCGAGTACAACGCGAAGCTGGCCGAGGTGCGTGCCGAGAGCCAGCGTCGGGCCGAGGTGGCGTCGGCTATGGCGCACGAGGCGATCCTGAAGGCCGAGCGCGAGCAGGAGATCGCACGCCTGGGTAAGGAAGAGCTGGCGCCGCAGGAGATTGAGAAGCAGCGCATCGAGATCGCCGCCGAGGCCGAGGCCGAGAAGCGCCGCCGCGAGGCGCGAGGCGAGGCCGACGCCGTGCTGGCCAAGTACAAGGCCGAGGCCGAGGGCGTGCGCCAGGTGCTCGAGGCCAAGGCCGACGGCTACCGCCAGCTCATGGAGGCCGCGGCCAACAACCCGCAGGTGGCCCCCACGCTGCTGCTCATCGAGCAGTTGCCCGAGCTGGTCGCCCAGCAGGTCAAGGCCATCAGCAACCTCAAGATCGACAAGATCACCGTGTGGGACAATGGCCGCGGCGGCGGCAACATCGAGGGCAAGGACGGCGTGCGCGGCGCGACGAGCGACTTCCTGGCCGGGCTCATCGGCGCGCTGCCGCCGGTGCACGAGCTCGCCAAGCAGGCGGGTGTGGAGCTGCCCGGGGCGCTCGGCCGCGTGAGCGAGACGCAGCCCAAGCCCCGGCCCGTGGCAGCCGATCATGACAAGCCGCAAGCCAGGCCCGAACAGCCCAAGCCCGATCAGGGCAAGCGTGACGGCAAGCCGTAATGTGGCGCATCACGGCGACAAATGGACGGTTCGATAGGAGGTGACGCGTGCGCGGATTGATTGGTTCTCTAGCGATCACGCTGTGCGTGGGTCTCACGGGCTGCGCGTGCGGGCCTTGCATGGAAGATGCCGAGGCGGAGCGCGAGACGGCCCAGGCTTCCACCGAGCGTAATTACGCGTTCGTCTTCATCCGCACCGGCACGCTCAGCCAGCCGACGCAGGAGCAGTCCCAGCGGGCGATGCAAGGCCACTTCGCCAACATGCAGCGGATGGCCGAGGCCGGCGACCTGCTCATCGCCGGCCCGCTCGGCCCGCCGCGCAGCGAGCCCGACCATCGTGGGATCTTCGTGTTCGACGCGCGGACGGCCGCGGAGGGTCTCGCGCTCGCGAACACCGATCCTGCGCGCGAGATGGGGGTGTTCACGATGGAGCCGTGGGTGCTGACGACCGACGCTCCGCTGACGGAACTGCCCAGGCTCGAGAAGGCGTACGAAGAGCGCCGGCTCGCCGACCC
>JBITAB010000320.1:227-6039 GCA_044439825.1 Phycisphaerales bacterium JB064 | reverse complement strand
GCCATCGCCGACGCGGGCACCATGACCGTGGCGGCCCAGCGGCTGGGCGTCAGCCAGCCGACGCTGAGCTTTGCCATACGCAAGCTCGAGGAGGAGCTGGGGGTCGACCTCTTCAGCCGCACGGGGCGTGGCCTGACGCCCACCGAGGCCTGCCTCGTGCTGCTCGAGCACAGCGATCAGGCGGTGCGCAACGTCGACGCGGGCGTGCGGGCCGTGCGCGCCCTGGCTGGCCTCGAGGCGGGGACCGTGCGCGTCGGCGCTGGCGCGACGGTGGTGACGTACCTGCTGCCCGGCGTCGTGCAGCGCTTCCGCCAGCGCTACGCCGATCTGCGTGTGAGCGTGCGCGAGGCGGGCAGCTCGCAGGTCGCCGAGGCGCTGCTCAAGGGCGAGCTCGACCTTGGCGTGGTGACGCTGCCGGTGAACATCCCCGGAAGCAACGAGCTGATGACGGTGGCCCGCGCGCAGGACGAGCTGCGCCTGATCGCCCCGCCCGGCCACGCCCTCAGCGGCCGCGCCGACTTCGCGTGGAAGGACCTGGAGGGCGAGGCGGTCGTGGGCTTCGAGGCCGGCAGCAGCGTGCGCGCGGTCATCGATCAGGCGGCCGCGGTGCACGGCGTGAACCTCGAGGTCGTCGTCGAGCTGCGGTCGATCGAGGGCATCGCCCGCATGGTGCGCGCCGGCGTGGGCGTGGGCTTCGTCAGCCGCATGGCGTTGGGCGGCGGCGACCACGACCGGCACGACTCGACCGGGCTGGCCTGCCGCGACGGTCGGCTGGTGCGCGGGCTTGCCCTTGTCCGCCGGCGAGATCGCTCCCCCGCGCCCGCGGCGGCGGCCTTCGAGCAGGACCTGACGCGGGCCATGGCGACGGCCTTGTAGACGTGGCCGACCGACCCTCGCCCGCGCATCCTTCGTAGGAATCCCGGGAGATCCACGGAGGGAGGCCCCATGGCCAGGAACAACAGCCCAGAGGTCCGCTGCCGCGCGATGCACAGCGGTGAGTTCGCGCGTAACGCGGCGGATGTCGTGTGCCCGGACGGCCCGCTCAAGCCCATCAACGTGCTGGCCATCAGCGGCGGGGGAAAGTACGGCGCCTTCAGTGCTGGATACCTCAACGGCTGGGCCCAGCGCGGCGACCGCCCGCGCTTTGACGTCGTCACCGGCATCAGCACGGGCTCGCTCATGGCACCGCTGGCCTTCCTCGACGCCGACCAGGCCAACGACGCGTTGCAGGAGATCTACACCACCGTCACGAGCAAGGACGTGTACAGCAGGCGCATGTGGGTGAGCATCCCCTTCAGCAAGTCGCTGCTCGACGCGGGGCCACTCGAGAAGCTGATCGAGAAGCACATCACCAAGCCAGTCATCAAGGCCGTGGCGGCGCAGGGCGACGGGCGCGGGCTCTACGTGGCGACGGTCGACCTGGCCGACACGCGCATGGTCATCTGGGACATGGTGTGCATCGCTCGCGAGAAGGACTACAAGCTGTTCCGCAAGGTGCTGCTGGCGGCCGCCGCGGTGCCGATGGCCTTCCCGCCGGTCAAGATCCGCTCGGGCCTGCGCGAGGATCGCGACAAGGACCGCTGGCACGTCGACGGCGGCCTGCGTGAGAACGTCTTCTGGCGTCGCGAGCTGGCCCAGCTCAGCCGCATGCTTGAAGCCCGGCGACAGGACGCCAGCGTGCCGCCCGCGACGCTGTACGCGCTGATCAACGGCCAGCTCAAGACGCAGTACCGCGAGGTCGATTTCGGCTGGGTGCCCCTGCTGGGCATCGCCCGCCGCGCCGTGAACACGATGATCAGCGAGGTCGCCATCGGCAGCCTGCAGAAGCTCTACGCCGAGACCTTCGAGGCCGGCGTGCAGTTCCGCTTCAACTACGTGCGCCGCTTCGACGGCAACCCCGACTGGGACGCCTTCGTGCCCGAAGACATGGAGGCCCTCTACCAGCACGGCCGCGAGCTCGGGCTCATGGGCCACTGGGAGGTGGCCCCGCCCGACGAGCCCATCGACGGCTGAGGCAATCTCGCCAGATATAGATAATATCTATTGAAACTGTACGCGATGCGCATTGGACCAATAGGTGCCCGGCGTCGATACTACTGGTAGACCCTTCGCACATGCCGTCCAGGAGGCTTCATCATGGCCAGCACGCCCGCCAACCCGTTCAACAGCCGCCGCACGCTCAAGACCAGCAGTGGGGAATACGCGTACTACGCCCTCCAGGCTCTGGTCGACCAGAAGGTGGGCCATGTCGCCAGGCTGCCCTACTCGATCCGTGTGCTGCTCGAGGCCATGCTCCGCAACGTCGACGGCTTCACCGTTACTCAGGACGACGTGGCCGGCCTGGCCAACTGGAACGCCAAGGACGTCAACAAGGTCGAGATGCCCTTCTCGCCCGGCCGCGTCGTGCTGCAGGACTTCACCGGCGTGCCCTGCGTGGTCGACCTGGCGGCCATGCGCGACGCCATGAAGCGCCTGGGCGGCGACCCCGAGCAGATCAACCCCGAGGTGGCCTGCGACCTGGTGATCGACCACTCCGTGCAGGTCGACGACTTCGCGACGCGGGTGGCCCTGACCATCAACGCCCAGCACGAGTTCGAGCGCAACAACGAGCGGTACAAGTTCCTCAAGTGGGGCCAGCAGAGCCTGAGCAACTTCCGCTGCGTGCCGCCGGCCACCGGCATCGTGCACCAGGTGAACCTGGAATACCTCGCCCGCGGCTGCCTGACCCGCACCGTCAACGGCGAGCAGCAGGTCTACCCCGACAGCCTCGTGGGCACCGACAGCCACACCACCATGATCAACGCCCTGGGCGTGCTGGGCTGGGGCGTGGGCGGCATCGAGGCCGAGGCCGTCATGCTGGGCCAGCCGGTCTACATGCTGACGCCCGAGGTCGTGGGCTTCAAGCTCAAGGGCAAGCTGGCCGAGGGCGTGACGGCCACCGACCTGGTGCTGACCGTGACGCAGATGCTGCGTGAGTTCGGCGTGGTCGAGAAGTTTGTCGAGTTCTTCGGCCCGGGCATGGCTGCGTTGAACGTGCCCGACCGCGCGACGATCGCCAACATGGCCCCCGAGTATGGCGCCACGTGCGGCTTCTTCCCCATCGATACCAAGACCATCGAGTATCTGCGCCTGAGCAACCGCAGCGAGGCCGAGATCGAGCTGGCCGAGGCCTACGCCAAGGCCAACATGCTGTGGTGGGACGAGAGCAAGGAAGACCCGCAGTTCACCGACGTGCTCGAGCTCGACCTGGGCGACGTGCAGCCCTCGCTGGCCGGCCCCAAGCGCCCGCAAGACCGCGTGAACCTGCGCGAGATGCACGCCCAGTGGTCGCGCGAGCTGGTCGACGTCTTCGGCAAGAAGGCCCCCAGCCAGAGCGTGAACCTCAACCGCTGGGCGGGCGAGGGCGGCCAGGCCGAGCTCTCGGCCGTCAATCCCGAGGGGACCGAAGGCGAGTGCAAGGACGAGAACGGTGTGGTCGTGACGCTGGGCGAGGCCAGCCACCCGCCGCGCATCGGCCAGAAGGTGCGTCTGCACCACGGCTCGGTGGTGATCGCCGCGATCACGAGCTGCACCAACACCAGCAACCCCGACGTGATGGTGGCCGCCGGCCTGGTGGCGCGCAAGGCGCGGGCCCTGGGGCTGACGCGCAAGCCCTGGGTCAAGACCAGCCTCGCGCCCGGCAGCAAGGTCGTGACCGAGTACTACGACAAGGCCAACCTGACCGAAGACCTCGACGCCCTGGGCTTTACCACCGTGGGCTATGGCTGCACGACGTGCATCGGAAACAGCGGCCCGCTGCCGCCCGAGATCGAGGACGGCATCAAGCGCGGCGACCTGATCGTCGCCAGCGTGCTCAGCGGCAACCGCAACTTCGAGGGCCGCGTGCACCCGAAGGTGAAGGCCAACTTCCTGGCCAGCCCGCCGCTGGTGGTCGCCTACGCCATCGCCGGCCGCGTCGACATCGACGTCATGAACGAGCCCCTGGCCACCACGCCCGATGGCAAGGACGTCTACCTCAAGGACATCTGGCCGACGCAGGACGAGGTGAACAAGGTCGTCGCCTCGTGCATCGACCGCGAGCAGTTCGAGCGCCGCTACGGCGACGTCTTCACGGGCAACGAGACCTGGAACAAGGTGCCCGTCTCCAAGAGCGAGCTCTACCCGTGGGACGAGAGCAGCACCTACATCCAGAACCCTCCCTTCTTCGAGGGCATGGGCGAGGAGGCGCCGGGCTTCAAGAACATCGCCGGCGCCCGCTGCCTGGTGATGGTGGCAGACAGTGTGACCACCGACCATATTTCTCCCGCCGGCCGCATCGAGCCCGAGACGCCCGCGGGCCAGTACCTGCTCGAGCACGGCGTGAGCAAGGCCGACTTCAACAGCTTTGGCAGCCGCCGCGGCAACGACCGCGTGATGACGCGCGGCACCTTCGCCAACGTGCGCGTCAAGAACAAGATCGCTGCTGATGGCGGAAACCAGCCCGAGGGCGGCTGGACGCGCAACTTCACCAAGGGCAAGGACCTGGCCAGCGCCCCGGTCGAGTACATCTTCGACGCCGCCATGGACTACAAGGCCGCGGGCACGCCTCTGGTGGTGCTTGCGGGCAAGGACTACGGCATGGGCTCCAGCCGCGACTGGGCCGCCAAGGGTGCGATGCTGCTGGGCGTGCGTGCGGTGATCGCCGAGAGCTTCGAGCGCATCCACCGCAGCAACCTGGTGTTCATGGGCGTGCTGCCGCTGGTCTTCAAGGATGGCCAGAACGCCAAGAGCCTGGGCCTCAAGGGCGACGAGACCTTCGACATCAAGCTGCCCGACCCCATCGAGCCCGGCTGCGACGTGCCCGTGAAGGCCACCACGCCCGACGGCAAGACCATCGAGTTCACCTGCAAGAGCCGCATCGACACGCCCATCGAGATCGAGTACTACCGCAACGGCGGCATCCTGCACACGGTGATCCGCAAGAAGCTGAACGAGGCGAAGCAGCCGGTGTGATGTGAGCGGCGAATCGCCCCAACTCGCGTTTGACGTCGACGGCGGTCCCTGGTGGGAGACCGCCGTCGTTGTGTGCCCGGAAGTGCGGCTGTCGGGCCGAGCGAGATCGTGAGCGTCGTGTGACATGCCCGTCGTGCGCGTTCGGCAAGGCAATGACTGCAGACAGATGCAATCCGAGCGTGCCGCAGGACCCGGTCTCGGGGCTCGAACTCTGGCTGCAAACGCCATGCTGCGGGCAGGTGCTCTGGGCATGGAACATCGAACACGTGCTCTGGATGCAGAAGTACGTGGAGGCGAAGCTGAGGACCCGGCGGTGGATAGGTGGATGGCGAAACAATTCGCTGCAAAGCCGGCTGCCCAGGTGGATCACGATCGCCAAGAATCGAGAGGCCGCACTGAAAGGCCTGGAGAAGTTGATCGAGTGCGACCTCCAGGCTCGCTAGGAGCCTCCGATGAGCGAACCGAATGCAAGCACAACCGCCGCACCCTGTATGCGATAGAGTACAACATGCCGAAAGGCGCGAAGCAGCCGGTGTGATGTGGAATCGGCCCGATTGGGATGTGGCTTCGGAGCGGCGCGATGGGCCTCGGTGACGATATTGGCTGGATCGTATGGTCTGGTGATCGGCATGTGCTGACCATCAATGCCGACGTCACCGAGCTTCCCGCCCCGCCTCCGCATGGCTGTGGGCTCGTGCAGGTTTCACGAGAGCTCAAGCCCGAGAGCTATGAGGTTATCGCCGACTGGATGGCACGCAATGGTGTTGCCGCCTATCGGGAGTATGGGCGCTACTCCAAGAAGAAGGTTTGTCTTGATCAC
>JBITAB010000320.1:0-217 GCA_044439825.1 Phycisphaerales bacterium JB064 | reverse complement strand
GGATTCGTCGATGAGCTTCACCTCAAGTTTTTTGAGATGAGCGAGTTGCCGCCGCTTGACGACTGGTTCCCGCAGCTCTCCGAGTTGGCCATCGATCAGACACGCACCAAAGCTCTCGATCTGCAAGTGCTCACGCGTCTGCCTCGCTTGAAGCGGCTGTGGTTGACCGGGCATCCCAAGTTTCAACGAATCGCGGCGCAGCTGAAGCAGATTGAGT
>JBITAB010000319.1:0-6059 GCA_044439825.1 Phycisphaerales bacterium JB064 | reverse complement strand
ACGCTCGGCCAGCGGATCGCCCAGCGCCGCAGGCTTCGCCAAGGCTTGCATCTGCTCGAGTTGGGTGCGAGCCTGCTCGATGGTCCTGGCGAGCTCGGGCCAGGCCATGCTCGGGTGCTGCGGCGGGCTGGTGTGGTACGACGCCAGGGCGATGGCGTGGACGAGTTGCGTGTCCATCCGCTGCGGCGCCATCGCGGGCTCGGCCGCCCCCGCCGGCGCGGGCCGCTCCCCGCAGCCCGAGAGGCCGAACATCACCGCGACGAGTGCCAGTATCACGCGAACCATCAGATTCCCTATCGGTCGCTCCAGCCCGAGCGCTCGCACGGCCGATGGCCTGTCATCGCCGTACTTCCACACAGCACCATGGCCGAACCCCCACCACAACCCG
Source organism: Phycisphaerales bacterium JB064 (assembly GCA_044439825.1). GTDB lineage: Bacteria > Planctomycetota > Phycisphaerae > Phycisphaerales > UBA1924 > JAHCJI01. The sequence goes on along the minus strand of JBITAB010000319.1, from coordinate 5,671 downwards.
AAACAACGCAACCGAGCCGATGGCGTCGGCGAGCCCGGCTGGCGTTCGCGTGGGTGTTCCGATTGGTCCTCTTCGTGGTTGTGCTGGGTTTCCTGGCCGCCCGCATCTTCACCGACCACCACATGTGGAGCCAGTGGCTCTTCGTCGTGCCGCCCGAGGCATGGCTGCTGGCGATCTGGCTTCTGGCAATGCTCACGTCGCTGCTCGAGCCCAAGGGCAAGGGCAGGCTCTGGGCGCGTCTTGGGCCCTTGGTCGTAGCGCTCGTCGCCACGGTCCACGTCGCGCTCGTGCATTGGCGCCTGCAGAATGCCCTCCTGCGACCCCATGGCCAGACCACGCTGCGCGTCTACCACTGGAACGCCACCGAGGCGACCGACGAGGCCCTGCAGGCGTTCCTCCGAGATGCGGACCCCTTCGCGCTCCGGCACGATGCCCCAGCGGTGGTCGTGCTGGCTAATCCGCCCCTGCGCCTGGATTGGCCTGAAGTCACCGGCATGCTCGCCGACAAGGAACTCTCCCGCCCAGAACTTCCCCAGCACTTCCGCCGAGGCGGGCGTTTCGTGATCATCAGCGGACCACCGATGACGGCAGCCGGATGGACAAGCCTGGGCCTGCGTGGCAAGACCACAGAACCCGGCCTGATCGATGACGGCACCGCCATGTTCGTGCGCATCGAACTGCCAGACGGTCCCACCACCATCTGGGGCTGGGACTGGCCGAGCGACCCGAGCCGAGGGCGCATGGCGTTCGTCGAGCCTTCGCTCAAAGCCATCGCCGACTCACGGCACCTGAGCTTTGTCTCTACGGCAGCCGGCCCCTTGCGCCAGCAGGAACAGACCGGCTTTCCGCCCGCCGACATCGTCGCGGGAGACTTCAACACCGGACGAGGCTCGGTAGCAGTCTCACGGCTCTTGCCGGGGCTCGACGGTGCTCACGAGCAGGCCGGCATCGGCCCCGATTACGGATGGCCACGCTTCATCTACTACAAGAATCAGGATCGCACGACCGTGCCATTCGTTGGTGTCGATCAGGCGTTCGTACGCTCCTCCATGTGGCGTACCACGGCGTATCGGATGATCGACATGGGCGTCGGCACGCACCGGGCGCAAGAGGCCATCCTCACGGCTGTGGTGCGTCCTTCGGACGCTTCAGATTCTCGGCAGGAGGCTCCGGAAGCAGGGAACTGACGGGCGTCTGCTCGGCTCCGTTACGCCAGGGCACGACCTCTCTCTGCCACAAAACCACTGAGGTGGTGATTGCCATTCCCAGGGCAAGCAGGAGGATCGGCCCCAGTTGTACCACAGGCGGGCGCGTACTCGGGCGTGATCGTGCGCCAACGGCCACCATGGTCGACAGCGCGAGGAACATGAGCGCAAACGGCTCGTGATAGCGCTGCCACACCTCGGAACTCGCCCCCTGTGCAACAGCGAATCCCGCGTAGAGCGCAGCGAGGATCCACCGCTGGCGGGCTGGGGCCGCAGCAAGCATGAGCGCCAGCGCAGCCCCACCCGTCGCGGCCATGAGCACGGCGACAGGATTCGTTTCCCCGATTGGGCCCAACAGGTTGATCTTGTCCGCCACGCTCCACACCAGGCCCGCACGGCCCTCTGTGGGCGCATGCGTTGTCGGCGTGATCGCCGCGACCATCCCCGCAAGCACGAAGCCGAGCACCATCCATGGTGCGGCAGATCGCACGAGCGCCGCCACTCGGGGCTTCCACCCAGGCTCACCCACGCCCAGCACTGCGGGCATGAAGAACACGCCCAGACCAGCCAGCATCATCAATTGCAGAACGAGATTCGATGGGTTCGCGCCGTCGTATTGCCCCTGGAACTCGTAGGGAACCAGTCCACCCCAGACATGGTGCAGATACACCAACGAAGCGAGCGCTGGCAACGTCGCGCCAGCGATCGGCAGCAGGTTCTTGAGCCGCGTCGGGATCGCGATGAACGGATTCATGCTCCCAGGCCCTTCAGGCGCTGCGCGCATCCACGCGGCTGCCCATACGGGCAGAGCGAGGAACAGCAGGTTCTGCCGCGTCCACACCGCCAGCAACAGACCCAATCCCATCACGATCGCCCATCGCACGGACGGCTTCCAGAGCAGAGCGCCGATCGAGAGCAGGCCAACCCACAGCCAGCCGGCGTTGTCGGCCAGCATCCAGGCCGCAGAGTTAGCGATGTATACCGACGCGAGCAACGGCGCGACGAGCACGGCAGCCATGACCGCACCGCAACGCCTGGCTATGAGAACACCCAGCAGCGAGAAGCTCGCGACGCTCAGCAGGAGGGCGACAACCCGCAAACCCGGGTCGGCCATGCCCGTCATCCGGAGCACACCGCCCAGCACCCAGTGGTAGCCCGGCGTCATCGCTACAAAATGATCGGGATATGTCAGGTTGAATTGCGGCCACGTCTTGGCCATCGCGTCGATCGTGTGCTCGTGGAACAGTACCTGGTCGAAGCTCGCGCGACCGCCGGCGTGCCGCACGTCATTCAGTGCGATGGGCGAGAGCGCGAGCCCCCACAGCACGGGCAGCACCAGCGCAAGCCACCAACGATGGCTCGCCCGGTCGCGAGACGGATCGCTTGTCTGTCTCGCCTCTTCGATGCGAACTCTCCCCGCCGACGCCGCGTCTGAGCGGCCAAAGAGGTTGGACTTACCGGCCCCAACGCCCGATTGTTACGCTCGGGGCACGCCAGGGGTCGATGCTCTCCCCAACACCCCAAGAGGGCCAGCCGCAGGACTCATGACCCAGCATACGGACCATGCCAGCCCGCCTACCGGTCTTGGAGGCATCGGCACTGCCGAGCGCCAACGTGAGCCGCTGTGGCGTGCCCTGCTCAGGCTCGCCAGGCCCAAGCAGTGGACCAAGAGCGCCTTCGTCGCCGTCGGCCCCTTCTTCGGCGGGGCAACGGGCATCGACGAGATCTGGGGCGTGCTGCTGGCCATGGCCGCGTTCGCCCTGGCCAGCAGCGGCTGCTACGTCATCAACGACCTCCGCGACGCCGAGGCAGACCGGCTCCACCCCCGCAAGCGCCGGCGCCCCATTGCCTCCGGCCGGGTCAGCCCATCCACGGCAAAGTCCTACGCCATAGGGCTCTGGATCGCCGCCAGTGCCTGCGTTGCAACTATCGGACCTTTACTAACGCCCACCCACGCGCTCGCGCTGGGTGGCGTGCTGACGCTCTATGTCCTGAACGTCACCGCCTACAGCCTTCGTTTGAAGCGCGTGCCGGTGCTCGACGTGCTCAGCCTTGCACTTGGCTTTGTGCTTCGCGTGCTGGGCGGCTGCGCCGCGGTCGGCATCACCCCAAGCACCTGGCTGCTCAACGTCACGCTGTTCCTGGCCATGTTCCTGGCCTTCGGCAAGCGGCTCGGCGAGCGTCGGACCCTCGGCGACGACGCGACCGCAGCCCGGGCCGTGCAGGGCGTGTATACCGACGAACTCCTCCGCATGATGGTCGTGGTGACTGCCGTCGCCATGCTCCTGACCTACGCCGGCTACGTGCAGGACAACGAGGCTCGCTTCGTCTGGATCCTGGGCGATCGGTCGCTCGGGGCCGGGGATTCCCCTCAGCTTGGGATGAATCTGCTCTGGCTCACCGTTCTGCCAGCCACCTTTGCCGTACTGCGAAGCATCATCCTGCTCGAGCGGGGCGAGTATGACGACCCAACGGAACTGGCAACCAAGGACCGTCAGTTCCAGTTGGCGGCCGCCATCTTCGCCGCCCTCACCGCTGCGCTGGTGCTCTGGGCCGGGCCTGCGCACAGGCCCCACCCTTCGGCCAATGGGGTTGACTCACGGGGTTTCCCCATTGAACAAGAGTCCCATCTGCCAAACGCCGATGAGGAGTCAGGCATGTTCTCGGCCGTCCCGGGGTGGCCGCAGGAACTTCAGGGTTTTCGCAATGCTGCGAACCTGGACAAAACGCCCGATAGGGCTCGAACGTAAGCAAGACAGGACGCCCACGCGCGTCTCGTAGGATCGAGAAACACGGATGAAGGACCCGTCTGGCCTGTCGTGCGCCAACGGGGACAGGCGGGCCACTGGTTCTCGTACCCGGGTTGGGCACGAGGCGCCGGCCGATCACGAAGGCCTTCACACACGGAGTACACGGATCATGATCAACAGGATGAGCGGGCTGAGCAGGATGGGCTTCGTGGGCATGGCGGCCACGCTGATGGCCCTTGCGGGTCAGGCCCACGGCCAAGGCCGTGGCGGCGATGATCTGCCGCCCTTCGACAAGGTCAGCGAGGGCTTCGAGCAGGTGGTCTCCACCACCGACGGCCAGAGCTTCTACAACGTCTGGAAGCGCGAGAAGGACGGCCAGCTCCTGGCCGAGCTCCCCCGCGGCTTCGAGCGTCAGAAGCACTTCTTCGCTATGACCATGGGCTCGGGCGATATCTTCGCCGGCCTCCAGAGCGGCGACCTGTACGTCTACTGGAAGAAGTACGACGATCGCCTGGCGCTGATCGCCCCGCAGACCGAGGTCCGCGCTGGCGGCAACAAGCAGGTCGAAGAGGGCATCGAGCGCATCTTCACCGATCGCGTGCTTCTCGAGGTGCCCATCGTCGCCAAGGGCCCCAACGGCCAGCCGGTGATCGACCTCGACCAGTTGCTGGTCAACAACGCCGGCACCTTCTTCGGCGGTCGCGCGGGCCGGTTGAACTCTCGCCTGACCACGATCAAGACGGCCAAGGCCTTCCCCGAGAACATCGAGATCGCCATCGAGGCCCCCGACGCCTCGGGCCAGCTCGCGATCTACCACTACTCGATCAGCCACATCAAGGGCACGCCCGGCTACAAGCCCCGCAAGGCCGACGAGCGCGTGGGCTTCTTCACCACCAGCTACCGCGACTTCTCCGAGATGGACGGCTCGCAGATGTGGACGCGGTACATCAACCGCTGGAACCTCGAGAAGGCCGACCCCAGCCTGAGCAAGAGCCCGCCCAAGCAGGCGATCGTCTACTACATCGATCACCAGGTGCCCGTGAAGTACCGCCGCTGGGTGCGTGAGGGCATCGAGTACTGGAACAAGGCCTTCGAGGAGGTCGGCATCGTCGGCGCCATCGAGGTCGTCTACCAGGATTCGACCACCGGCGCCAACATGGACAAGGACGCCGAGGATGTGCGCTACAACTTCATCCGCTGGCTGACCAACGGCATCGGCACGGCCATCGGCCCGAGCCGCGTGAACCCCGAGACCGGTGAGATCCTCGACGCCGACGTCGTGCTCACCGACGGCTGGATCCGTGCGTACTGGTTCCAGTACAACGACCTGCTGCCCGAGGTGGCCATGGAGGGCTTCGGCCCCGAGACGATGGCCTGGCTCGACGAGAACCCCCAGTGGGATCCGCGTGTCCAGCTTGCCGCCCCCGAGCAGCGCGACTTCATCATCGCCCAGCGCGAGGCCCGCGGCCCGCTGCCCTTTGGCGGCCACCCCGCCGTCAGCGGCCCGGAATTCGCAGATGGCTCGCGTGACAGCCTGATCGCCAGCTACCAGGTCGACGGCGCCTGCAACATGGCCCACCTGAAGGCCATGAACATGGACGTCGCCCGCCTGAGCGGCGAGATCCTGGGCCTGTGGGACGCCGAGGGCAAGGAAGGCGCCGACATGCTCGACGGCGTGCCCGAGTGGTTCGTCGGCCCGGCCCTGGCGCACCTGAC
>JBITAB010000318.1:0-6074 GCA_044439825.1 Phycisphaerales bacterium JB064 | reverse complement strand
CAGGGGCACAACGAACCACAGCGAGGCCGCCAGGATGGCCAGCGGGATCGCCACAGCCAGACTCAGTGAACCACGCTTCACGCCGCAAGTCTAACCGACAAGCCCCCACCACCCTCCATACCCTTGTCCCGTGACCCAGACCACCACCAACACCGCCGCCACCCGTCCACCCCAGCCCGCCAACGGCTCGTGGACCGTCCAGGACTCCACCGACCTCTACGGCATCGGCCGCTGGGGCGGGGGCTACTTCGTCGCCGGCGAGAACGGCAACATGCACGTACGCCCGCGCGGGGTCGACGGCCCGAGCATCGACCTGTCGGAGGTGGTCGCGGGCCTGCGCGAGCGCGGGCTGTGGGCGCCGGTGCTGCTGCGCTTCAACGAGATCATGGACCACCGCATGGCCTCGCTGCGGGCCGCCTTCGACAAGGCCATCGCCGAAGAGGCCTACCAGGGCAAGTACGAGGCGGTCTACCCCATCAAGGTCAACCAGCAGCGCTCCGTGTGCGAGCAGATCCGCGACGCGGCCGCCCGCTACAACTTTGGCCTCGAGGCCGGCAGCAAGCCCGAGCTGCTGGCCGTGCTGGCCCTCACCGCCCAGACGCCGCAGGTTCCCATCGTCTGCAACGGCTTCAAGGACGAGGAGTACATCGAGACGGTCGTGCTGGCCAGCCGCCTGCGAGATCGCATCTACCCCATCGTCGAGCGGCCCAGCGACCTCGACCTGATCATCCGCATCGCCCGCCAGCACGGCGTCACCCCACGCATCGGCGTGCGCATCAAGCCCAGCGCCAAGGGCATGGGACGCTGGCAGGGCTCGGCCGGTGAGGCGGCAAAGTTTGGCCTCACCGCGGCCCAGCTCGTCGAGGCCCTCGACAAGCTGCGCGCCGCCGACATGCTGCCCTGCCTGCAGGTGGTCCACTTCCACATCGGCAGCCAGGTGTGCGACATCATCAGCTTCAAGACGGCCATCACCGAGCTGGCCTGGACCTACGCCGAGCTGCGCCGCATGGGCGCGGGCGTCACGCACATCAACGTGGGCGGCGGCCTGGGCGTTGACTATGACGGCAGCCGAAGCGCCACCGACAGCAGCGTGAACTACGACCTGCACGAGTACGCCGCCGACGTGGTCTACCGCATCAAGGCCGTGTGCGACCAGGCCGAGCAGCCCCACCCCAACATCTTCAGCGAGAGCGGGCGCGCGATGGTCGCGCACGGCAGCCTGCTCGTGGTCGACATCCTCGCCTCCAGCGGGCTGCCCGGCCCCGTCGACGCCGCGGCCATCCGCAAGCTGCTCGACGAGATGAACGACCCGCCCCGCCCGGTGATCGACCTGCTCTCGACCTATGACCGCATCAATGAGGGCCGCCTGAGCGAGCTGAGCCACGACGCCATGGCCGCCCGCGACGAGGCGATCGCGCTCTTCCAGTACGGGCATCTGGGCCTGGACATGCGCGCCACCTCCGAGCGTTTGTTCAAGGCCATCGCCGCCGGCCTGCTCGCGCGTCCCGACGCCGTCGACGAGGACGACATCCTGGTCGACGACGTGCGTCCGCTCGCCGGCGTGGTGCGCGAGACGTTCTTCTGCAACTTCAGCCTGTTCCAGTCGATGCCCGACGCCTGGGCCATCGACCAGCTCTTCCCCATCGCGCCCATCCGCCGCCTCGACGAGCGGCCCACGCGCCGCGGCATCCTGGCCGACATGACCTGCGACAGCGACGGGGCCATCACGCGCTTCCCCGCCACCGACGGCGGCGAGGCCGACGACGCCCTGCTGCTGCACGACATCAAGGACGAGGAGCCCTACGAGATCGGCATCTTCCTCGTCGGTGCGTACCAAGAGGTGCTCGGCGACCTGCACAACCTCTTCGGCGACACCCACGCCGTGCACATCGAGATGGACGACGAGGAAAACTCGTGGGCCATCGTCGAGGTGGTCGAGGGCGACACCGTCAAGGAAGTGCTGGGCTACCTGCAGTACGACGACACCGAGCTGCGCCGCGCGATGCGCAAGGACGTCGAGAAGGCCGTCCGCGCCAACAAGCTCACCGTCGCCGACGGCGCCGCCCTCATGCGCTACTACGAGAACGGCCTGGCCGGCTACACGTATCTGGAATAGTTTCGCAAGCGAAAGGAAGACGTGCGAGAGCTCCAGCTCCTCCAACGCATCGCCTCACGCTCGGCCGACCTGCCCATCGACTTTCCCAGCGTCATCGTCGGCCCGGGCGACGACTGCGCGGTCATCGCACCGCATCATCGCCCCCTCGTGCTCACGACCGACCACCTTGTGCAGCATCGCCACTTCGACGACGACCTGCCGATCGAGCTGATCGCGCGAAAGGCGGTTCTGCGATCGCTCAGCGACATCGCCGCCATGGCCGCCGAGCCCGCATGGGCGCTGGCCACCGCGCTGCTGCCCGTGGGCTACGCGCACGCCGACGAGCTGTTCGACCACATGGCCCGCTTCGCCCGACAGTTCGGCTGCCCGCTCGTGGGCGGAGACATCGCCACGCTGCCCAAGGGCGTGCAGGGCCCCATGTCGCTCACGGTCACCATCGGCGGGCACGCGGCCGAGCCACTGCTGCGCAGCACGGCCAGGCCCGGAGACCTCGTGTACGTCACCGGTGCGCTTGGCGGCTCGCTCGTGAACCAGCGCCACGCGAAGGCCACGCCGCGCATCGCCGAAGCGCGCACGCTCGCTGACAGCGCAATCATCCACGCCATGATCGACCTCTCCGACGGCCTTGGCCTCGACACCGCCCGTATCGCGCGTGCTTCCAACGTGCGCATCGAGCTCGACGCACGGCTCATCCCGATCCACCCGGACGCCAACGGCCTGGACGCCGCCATCGGCGATGGCGAGGACTACGAGCTGCTCTTCACCGCGCCAAGCGAGGCGCCCATACCCAACGCCACCGGCAACACACCAATAACCCAGATCGGCCGCGTGATCGAGGGTCAGCCCGCAACGATCCTCAATATGCTAGACGGCGACCAGCGCGACATCTCCGACAAGGGCTTCGAGCATGGCTGAGGCGACCTATCTCGAATCGGCCTCGCCCGACGAGACCGACGCCTGGGCCCGCGCCTTCGCGCGCACGCTCAAGCCGGGCGACATCCTCGCGCTCGAGGGCGACCTGGGCGCGGGCAAGACCACGCTGGTGCGCGGCATCGCCGCCGGCCTGGGCATCGATCCACGCAAGGTCTCCAGCCCGACCTTCGCGCTCATGAACGAGTATCAAGGCGGTGGGCCGCAAGGGGAGATCACGCTCGTGCACATCGATGCCTATCGCCTGAGCAGCGCCGAAGAACTCGCCGGCCTGGGCTGGGAACGGCTGATCGATGATCCCGCCGTCATCATCGCCATCGAGTGGCCCAGCAAGATCGAGGGCGCCCTGCCGCCGCATCGCACGACCACCATCGCCCTCGAGCACGCCGGGCTCGACGCCCGCTCCATCACCGTGACGCCACCACGCGACTGGACGACCTGCCCCACCACCGGCAAGCGCGTGCCGCCCGACAGCCCCACCTGGCCCTTCGCCGACGAGACCGCCCGCATGGCCGACCTCTACGGCTGGTTCGCCGGCAAGCACACCATCAGCCGCCCGGTCGACCCCGAGCGCGATGACCTGGCGGATATCCCGCAGGCGCCCGGCGACGGCGAGCCCTGACCCCGCCGGCCAAGCCCTCACGCTCCCAAAGCCCGTACCCTCTGGGTGATGTTGTCTATCTTCGACGCTCTTGCCACCGCTTCGCCCGCGCCAACTGGTCCACCGGCTGGAAGCGCCTGGTCGCTCTTCGTCCAGTCGATCGACCTGTTCACCATCATCCTCGTGGCCGGCTCGGTCGCGGCCGTCGCGTTGCTCGTGCAGTGCGTGCTGGAGATCCGCCGCGACAACGTGCTGCCCGAGAGCGAGCTCGAACGGCTCGACACGCTGACCGCCAGCGGCCCGCGCTCCGAGCTGGTCAGCTACCTGCGCAGCCGCACCAGCTTCCCCGCCACCGTGCTCAAGCGCATGCTGGGCGCCGAGGACGCCGCGGGGCCAGATGGCCTGAGCGCCAACGCCGCCCGCGAGGCGGCCCAGCTCGAGGCCGACGCCCAGTGCGCGCGACTGCTGCGGCGCATCGAGCCGCTCTCGACCATCGGCAACCTCGCCCCGCTCGTGGGCCTGGCCGGCACGGTCTGGGGCATGATCCTGGCCTTCACCACCATCGGCGCCGAGGGCGGCGCGGCAGGCCCCGCCCAGCTCTCGCTGGGCATCAGCAAGGCGCTCTTCCACACGCTGCTGGGCCTGTGCCTGGCCGTGCCCGCGCTCATCGCGTACGGCTTCCTGCGCTCACGCGTCGATCGCCTGTGCGACGAGGCCCTGAGCGCCACCACGCCACTGGTCGAGCGCATCGCGCGACGCATCGGCGATCAGAAGGCCGAAACCGCCCCATCCACAAAAGCAGGACCGAAGAAGTGAGACGCCGCCGGCCAAACCCCAACGGCGCCGGCCACCCAAACCTCACGCCCATGATCGACGTGGTCATGTGCCTGATCGTCTTCTACCTGCTCGTGGGCCAGCTCGCCAGCGACCAGCGGAGCGATCTCACCCTGCCCAAGAGCGCCACGGGCGACGAGGCGCAGGACGCCCAGGCCGCGTTCGTCAACGTCCGACTCGAGGGCGACCAGCTCATGCTCGACGTCGACGGCGCCCCCGTGCAGCTCGCCCAGCTCGGCCGCACCGTGCGCGCCGCGCCGTCGGTCCACCTGCGCGCCGACGCCGCCATCACCTACGACCGCCTCTCGCCCGTGCTGGGCGAGCTGCGCCGCGCGGGCGTGCGCTCCGTGCGCGTCGCAACCGAACAAGCAGCCGCACCATTCACGAGCGGGCTCTAACCCATGCGCCGCGCACGAGACCCACGCCACGTCTACGGCCCAAACCTCGCCCCCATGGTCGACGTGGTGCTGGTCATCCTCATCTTCTTCATGGCCTCGATCGTGTTCGTCGGGCCAGAGTGGTTCCTGCCCGCCGCCCTGCCCGCACAACATGCACAAGACCAAGCAGCACAGGCAGACCCGTTCGCGCTGCCCAGCCCAACGCTGCAAGTCCGCGTCTCGCTGCTCGACGGCTCGCCGATCATCTCTGGCTTGGGATCGGGCAGCGTCGCCTTGAGCGAATTCGAATCGCACGCCGCCGCGCAGCTCGCGGGCGCTTCACCCGAAACCATCAACATCCGCCTGAGCGCCGCCGGCGACGTGCCGTGGCAGCACGTCGTGACGGTACAGGACATCCTCACCCGCCAGGGCGTCCGCAACATCGCGCTCGACACGCCCTGAGCGCGTGATCCTCACACCCCGGCCAGCACCGCCGTCGCCACGCCGAGATAGATCAGGATGCCGCTGATATCCATCAGCGTCGCCACCAGCGGGCTGCTGATGGTCGCCGGGTCGAGCTTGAACTTCTCGAGCACCAGCGGCAACAGCCCGCCCAGCAGCGCCGCCCACGTCACGATGCCGAGCACCGCCAGCCCCACCGCCACGCCCACGCGCAGCGGCGCGTCGGTGCTGGCCAGGCCGACAAAGTCCACGAGCTGCACGATGCCCACGCCCAGCACGCCGAGCATCAGGCCCAGGATCACGCCGGTCACCAGCTCCTTGCCGGCCACCTGCTTCCAGTCCGCAGGCTCCACCTCGCGCAGCGACACCGCGCGAATCAGCAGGCTGGCCGCCTGCGTGCCCGTGTTTCCGCCGCACGAGATCATCAGCGGCACCAGCATCGCCAGGATCAGGTGCGTCTCGAGCGCCCCCTCGAACCGGCCCAGGATCGCGATCGTGATCACCTGCACCGCGAAGAGGATCACCAGCGGCACGCCGCGCTTGCGCAGCATGTCGACCAGCCGTGTCTTGATGTACGGATCATCGAGGGCCTCGACACCACCGAGCAACTGGATGTCCTCGGTGGCCTCTTCCTCGACCACGTCTGCAACGTCGTCGATGGTGATGATGCCCAGCAGGATGCCCTTGCTGTCGACTACCGGCAGCACCGTGCGGTCGTAGTCCAGCATCGCGCGCGCTGCCTGCTCCTGGTCGT
>JBITAB010000317.1:0-6117 GCA_044439825.1 Phycisphaerales bacterium JB064 | reverse complement strand
TGGAGCGAGCAGGAGACGCTCAAGCACGAGAAGGAGACGCTGGGCTTCTACGTGTCGAGCCACCCGCTCGAGCAATGGGGCCCGTGGATCCGGGCGTTCGCGAGCCACGAGCTTGGTGAACTGGCCAGCGTCGAGCAGGGACGCAAGGTGATCGCGGGCATCATGGTGCAGTCGGTGCGCGTGATCGTCGCGCGCAGCGGCCGCAGCGCCGGGCAGAAGATGGGCATCCTGACCATCGAGGACACGACGGGCACGGCCGACGCTGTGCTCTTCACCGACGCCTACCAGCGATACGCCCACTTGCTCGAGGACGACGGGCCCAAGTTTGTCATCGGCAGGCTTGACCGATCGCGCGGCGATGCGCAGATCATCGTCGAACAGATGGCGCCCATCGAGGCCGTGCCGCTCGAGGGTGGGCGTCTGCGTCTGTACGTGCGCGACAGCCGGCTGAACGGCAACGGGCCGACCGCGCTGGAACGCGTGCACGAGCTTGCGCGAGAGCACGACGCGGCAAAGAAGGACGGCGCGCCCGTGGACGCGCCGTCCTCTCCCCTTGAAGTCGTCGTGTGCATCGCCGACTGCGAGCCGATCGCGGTGCCCTCGACCAATCCCTCGCGTGTCCGGCTCGAGCCCGCGTTCATCTCGGGTGTTGAAGGCGTGCTCGGGCCGATGTCTGCGCGGCTCTTCGAGGGCGTTGCCGTCGACCGCGAGGACAAGCGCCGCAACGGCTATGGCGGTGGCGGCCGCAACGCTCGCGCGGGGTGAGGCTTACTCCGGGCAGCCGTCGTCGAACATCGAGAAGAAGCACAGGAAGTCGAAGAGGTTCAGCGAGCCGCAGCCGTCGCAGTCGGCGCGATAGTCGCCTGACCCGAACGCGTTCTGGTAGGCCAGGAAGTCGAACACGTCGAGCTCGCCGTTGCGGTCGAAGTCGGCATAGCACGGGTTGCCCACGTACATCGAGGTGATCTCGGGCTGCACGTCGCTGGGCGTGTAGGTCTCGGCGTCGACGCCCTCGCCCCACTCGATGCGCACGTCGTCGAGGTCGACGATGAGCACGCCGCTGGTGACCGAGAGGCGCACAAGGCCGCTCTCGGTGCCCATGGCCATGGCGCTCAGGCCGCCGGTCTCGATCTCGCCCGGCTCGAGCACGGTGTAGGGCGAGCCATCGGTGGTGAGCGTGGCGCCGGGGTCCATGTCGATGGTGCCGATGACGTCGCCAAAGACCGAGGTCTCGTGGAAGCCGATGCCGATGCCCTGATTGCGCAGGTCGGTCGTGCGGAGGCCGGTGCCGGCCTCGGTGGCCCTGGGCTGACCCAGATACACCACGAAGGTGTCGGGCACGCCGGTGACGCCCGGCTCGACGCGGAACTCGATGAAGAGCGGGTCTTCGGGCGTGACGCGGCGCTCGTTGTTGGCGTGCGCGAGGGCGGTCATGGCCAGGCTGGCGGCGAGGACTGTGGTGCGAACGTGGTTCATCTTTTCTGCTCCTTCCGGGCGGTCTTGCGTGCCCGTCTGGAGCCAGATTACCACAACGATTGGAGCGAATCAAGAGTAATTTTCGGTGTTCGTTCGTAGTACGGAGTGGCGAGTGAATGCCGAACATAAGAAGCAAAATCAACGAAAAACGCCGCTGACAGGATGCCAGCGGCGTCGGGCCAATGGTGCGCGCTGCTGTTCTTACTCGCAGCCGGCGTCAAATTCGTTCTGGAATGAAAGGAAATCGAAGATGGTGAGCGAGCCGTCGCCGTCGAAGTCGGCGATGAGGTCGCCCGCGTCGAACAGGTTCTGGAACGCCAGGAAGTCGAAGATGGTGAGCGAGCCATCGTCGTCGAGGTCGACGCGGCAGGTCTCCACCTCGCCCACGAAGTAGTCGATGATCTCGGGGACGGGCGTCGAGTTCCAGTACCACGACGGCTCGAAGCCCTGGCCCCAGTCCATGCGCAGGTTGGCCGCGTCGAACTCGAGGAAGCCGCTCTCGATGCGCCAGACGATCTTGCCCTCTTCGCTGCCGTCGATGAAGGTGCTCATGTCGAGGTCGCCGGCCTCGAAGAAGTCCCAGATGCACGTGGGCTCGCGGAAGCAGATGCCCGGGCTCAGGCTCAGCCCGCCCACGACGCCGCCAAACTGTGCGGTGCTGTGCTCGCCCAGCAGGTTGCCCTCGTCATAGATCTCGGCGGTGCGGCGGCCCGTGCCGCCCGACTGGGTGATGCCGAAGAGCACGACCATCAGGTCGGGCGTGGGCGACGCGCCGGCGGGCGTGCGGAACAGGATGGTCAGCGGCTCGTCGGGCGTGATGGTGACCATCTGGCCATTGGCGGCGCCGGCGAGCGTGGTCAGGGCCATCGCGGCGAGTGCGGTGTGCTTGGCGAACATCGGTCTCTCCTGGACAAAGAAATGCGTGCGCACGGCTACCCCGCCGCGCGAGCCCCCAGCGCTGGGAGTGGCTTAGTTCGAAAGTGCGGGAATCGTTACACGGACTCGTGTTCGGCCGTTGCCAGCGCACACATGAGGCGAACGCCAACGGGCAGCGCTTCGTCGTTGAAGTCAAAGCCCGGCTGGTGCAACAGCGGTACCTCGTCGGCATCGGCGCCCTCGGGCAGCAGGCCGAGCAGGAAGAAGCACGCCGGCACGTGGTGGCCGTAGTAGCTGAAGTCTTCCCCGCCCATGCTGGGCTCGTGGACGAGCTCGACGCGGTCTTCGCCCAGCGTGCTGCGCGCCACGTCGAAGAAGTGCTCGGTGCAGTCGCGATCGTTCGCAGTCACGGGGTAGCCGGGGTGCCAGGCGATGTCGGCGGTGCAGCCATGCGCGGCGGCGGTGTCTTGCACGACGGCACGGAAGCGATCGCCCAGGATGCGGCGCGTCTCGTTGTTCAGCGAGCGGATGGTGCCGACGATGCGGGCGCTCTCGGGGATGATGTTGTTGGCCGTGCCCGCGGCGAACTGGCCGACGGTGATCACGCCAGCCTCGTTGGGATTGATGTTGCGCGAGGCGATCGTCTGCAGCGCCATCACCACGGCGCTCGCGGCGACGATCGGGTCGCACGCGAGGTGCGGCATCGCCGCGTGCCCGCCCTTGCCAATGATGCGCACGTCGAAGTCGTCGGTGCTGGCCATCAGCGGGCCGGGGCGCGTGCCGACCTGGCCCAGGGGCATGCGAGGCCAGCCGTGCAGGCCGAAGATGCGTGTGACGGGCTCGCCCAGCCCGCCGCCGGCGGCGCCCTTGAGCGCGCCCTGCTGGCACATGACGTCCGCACCGCCGCCGTCTTCCTCGGCGGGCTGGAAGATGAACAGCACGTTGTGCGGACGCGAATCGAGCCCGGCGAGCACGCGTGCCGCGCCGAGCAGGATGGCCGTGTGCCCGTCGTGCCCACAGGCGTGCATGACGCCCGGCGTGGTCGAGGCCCAGGGCTTGCCCGTGCTCTCGGTGATGGGCAGGGCGTCGATGTCGGCCCGCAGCGCGATGGTTGTGCTGGTGGGCGAGGTCGCGGGCAGATAGGCGATGACGCCCGTGCCGTTGGTCGCCAGGCCCGTCCTGGTCTCCAGCCCGATCTCGCCCAGTTCGGCCTCGATGCGCTTGGCCGTGGCGTGCTCGTTGTTGCTCAGCTCGGGCTGTGTGTGAAGCTCGCGGCGCAGGGCGGTCAGCCGATCGAGGTCGGCGTCAACGGCGTGGGCGATGTGGCGGGAAAGGTCCATGGAAGCGGTGGTTTGAGCCATCGGTCATTGTACGGTTTCGTGCTCGGCGGCGAAGATCGCGGCGCCCACGAGTCCCGCATCGTCACCAAAGACGCTCTGGCGGACCGAGAGCGGCCGGCCGGGCGGGAAGGCGTCGGCATTGGCGGCCTTGCCCACCACCTCGGCCACGGCCGGGCCGATGGCCTCGACGAGCGCGCCCCCCACCACCACCACGCTGGGCCCCATCATGGCGCATGTGCTGGCGGCGGCCGACCCGATGATGCGCAGCGCGTTGTTCACCACCGAGACGCACAGGTCGTCGCCCTGGCGATAGCCGTCGGCGATGGCCTCGGGCGTGGCCTCGCGAACGACGCTGGCGTGCCCCTGATCGAGCCTGTCCTTCACGGCCTGCACGATGGCCCGGCGCGAGGCGCACTGCTCGACCGTGCGCGCGTTCGGCGGGCCGTCGGCGTTGATGATGATGTGGCCGGCCTCGACCGCCATGCCGTCGATGCCCAGGTAGACCTTGCCGCCCAGCACCGCCCCGCCGCCAACGCCCGTGCCGATCCACAGGGCGACCATGTCCTGCTCGCCCGCCGCGGCGCCCATGCGCTGCTCGGCCAGGGCGGCTGCGTTCACGTCGTTGATGAGGACGCACTGAACACCAAGCTCGGCGCGCACCATGTCGCCCAGCGGCACGTTACGCCAGCCCAGGTTGACCGCCGCGGTGATGGTGTTGCCGATGACCGGGCCCGGCACGCCCATGCCAACAGGACGCGTGTGGTCGATGCCCGCCTCGTCGCAGGCCGCACGCACGGCGTCGGCGATGGCGCGTGCGGCGTGCTCTGGGTCTTTCGGCGTTGCCGTCTTGTGGCGTGCGATGACATGGCCTTCGCTATCGACGACGCCCGCGCGCAGGCCGGTGGCGCCAAGGTCGACGCCGATGAGGTAGGGGCTGGAAGGGGCGTTGGCGTGTGTCATGGGCGGCTATACAAGCACGCTATGGGCGAGGTTGCAACCCTGCATCGGCGGGTGGTTGCCGATGGCAAAGAGCGTCGAGCCGCTGCCCGTCACGTGCACGGGGCAGGCCCAGTGTTCATGGAGCGAGGCTCGCAATTCGGCAAGGCTCGGGCCCACGGCATCGGCCGCGGGTGCCAGGTCGTTGAACAGCTCGGCGATGCGCGGCGACTGGGCGGCGAGCGAACGCACGAGCGCCTCACGCAAGGGCTCGGGATCGAGCGCATCGAACGCGGCGTACACCTCGCCCGTCGCGCAGCCGAAGGGTGGGAATGCGAGCGTCACGTCGACACGCTCGCCGGGCGCCGCCAGCCGCTCGATGGTCTCGCCAAAGCCGCTCACGATGGCCGGCCTGGGCGGGGCATCGAGCGTCGGGTCGGCATCGTCGATGAAGAAGGCGATGTCGCTGCCCAGCCGCATAGCCAGGTCGCGCAGCTTCTCCGGGCCCTGGTTCAGCCCCAGCAGCGCATCGCCCGCGCGCAGCACGGCGGCCGCGTCGCTGCTGCCACCGCCGAGCCCGCCGCCATCGGGGATGCGTTTGCGGATCGTGATGCGCAGCGGCGCGTCCTCGTCCAGCAGCGTGGCGGCGCGAAAGGCCAGGTCCTTCTCGGCCGGCCAGGCCACGGGCTCGCCCGCGTGCAGCGGCGCGTCGTCGGCCCAGCGGATGTCCAGGCTCGGCCCGTCGAGCGACCGGTCCACTTCGACACGCACGCTGTCGTGGAGCTCGACGGCGTGCATCCACGAGCAGATGCGGTGCCAGCCCTGCCTGGGCCCCTCACGCTCGGGGGGGGCCACGGCCAGAGCCAGATTCAGCTTCGCGAACGCTCTGAGCGACAGCTCTTTCATCGGCAAGCCTATCGGCCCCGTGCGGCGGCTGGCCGGTACCATCGGCCATGGCAACCGTCGGCGACCTGCTCAACGCTCTGGAGACCTTCGCACCCCTGCGCTATGCCGGGAGCTGGGACAACGTGGGCCTCATCGTCGGCTCGCGGGCCCACGCCCTCACCGGCCCGGTGCTGCTGACCATCGACCTCTCCGAAGAGGTCATGGAAGAGGCCCGCGCGATGCGGGCGTCGGCCATCCTGGCCTATCACCCGCCCATCTTCCATCCCATCAAGAGCCTGACCGACGAGTCGGCCATGGGCAAGATGCTGCTGGAGGCCGTCAGCATGGGCATGGCGGTCATCAGCCCCCACAGCAGCCTCGACGCCGCGCCCGGCGGCATGAGCGACTGGCTGTGCGAGGCCATCAGCGGCTCGAAGACCGAGGGCAGCATCGCGGGCGACGTGCGGGCCCTGACCCCCCACCTCGAGCGGCCGGGCAGCCAGGAGATCAAGCTCGTCACCTTCGTGCCCCACAAGGAGGCCGACCAGCTCCGCAACGCCCTGGCCTCGGCCGGCGCGGGCATCATCGGGGCCTACACGGCCTG
>JBITAB010000316.1:3575-6129 GCA_044439825.1 Phycisphaerales bacterium JB064 | reverse complement strand
GCGGCAGCGGCAACACCGGCGACGGCGACGAGGGCGAAAGCCTTCTTCATATCTACATCTCCTCACGCGACCGGGGCCGTTTGCCCCGAAAGCCTTGGTTCATCAGTCGTCTGCTTGCGACCTAACACCCACAACGTACCACCAATCCCAAGCCCCGCCAGAATTCGGCACAACTTTTTTGCCCTACAACCCGCGCAATCTGTAAATAGTCCTATAACTCGACTGGCATCCCCCTGAAAGCCCAGGAGGGTGCTCTCAGATAGAAATGAGCTCTGCCTCGATTGAATCTGGATTTGCCCGAAGCGCCAGCGTAGCGGCTCTCCTGTAGAGCTCTATCTGGCCAAGAGCGTTCTCGCCTGTGGCGCCAGTCTTGAAGTCAATGATGAGGCACCGCTCAACCTGGCCCGCCTTCATGCCGAGCACCAGCCGATCGATCCGCCCGCGCACCAGTGCCGGCCGGCCGTCCACATCCATCGGAACCGACAGGGGCATCTCGCGGCGAACGGTCAGGTCGTAGCCACTGCCCCAGCGGTGTTCGATCGCGTCCCGCGACAAGACGCCTCGCAGCGAGCCATGCGTCAGAGCCGTCCTGATGCGCTCGCCAGCCTCGCCCGCGGACGCGATAGCCGGTGCGCCCCACGCCGACGGGTCTTCCCCGGCATCCTCGAGCCACTCCACGCTTTCAAGGAGCCGGTGGACCTCCGACCCCAGGTCTGCTGCGGTCGCAGACGTTGCCAGAAGGCTTGCGACACCCCCAGACGCACCCAGTTGCGAGGGCTGCACCACGGCCACCCTCCACGGCTCACGACCCACCGCCCACGCCTCAGAAACACCCGAGGGTGAACCCCACGTCGGGGCGGCTGTGGGAGTGGGCTGCGGAGCGGACGTGACAGAACCGGCGAGCCAAGAGGTGCTGCCGGTCTCGTGCACGGGGCCTTCGGCGCCGAGTCCATTCCACGCGGCTGCTCCCAGACCCTTGGTGGAAGGCCTGACCAGCAGCTCCAAGTGCCGCTTGGCACGGGTCATGCCCACGTATAACAGGCACAGTTCCTCATACACAGAGCGAGACCGCCAGCGTGCGTGTATCTCGCTCAACACACGACTGTGCTTACGGATATCGGCGGTGCCGGCCAGGCTCAGCCGTGACGGTGGTGACGACGGGTCCTCATCCTCGAGCCCATCCGCGTCGGCCAGGATCGCCGGAGGCCTGGTCGCCAACTGTCCATCGAGGTCCGCCAGGAACACCGCGTCGAACTGCAGGCCCTTCGCGCCGTGCAGGGTGAGCACACGGACAAGCCCGCTGCCGTGAGGCCGGACACGAGCGCTGCGAGCAAAGGCGATGAAGTCATCAACGCCCGCCCACCTCGGCGGCTCGCTCTCGTAGGCCTCCGCCTGTGCGACCAGGTCGGCAAGCCGTTGGCGCCCCCGAGCGTTGGTGTGTACCGCAGCGAGTGTGCAAAGCCGCTCGACGGTTCGGGCGATGCCCTCTTCGAATACCCAGCCTGCAATCCTCCGCGAAGCCTTCGCACTGGCTGCTCGATCGTCCCATCGGGGGCACTCGAGCGCCGCGCCAAGAGGGCTATTGGCAACGGCGTACAAGGCCGGTCCATCCCCGGGGTGCTCGGCGAGTTGCAGTGCCGAGAGCACGGCCTCGACGACAGGATGGTCGCACGGTGTCGACGCAGCGTCGGCGATCGCACGGATGCCGTGGGATGCCAGGGCCGCGATGATCCGCCCGATGGGCTTCTGTCTCCTGACGAGAATGGCGATGTCCGCCTCGGGTCGCTGGACGTGCACCTCCGCAACGCGCCGGGCGACCAACTGTGCCAGGTCGTCGTCCCCAATCTCGTCACCAAGTTGGCTCTCGATGTCGACAACTCGGACCATCGCGCCCGGAGAGACCGCCGACTCGTGCTCCTCGAACTCATTGGCGAAATGGTCCACAGCATCGCCATGATCGGTGAACGCCTCGTTCGTCGCGAGCGAGCCAAAGAGCAGGTTCACCGCGTCGATGATCTCGGGCGCACAGCGATACGTCTTCTTGAGCGTGTCCGTGTGCATCTGCGGCCATCGCTCGGCCACGTGTGGCAACAGGTCCGCCTGGGCGTTACGCCAGCCATACAGCGACTGCTTCACGTCGCCGACGACGAACACGGACCGTGATCGATCGCCGCCCGCCACGGCCTCGTCGATCAGCGGCTCGAGCACGCGCCATTGGTCGATCGAGGTATCCTGGAATTCGTCGAGCAGCACGTGGTCGTACTGGGCGTCGAGACGATACGCGACGTGCTGGGTGTCCAGGTCGGCCTCGGCAAGAGCACGCCAAAGGTCCTCGAGCGTGTAGGCACGCTGTTCTCGCCGCACGGCGTCGTCGATACTCAGGGCGCGATCGATGAGCGTGCCGGCGGCGAGGTTGCGACTGTGCAGATCGTGAAGCACTGCGCGGATGGCGCCCCTGAAGATCACGCGAAGCTCGGCGATCCACTCGGTGGGCACATCGATCTTGTAGTAGGTCGGAGCGGGATCATCGCATGTAGCGAGCAGCGAGCGCGAC
>JBITAB010000316.1:1507-3475 GCA_044439825.1 Phycisphaerales bacterium JB064 | reverse complement strand
GTCCGCAAGCACGCGTTCGATGACGTCCTGCCGGAGTTGGTCTGCCGCATGATCCATCGCCATCCGCCACGGCGCCGCCAGCCCGAGCTCGGGGGCGAGCGATCGCGCCAGGCTCTGGGCGAGGCTGTCGAGCGTACCGATACGTACGTGGTGGATGCCGCGTGAGAGACGCCTGAGCGCCTCGAGCCAGCCCTGGCAATCCAGATCGACGCCGGCGTGCCTGGAGAGTTCGCTCGCCTCAGCCTCATCGGCGGCGGCACGCGCGATGCGTGACAGCAGACGCTCGCGGATCTCGCCGGCGGCCTTGCGCGTGAAGGTGGCCGCGAGGATGCGTTCGACGGGCACGCCCCGCGCGAGCAAACCGGCCATGCGGTTGGTGAGGGCGAACGTCTTGCCCGTGCCGGCAGACGCCATGATGACCTCGAACGGCTCTGCGCGCATGCTCTGGGCGGTCATTGGGCGACCCCCTCGCGCAGCATGTCGTGCTCTGGATCGAGTAACAGGCCCACGCCAGCCAGGCGTGTTAGAGCGCTCTCATACGCGGGGGCGCCCAGCTCGCGCATGGCATCGATGCCGCGGCGGACGGTGCGGGCCACGTCGACGGCACAATCCACGGCACTCTGGCGGATCGCCTCGTCCCAATCGGCGTCGAGCAGGCGGGCATCGGTGCGCGTCAGCGCGATGTAGCCGAGGGTGGGGGGGTGCTCGAGTTCCTTGGCCGACGCGATGGGCATGGCGAGCAGCTCATAGAGCGGCAGTTGCAGGTCGGTCCACGAGCCGTCGCGCCGGCGGTGGGTCGAGTTTGGCTTCCTGCCGTCTTCGGATGTCTTGTAGTCGAGCAGCGCGAGCGTTCGATGCTCTTCATTCCAGTCGATGCGATCGATGCTGCCGGTCAGGCCAACACCAGTATCAAGCAGCGCAATAGGCTCATCGGGCTTCCACTCCACGGCGATCGTGCGCCAGCCCGCGCTGCGGCGCTGTGCCTCCAGGGCAGCAAGGCTCGCTAAGCGTCGTTCCGCCGCATCGATCTGCGCCAGCATGATGGCAGACTGCGTCTTGCCCGCGAAGCGCTCGGTCGCGTCCCACAACGCCGCGTGCATGAGCTGGCGGATCGTGCCTTCGCTGGTAACTTCGCATGTAGACTCGTCGGCCGAGAACGTACGCAGGGCCTCGTGCAGGAGCGTGCCGAAGGTGTTGGCTTCCAGCCGTGGGACGATGCCCGCAGGCTCGACCTCGCGGAGCTTGAGCGCGTGCTTCAGGAAGAAGAGGTACGGGCTCTCGAGATAGGTCTTGAAGCTCGTGACCGCCATGCGTTCCAGCGGAGGGGCGGGCGTCATGACGCCGACTCTAAACGAGCATCGCGGTGCGGCGTCGCTCGCGGGTAGGGTCTCGAATGCCTCACGCACGCGGGCGAGCACGCGTGCCGGGCCATCGCCAGAGCGACGCAGCAGCAGCGTGCTGGGCAGCAGCGGATCGCCCGCGGCATTGCTCGTGCCCAGCACGAAGCGGACCTCACGATTCCCGGCCAGCAGCATGGCCATGCTCGCAGCATCGCGCGCCAGCGCACGGCTCTCGCCGGGCAGGCCCAGGGCTCGGCGGAGGCCTTCGGTCAGCAACGGGCCGGGCGGCCTGGCGACGGGCAGCGTCGAATCGTGCACGCCCATGACGACCAGTTTTGGCGATGGATCAAGCGGCAGCTCCAGCCAGCCCAGAAGATCGAGTTCCTCGGCCGCCGGCTCGGGCGCGGTTGATGCCGACGCGAGTTGCGCCAGCACCAACGAGATCGCTTCGTGCGCCAGAACAGGCTTGGCATCGAGCGATGCAGGCAGGCTCGCAAGCGTTCGGAGCTGCTGGCCGATGGCTTCGAGTGCCGAGAGTGAGGCCTCGCCGAGTGAGTCCTGTGCGGGCTCAAGCAACGCGATGAGCGCATGTTCGATGCGGGGCGCCCACTCTCTGAGCGGCATCGCT
>JBITAB010000316.1:0-1407 GCA_044439825.1 Phycisphaerales bacterium JB064 | reverse complement strand
CTCGTGCCCATGTCAACGGCCGCGCGAACGGCGAGCGCCCCTTGCTCGGCGGGCCCACCCGTGACGAACACCCTCTGCGGGTCGACGTCGATGTCCGCCTTGTCCCAATACGCCGCATCCACCACGCCGTCGGCTTCGAGCCCCGCGTCCAAGGCGGTGAGCACGTGCACCTCGCACCGAGCCTTCGACAGCAATCGTCGCGCGATGTTCGAGAGATCGGTGCACGCGATCAGCACGATGGCCCGCAGGCCCGCTCCGGCATCCGCCGAATCGAGCGCATGCAGAGTCGGATCGCTCAGGCCGGAACTCGCCAGAAGCGTTTCGTAGCCCTGCTGCAATTCGCCCAAGGCCTGCCATCGCTCGGGCGGCTCCAGAGGTGGCAACTCGGCTTCGGCGACATCACGGCACCGAAACCCACCGCGCGCGAGTTCATCGGCAGCCAACGCGACCTCGTCTGCCCATTGGGCCGGGTCCTCGGTCTCGGGCAAGACCTGCCCGAGCAACTCCCTGGGCGCCTCGCCCAACACCTGCCGCCACGCGAGCGTCCGGTGCACGTCTCCGGCGGGCCGTTCCGCCGGCGCCAGCGCCTCGGCCAAGCCCCCCGCCGTGACGGTCTGGGGTGGGAGCAGGATCAGCCCCCGCTCCTTGCACGCCTGCGCGAGCAGGGTCACCAGCACGCGGCCCGCGCGAGACCCCGGCGTGGCCACCAGCGTATCGGAAAGGTCGAGCGTGCCGCCCTCGGCCCGGCCCAGCAGCCAGTGCACCGCCGCCATCATCGGGGTTTGTGATGGGTCGAGCCGGTGGGCCTGCATGATCATCCCTCCCGGCGGCCCATGGACTCCACGCCCGGCCGGCCAGCGGGCATAGTGTAGACCAGGCAATGTCCAAAACCCAAACAAAACCTGGGGCCGCCGCCACCCTCGACCGCATCCGAGGCTGGTTCGCCGATCGCGGCTGGAAGCCCCACGGCTTCCAGGAACAGGCCTGGTCCCTCCACGCTGAAGGCCACAGCGGCCTGATCCTCGTGCCCACAGGTTCGGGAAAGACCTATGCCGCCTATCTCGGCCCCCTCGCCGAACTCGCCGACCGCGGCGCGGCCCGGCGTGGCCTTTCCATCCTTTATATAAGCCCGCTCCGCGCCCTGTCCAGGGACATCGAACTCGCCCTGCGAGACCCCATCGATGCCCTCGACCTGCCGCTGACGGTCGAGAGCCGTACCGGGGACACGTCGAGCACGGTCAGGGGCCGCCAGCGCACGAGCCTGCCCAGCATCCTGGTGACCACGCCCGAGTCGCTGAGCCTCCTGCTCACACATGCCGATGCGTCCGATAAATTCTCCGGCCTCCAGACCGTCATCGTGGACGAGTGGCACGAACTGCTCAGCAGCAAGCGGGGCAGCCAGGTCGA
>JBITAB010000315.1:10214-23596 GCA_044439825.1 Phycisphaerales bacterium JB064 | reverse complement strand
GTGAAGTCGAACACGCGGTGCATCGCGATGGTCAGCTCGACCACGCCCAGGTTGGGGGCAAGGTGCCCGCCCGTGCGCGACACCTGCGTGCAGATGGCCGCGCGGATCTCTCCGGCGAGCTGCTCGAGCTCGGCGATGGACATGTCGCGGAGGCGTTCTGGGCCTTGGAGTGTGTCGAGCAGGGGCATGGCGTGCCTCCCATGGGCTGGCCGTACGAACGGCCGGGGTCTGACCCTAATACTTAGGCGGAACCGGGGTTGTTTTCAATGATTCTTGAAAATTTGGGGTCAACCCGGGCGGGAACGACGTGTGCTGCTGCTGTTATCGGGTACGGCTGGCCAGCACCTTGGCCAGGTCGGCCAGGTCGGCGGCCGCCGGGCCCAACGAGGCCAACGCCCCGAGCGCCGTTTCGAGCAGGTTGGCAACCTCGGCCCTCGATGCGTCGACCCCCAGCACGCCGGGGAAGGTGAGCTTGCCGGCGTCGGCATCCTTACCCGTGCGCTTGCCCGCTTGTTCGGTGGATTGCTCCACGTCGATCAGGTCGTCGACCACCTGGAACATCAGGCCCAAGGCCTCGGCATAGGTCGTGATGGCGGCAAGCTGGGCATCGGTCGCGCGAGCCGTGATCGCGCCCATGCGGCAGGCGGATCGCAGCAGGGCGCCGGTCTTCCAGCGGTGGATCAGCCGCAGGCGGGCCTCGTCGCTGGTCGTGCCGGCGTCGAAGCCGCCGAGACTGTCCAGGGTCTGGCCATCGATCATGCGGCCGCTGGCCTCGGCCAACTCGAGCGTGAGCCGAGCCGCGAGCGCGGCGTCGGGCACGCGCCGCGCGAGCGTCCAGTAGGCCGCGTTGAGCATCGCATCGCCCGCCAGCAGCGCGGCGGCCTCACCCGCGTGCACATGCAGCGTGGGCCTGCCGCGGCGCAGGTCGTCGTCATCCATGCAGGGCAGGTCGTCGTGCACTAGGCTGAAGGCATGGACCAGTTCCACCGAGGCGGCCGCGGGCAGGGCGGAGGCGCCATCATCGCCGCAGGCCTGGGCGCACAGCAGCGTGAGGGCCGGGCGCAGCCGCTTGCCCCCGCCCAGGGCGGCATAGCGGGCGGCCTCGCGCATGTGGGCAGACTGGCAGGCCTCGTCGATGACGCTGGCGATCTCGGCCTCGACCATCTCGGCCAGCACCGCAACGCGGGCGCGGATGCGCTGCTCCAGATCGGCGGCCGGCACGGACGAGGGTTCACCAGTCATGCGGCAACGGTACCATGACAACCCCATGCGGAGCGGAGGTTGGCAGTGGAAGCCCTAGCGAATGCACTGAGGCACTGGTTCGAGGTCGGCGGGTGGGTCATGGCGCCCCTCGCGCTCGTCAGCGTGCTGGGGCTGTCCGTGGTGGTCGAGCGGAGCCTGTTCTGGGCCCGCCTGACCGGCCCCAAGGTGCGCGAGCGCACCACCAGGCTCGCGGCAAGGCTCCGCCAGGGCGACTTCGCCGGCGTCGTGAAGTCCACAGCCGAGCGACGCGATCCGTACGCCCGGCTCGCCCGCGAGCTCT
Source organism: Phycisphaerales bacterium JB064 (assembly GCA_044439825.1). Classification (GTDB taxonomy): domain Bacteria; phylum Planctomycetota; class Phycisphaerae; order Phycisphaerales; family UBA1924; genus JAHCJI01. Next base: position 22,053 of record JBITAB010000315.1, on the reverse strand, counting down.
CGCAGGACGTAGCCGCACCCATCGGCGAGGCCCAGGCCCGCGAGGCCATCGAGGCCCAGCGCATGGCAGTCGAACGCTTCCAGGGCGCGCTGAGCATCATCATCACCGCCGCCCCGATGCTCGGCATCCTGGGCACCGTAACCGGCATCATCACGAGCTTCGCGGCCATCGGCGAGGCGGGCGACGGCGACCCGCGGTTGGTGGCCGGCGGCATCGCGCAGGCGCTCTACACCACGGCTTTTGGCCTGGGCATTGCGGTCGCTGCTCTGTTTCCTTATGCGATCTTCAAGGGCCTGGCCGACCGCGCGCTGACGAGGCTCGAACTGCTGGCGGCCTCGGCGATGGAAGGCTCGCACGCTGATCGATCGGAAAAGCTCAAAGGCCCGTCTTCTGGCGGATGATCTTCTCGATCGCCGGCGGCACGGGCATCACGCTCAGCCGCGCCTGGCGGACGAGCTCAAAGTCCTTGAAACGCTCGTCGGCCTTCACTTCTTTGAGCGTCAGTGGCGTCTTGGCCTTCTTGCCCGCCGACACGTCGAACAGTGGCGCCTTCATCTCACCCTTGCCGTTCAGGCCCGGCTCATCGGGGTCTTCGTAGGGATTGCTGACGATCTTGACGATGCCCATGATGGCCTTGTCGTCGCCCGTGTGGTAGAAGAACGCCTCGTCACCCTTCTTGACGGCGCGCATGTGCATCCGGGCGGCGTTGTTGGCCACGCCCGTCCACGCGGTGCGCTTGTCCTTCACCATGTCGTCCCACGAGTAATCGCCCGGCTCGGTCTTGATCAGCCATGTCGCCATGATCGAGCATATGGAGGGTGCAACGCAAAAGCCGCGTGGGTTGCACGCGGCCTTGAGGGAAGCTTCCCTTTGCACCGACCCACGAGTGGGTCAGCAAGCTTGGTTGTGCGAAGGCGAGAGGCTTACTGAGGAGCCTTGGCCAGCTCCTGGCCCTTCTCGCACTTGCCGCAGCACTGGTCGGCGTCCTCGCCGCAGGCGTCACCCGCGCAGGCATCGCCGCAATCGCCGCAGTCGTCGGCGTGCTCGGTGGTGGTGGAGATCATCTCGACCTCGGCGCCGGCGGCGGCCTTGTCGGCGCAGGGCGTCTCGCAGGAGGCGCCGGTCTCGCAGGCGCCGACCATCTCGGCCTTCGAAGCGCAGCAGCTGTCGCCCTCGGCGGCGGCCTCAGTGGAGACCATGGTGGCCTCGGCGCCGGCCTTCAGGGCGCAGCAGCTGTCACCCTCGGCGGCGACGGTCTGGGTGGAGACCTCGTTGCCGGTGATGGCGCAGCTCGAGCAGTCGCCGGCCATCATGCGATAGCCCGCGATACCAAGGACCGAAAGGCCCGCGATGGTGGCGATGACGATGCTGGTGGTCGAACCCTTGCGCTTCATGTGATGCCTCCTCAGAAAGTCTGCCAGACTCGCCGGGCCACCCAAAGAGGCAGGCGAGCGCGATGTCGGTGGGTGGTGCCCCCCAGAGATGGATCCACCGCCCGGCACGACGCCACGCGGCTTCATAACCACAGGATATCGCCATCGGACGGTTTTGTTCCCGAGTTTTGCAAGGATTGTCCCGTACACCCGCCGGACCACCCCGAACCCTATACGTCTGATAACTAATGCCGCTCCCGGAATACACGTGGCATGGGCCTAGCGACGTTCAGTGGCCATTCTCGCTGGCCGATGAGATCGGCGGGGTAAGGACCAAGAACGCACGCCCGGGGCATCCATGGCACAGCACGAAGACCAGCACAGCGTGGAAGACGCCCCCGATACGGGGGCCGAGCAGCCGTACGAGGGCTCCGAGGCTCATGAAGCCCATGAAGCCCACGAGGCCGACGTGGACAACGTGCTGGCGTCCATCGAGCGCGAGCTGACCTCGCTCGTCGAGCGCTGCGAGCAGACCACCGCCCAGCACGCCCGAGAACTCACCCAGCGCCAGGCCGAGATCGACCGCACCCTCCAGATCGCGTTGAAGCGGCAGGTCGAGATCGATCGCCAGTCGGCCCAGCTCCGAGGGCTAGCCGACGAGGTGGTGCAGGCCGACCGGGCCCTGAGCGACCGCCGCCGCGCCCTGGCCGATCGCCTCCGCCGCCGTCGGGCGTGGATGGCCGATCGCATGACCGCCGCCGTCGACACGCACGCGCGCCGTGCGGCAGACGAGATCGAGGCGCGGGCCAAGGAACTAGCCAAGCGCGAATCGGAACTCGCGATGGCCCTCGAGGACGCCCACACGCAGTCCCGGGCGGCACAAAGTGAACGCGAGAACATCGCCGAGGTGCGCAAGCTCATCGACGAGCAGGCCACCATGACCGCCGAGCACGCCAAGACGGTCGATGGACTGCTCCGCCAGCGTGAACAGGCATCGCAGGAACTCGTCGAACGCCTGAGCGATGCGTGCGGCCTGGCCGATCGCGTGCGGGCCCTGAGCGACCAACTCCGCGAGAGCAGGCTCGAAACCCGCGAGCTGGCCGAGCGCGTGGAGGTCGCCGAGCGTGAGCGTAGCGACGCTCGCGGGTCGCTCGACGCGGCCCGCGCTCGCATCGCGCAGCTTGAGTCGCGCATCGAGGGTCTCAGCCGAGACAAGCTGCTGCTCGAGCAGCGTTCTCAGAGGCTCGAGCAAGAAGCGGGAACTCGCGAAGCCAAGCTGGCCAGCCGCGAGACGATGCTCAAGCAAGAGGCCCTGCGGCTGGCAGACGACCAGGCCGCGTGCGATAACAAACTGCGCGAGCTGGGCACGAAGCTGGCCCAGCACGATCGCGTGAAGCGTGAACGCTGGCTCGACCCGCGGACGCCGCTGGCGGCAAGCTCGATGCCCGTCGTAGCGGCGCCTCGCCGCCGGCCCGAGTTGAGGTTTGTGGATTAACTGAACCTGATCGATGGACCAGACAAGCATGAGCGAGCAGGGCATGGAACAGAGCGCAAGCGAACAGGCACAACGGCTGGCCTCGGGCGGACTCACCGAGGACATCCGTGGGGTGATGGCCGACATCGAGCGGCGGCTCGACCGCCTGCGCGTGGCGCACGCCGATCGCGAGCGCGAGCGTGAAGAGCTCGAGCAGCGCAGCATCGAAGTCGAAGAACGCGCCGCCCAGCTCGAAGAGGCCGCCAAGGAACTCGGCGAGCGCCAGCGCGAGCACGAGGAGGCGGTAGTCGCGGCCGAGGCACGGTTCACCGAACTCGACTCGCGCGAGACCTCGGCGCGCGAGGCCTTCGCGAAGGCCAAGGAACGCCACGATGCCCTCCGCGCAGAGCTGAACCAGCAGCGCGAAACGCTGGACGGCGAGCGGTCCAAGCTCGACGAAGAACGCCAGGCGTTCGACGCCGAGCGCCAGCGCATCGAGGAGCTTGCCCAGGAGGCCGCACAGCAGGTGAGTGACCTGGAAGAGGATCGCGCCGCACTGGAAGCCACGGCGCGCGAGCTCGACGAGCGTCAGAAGGACCTGGACAGCCAGGCCTCGACCATGGCCGAAAAGTGGAAGGAGCTCGAGCAGCACAAGCACGCGCTCGACGCTCGCGCCGAGCAGCTCAAGGACCAGGATCGCAAGCTGGCCGAGCTAAGCCGCCAGGCCGCCGAACAGCGCGAGAAGCTCTCGGGCGACAGCTCGGATCTCGAGCAGCAGAAGCGGTGGCTCGCCGAGCAGACCAAGCAGGCCGATCTGCTGCGCGCCCGCGTGAAGCAGCTCGAGGCCGAACTCGAAGCGGCGCATGCCCAGGTTGCCGAGGCCACCGATGCGGAAGAGGTCGAGAGCACGGTCGCCCACGAGCTCGACATCACGCGTGCGAAGCTGCGCGACGCAGCGGAGATCATCGCCGGTCTGCGCGAGCAGCTCGATGTCGCTCGCTCGCAGCGGCAGGCCGTGGCCAGCGGCGAACCGGTGAGCGATGAGCACCTCGATCGCCGCAAGCGCCGGCTCAGCTACGTGCGTGATGCGCTGCGGCAGGAGCAGGCCAAGATTGCTAAGGCGAGCGAGCTGCTCAAGCAGCGGTCGGCCGCGCTCGCGCAGCGCGGTGGCGTCGCGGCGACCCCCGCCGAGAGCGTCGAGCCGAAGGAGCCCTCACGCATCGCGGGAATCGCGCGGCTGGGCATGGGCATGGCCGGCGTAGCCGTCGCGCTAGCGGTGCTGGCTGGCGTGAGCTGGATGGCGGCGGGCGAGCTCGCGAAGCCGATATTTGCGGCGAGCGTCACCGTCGCCCACGATGCGCGCGGGCGAGAGGTGATCGCTCAGGACCTCGCGGGCTGGCAGGACTTCCATGAATCGCTGATGGAGGACCCCCGCTTCTACGAATTCACCGCCGAACGCATGCGGCAGCGTGGGTTGCTGGGCCTGGGCGACGCCGTCTCGGTGAAGTCGTTCGTCGAGAGCTCGGTGAGCTGGGTTTCCGGTCGCGATGGTGAGCTCAAGCTCGAGGTTCGCGAGCAGGGCGCCGGGCGCGCCGAGCGCGTGGCCGAGACCCTGGCCATTGCGCTGGTGGGCCAGGCCAACGCCGCGCGAGAGCGCCGTCCCGACGGACTTCCCAGCATCGTCAGCCAGGAAGCCAAGGCCGAAGGGCGCCCGTTGACCAACGAGCAGCCGTTGTACGCCGGCGGCATCATGGTCGGGCTCTCGCTGTTGAGCGTCGGCCTGGGCGGCCTGCTGTCACGCCGCATCGGCCGCATGCGCGAAGAGGCGGCCGCCGAGGGCGCGACGGCGATGGACGACATGGGCGAACAGCACGAAGGCCGCATCAGCATCGGCTGACAACGGCCTTCTCGTGGTGTGCCTTTGGATTTGGAACCGGATCAGAGGGTGACCGTCGCGGTCGCCATGATCTGCTTGGAGCCGTTGGCCAGGTTGACGCTGACCAGTGCCAGCTTCATGCCGCTTTGCAGCGCCAAGTCATCGAGTTGCAGGCTGGTGAGCTGGCCGGACGAGGCAAACTGCTTGACAGTGCGACCGATCTGGTTGTTCGGATCCAGAACCACCAACGCATACTCGACCGAGTCCGAAGCGCTGAGCGACGCCGCACGCAGGAAGCCGATGTCCTTCTCATCGATGTACTCGATGACCACCTGCACCTGCGACGCGGGATCGACGGGCGCGAACTTGATGTCCTGCACCTTATCCTTGTTGAAGAAGATGCTCATCGACTCGGTGCCGTACGCGTTGAGGGCGCCGTCGAGCCCGATGTTACCTTCGAAGCGGGCTTCCAAGCCGTGGTAACGCAGCGTCGAGTGGCCGAATGCGACGCCGAAAGCGACGGCCGCGGCAGCGGAAGCCACCGCACCGATTCGCCACGATCGGCTCACGCCGCGGCTCTTTCGAAGCACCAGTGGACCATCTTCATCGCTCTCGGCGGCCTCGGCAACAGCCTGGGCCAGCATGGCCTCGCGGACGGCGGTGAGGACGAGGTCTCGAACGGCCGGGTCGGGTGAGACGTCGGGCAGCAGCCTCTCGAGGTTGGCAAGCCTGGCCTGCTCGGTGCGAACACGCTGCTGGACAGAGGGAGCCGCGGCCCTGAAGGCTGCGTCGAAAGCATCGGCCTCGGCCGGCTCGAGCATGCCAAGGGCGTCCAGGACAGCCAGTTCAATTAAATCAAGCGTGTTCATGAGCGGCTTCCTCGACGGCTCTCTCTCTCAGACGCACCAGCGCCCTGCTGAGGGCAGACTTTACGGTTCCGATGGGCGTGTCCAACTCCTCGCCAATCTGCCGGAGCGTCTGTCCTCCTAGATACGCACGGATCACTACGCGCTGTTGCAGTTCGGGCAAGGTCTTTACGAGTTCAAGAACGTCTCTATAACGCTCGTCTTGCTCCAGACGCTTCATTTCCCCCGACCCGTCACCGGGCATCTGCCCGCTGGAATCCCCTAATGCAGTCGTTTTCAGCCTTGCCTGGCTACGACGCAGCCGGTCGACCAGATGCCGGCGGCTGAGCAGCATGACCCAGGTCACCAGTGCCGCACGCTTTGGGTCGTACCGGTCGGCGGTCTTCCAGAGGCGGACGAAGATCTCCTGCACCGCGTCCTCGGCGTCGGCCCTGGTCGGCATGGTCTGGAAGGCCATGCGATAGACCAACGAACCGAACCGGTCGTAGAGGTCGCCGATGGCGGCTTCCTCTCCCGATGCGACGCGCTGCATCAGTTCAAGGTCTGCCTTGGGATCACGAGGATGCTTGGTCATTTCCCACCTGCCGAGCCGGGCTTCACGTGGCATGAATATGCCAGCGGATGGCCCGGTGTTTCTATTCGTGACCACGCCAACCAGGATCCGTCCGGGAAGTATCGATTGTGAGGATCTGGCACGTCCGAGAGTATTTGTTCGTATTTTGATTGGATTTTTCTGGGCAGAATGTTCGCAGAAGGTCAATAAAAGTCTTGTTTTCCCCCATTGCCTTCGTGTATACTCGACGTGCACGATCAGCCGCTTGGGGAACGCGGATGAGTGGGGTACCAGTGAAAGCACGATCAAGCAACCCTGTAAGGCAGGGCCTTCGAGGTCGTCGCGCGTTCACGCTCGTGGACGTGTTGGTGTCCATTGCGGTCATCATGGTGCTCATCTCGCTCATGATGCCCGCCTTGACGAAGGCTACCGAAACAGCCCATCGCGTGGTGTGCTCGTCGAATGTTCGTCAGATCGGCATCGCGATGCTGATGTACGCCAACGACAACAAGGACCAGATTCCCCCGACCACCTTTTACGATCCTGCTCGTAACCGGGCCGAGCAGATGTTGATTCTGCGCCTCTCTGGCGTCTCTTCCGCGCCGCGAGACTTCGACCCCGCGACCGCAGGCTGGGATGGCCTGGGCCTGCTCTTCCATGCCGAGTATCTCGACACCGCGGTGTGCTATTACTGCCCGTCCCACACTGGCGCCCACCCGCTGTCTGAATACAAGGCGGGCTTCGGCGACACTCCGGCCGTCGTGGTTGGTAACTACCAATATCGTGGCGCTGGCCCCAAGGGCCAGAAGCATCTGTCCAAGATCGAGCCCCGTCGGACCGCGCTCATCGCCGACGGCATGCGGCTTCGCAGCGACTACAACCACAAGGTTGGCTCCAACGTCATGCGGGCCGACCTCTCGGTGACCTGGTTCCGCGATCAGGGCGGAGAGATCCTGTCTCGCCTGCCTGAGGCCGAGGCCGAGGCTCGGTCCGCGGTCGTCATGGATGCCTGGGCCCTGATTGACCGCCAACTCGAAGGCTCGGCTGCCGGCGGTGATTCGCCTCCGGACAAGAACTGAGCACCGCACGATCCGATTGATTGGGAGCCGGCCATGAGCCGGCTTTTTGTTTGGATGGTGATTGCGGTTCGCTTTTCGGACCCAGCGCGGCCGAGTGACGTACCGTTCTGCCCTGTCGGCATGGGCGATCGCGCCGCCCGCGAGCGACGAGGCCGCTTGGCCAAAACCCCGAGAATGCGCGAACGCGAGGAGGATCGGACATGGGTTCCAGCCACCCTCTGAAGGCACTGGCGTTCTTGATCATCTTCACGCTCGCGGTTGTCGCGAGCGGCGCTCGTGCGCAGATGACGCCCGATCGCACGTACTACGGCATCGATCGCGAGATCCCCATCACAGTCGCGATCCCCGAGGGCGCCGAGGGCGAGCCGACGATCGTGCTCTACAACCCGCGTGGCACGCGGGTGGCACGCGCGACGGTGCTCGAGGGCCGGGTCGATCTCGCGTCGTTCTTTCCCATCTTGTGGGACCAGCGTGAGCCGATGCTGCTGTACGCCCAGCTCTATGTCGGAGCGCAGGCGACCGATGGCGAGCAGGCCGAGGGCACGCCGGTGGGCGCACCTCTGGTGCTGCAGCCGCTGCTCACGCCCGAGCACGCGACCGCGACGTCGAACGGCATCACCTGGCAGAAGGGGCCGAGGAGCTTCTCGGGCCTGCGCGTCTATGTCGACAAGCTGATCAAGTTCGACACCACCGAGGGCGAGATGGTGTTCCGCCTTCGTCCCGACGAGGCGCCGAACACGTCGTGGCACATCCGCCAGCTCGTCGAGGGCGGCTTCTACACCGATATCGCGTTCCACCGCGTCGTGCCCACGCACCCCACCGGCAAGCCCTTCGTCATCCAGGCCGGCGACCCGACGGGCAGCGGCATGGGCGGTCCGGGCGTGGCCATCGACCTGGAGCCCAGCGAGCTGCCCCACAACTTCGGCGTGCTCTCCATGGCGCGCGGGCCGAACCCCGACTCCAACGGCTCGCAGTTCTTCGTCGCGCTCAGCCGCGAGGCGACGGTGCACCTCAACGGCAACTACACGGCCTTCGGCGAGGCCGTCGCGGGCGCTGAGGCGATCGTCGCCATCGAGCGCACGCCGCTGGCGGATGTTCGCGCCGGCAAGCCTGTAGAGGCGCCACGCATCACGTCGGCCGAGCTCGTTGATGCGCCGCCCTTTGGCACGGGCCCGCAGCCGGTGCAGCGGCCGACCGATTCCGGCGAGCGCTAAGCCAGACTAGAAGCGGTATGAGGCGCCCACGTAGAGCATCAGGGTGGGATCGGTCTCGACGCGGCTGAGGCGGTTGCCGTCCTCGTCCTTGATCTTGAAGCGGCGCCAGAGCTGCGAGCCCAGGCCAGCCGTGACCGACAGGCCCGGCGCGGGCTCCCAGTTCACGCCCAGCTTCAGGTCGATGGACTTGTCCTGGAAGGTGCCCTCGGGCGCGAAGCCGGTGTCGTCGAGGCGATACTGGCGTTCCTGGTAGCCGCTCTTGAGCTCGAAGGCCAGCTCGTCGTTCGCCTGGTAGCGCAGCATCGCGCCGCCGATGGTGGTGATCTTCAGGCTCCAACGCTCGTTGAAGTCGAAGGTCGCGTCGATCTGCGGCAGGGGCAAGACCTCGAAGTCCCCTTCGAGCTGGCTGTTGGCCAGCACGGTGGCTCCGAGCGAGATCTGCCTGGTCACGTAGTACGTCGCGCCGATGCCGGCCCGCCACACGACGGCGTCGCTTAAGTCGGCGTTGCGCTCGCGCGAGAGGCCCACGCCGCCGATGCCCAGGATGACCCAGCGTTTCGTGATGTTGTGCGAGACCGCCACGTCGATGTTCTGGCGGTTGAAGCTGCCGAAGGGGTCGCCCTCCACGGGGTCGAGCTTGAAGGCGCTGTCGAAGTCGTAGAAGGCGAACTCGTTGCTGACATCCAGGACGGCCCGCGTGCGCTGCGAGGCCAGCCACACGAGCTGGAAGTCGGTGCGGGTGAAGGAGGTCGTGGCGTCGCCGCCGCCGTCCAGATGGGGGATGGTCATGGCCTCGATGGACTGGCCGACCTTGTAGATGAAGCGAGGCTGGGCGGGAGCCTGGGCCTCGGCAGAGGCCTCAGCGGCAGGATCGGCTGCCGGATCCGCCCCGGGATCATCCTGGGCGGCGTCGCTCTGGCCGAGGGCCATGCCGGCGGCGACAAGGCATGAGAGGATGGCGACGGCTCGGCGCATGGCGGGCTCCCAAAGGCGGAGGAGATGGGGTCTGGCGGCAACGATAGTCTGCACTAAGCACCGCCCGTGAGTTGGCTGCGGAGAACCGTCGCCGCCCCCGTGGGCCTTCAGGCCCATAGGATGGCCGCGATGACAGCTCCAGCCGCACCAGCCGCTCCTACCGATCCAGCAGCCAAGCCCGGCCAGTACAAGGGGTCCGAGCCCCCGCTGCTGAGCGTCAAGGACCTCAAGACCCACTTCCCCATCCGCAGCGGCCTGCTGCAGCGGGTGACCGGGCACGTGAAGGCCGTCGACGGCGTGAGCTTCGACCTGGGCAAGGGCGAGACCCTCGGCCTGGTGGGCGAGAGCGGTTGCGGCAAGACCACCGTGGGCCGCACGCTGCTTCGGCTCATCCCCAACTCGGGCGGCAGCGTCATGTTCGAGGGCAAGGACGTCTTCCAGGCCCAGGGCGCCGAGATGAAGGCCCTGCGCCGCGACATGCAGATCATCTTCCAGGACCCCGCCGGCAGCCTCAACCCGCGCATGCGCATCGCGAGCATCGTGGGCGAGCCGCTGATCGTGCACGGACTGGTCAAGGACCGCCGCAAGCTGCGCAAGCAGGTCGAGGAGCTGCTCGTGCGCTGCGGCATGCCCGCCGCCGCGGCCGATCGCTACCCGCACGAGTTCAGCGGCGGCCAGCGCCAGCGCATCGGCATCGCCCGCGCGCTCGCGCTGGAGCCCAAGTTCATCGTGTGCGACGAGCCGACGAGCGCTCTGGACGTGAGCATCCAGGCCCAGATCATCAACCTGCTGACCGACCTGCAGGAAGAGTTTGGCCTGAGCTATTTGTTCATTAGCCACGATATGGCGGTGATCCAGCACATCTGCAAGCGCATCGCGGTGATGTACAAGGGCCGGATCGTCGAGACGGGCACCCGCGACGACATCCTCAAGAACCCCCAGCACAAGTACACCCAGAGCCTGCTGAGCGCCGTGCCCGAGCCCGACCCGCGCCGCGTGAAGCAGCGCGTGATCTTCGAGGGCGGGGCGATGTGATCCGCGTGCGTGTCGATGTCGGGTGAATTCCGGCTCACCCGTCGGACGCCGCGCACCACCACGCGTAAATTCTCTCTGTCGCTGGCATGCCGCCGGCGGTTTTCTGGGAGACCACGCATGGATCGCAACGTTGAAACGAAGACCAGCCTCGTCCGCACCGCCCTGACCGGCGTGCTGGTGGCCATGGCGATCGCCACCGCCGCGTGCAACACCGTCGAGGGCGCGGGCAAGGACATCGAAGCGGGTGGCGAGGCTCTTGAGGACGCCGCGAACTGACGCGATGCGACTCTTGACTTCATAGGGCGGCCCGCAACGGCCGCTTTTTAGTTGCCCTCGTCGACGCTGACCTCGGCCAGGCGCTCGAGATAGTCTGCCGGAAACTCCCAGAAGCCCGTCTGGTCGTTCTTCACCAGGCCGCGCTCTTCGGGCGAGAGGCCGTGGAGCAGGAACAGCGCGACGTCGCCGCTCACCCAAGGGTCTCGCTGGTAATAGCTGTGGCCGAGCAGGTCGCCGTACTTGCGTTCGGCGTTGGAGACGTCGATGGCGTCGGTGTGCTCGAAGTGGTAGATGGCTTCCAGCTCCCACGCGTGCAGGTGGCCGACCGATTCGCCCAGGCGATCCTGGTGGCTGAGCAATCGGCTGAGCGAGAGGGCCCGGTCGCTGCGGTTGGCGTAGAAGGCGACGCGCTCGGCCATCTCGTGGAAGCCGTCCTCGCGCGCCGCGAAGAAGCCCATGAGGTCCATGTCGGGCGCTGCGAGGACGAACCGGCCGATGCGGAAGCGTTCGAGCAGCTGCTCGCGCGTGTGGTCCTGGTGCATGATGCGCAGCTCGCGCAGGGCATTGATGGCGATGGGCGAGCCCGCGCTGTGTGCGATGATGTGGATGTTGCGGGCCTCGGTGTTGTCGGCCAGGAAGCTCAGCAACTCTCGGAACTGCCGCGTGGCGTACGCGGCGTTGGCGGTGTCGGCGTTGTAGCCCAGGAGCGCATGGCGGCTGGGCCAGGCGAAGCTCATGAGCGCGCCCTTGCGACCGGCATAGTGCCAGAACTCGGCCGCGAGCCCGGTGTTGTGCGGGAACGTGGTGTTGTAGCCGTGGACGTAGATGGTGATGTCGGGCCGGTGCGTGTCTCGCAATAGGGCGTTGAGTTCGTCGAGCCACGATCGCACCGCCTCGGGCTCAATCGCAGCGTGGGGCTCCTCGATCTTGGCCGCGATGGGCTCGGGGGGCAGCGTGCCGGGCATGACGCCGTGGTGCTCGTATCCGAGCAGTTCGACGATGGGTGCGGGCTGGTCGCGGTGTTCGGCTTTGGAACTGGCGACGATCTCGTCCCATGACAAGCCGGCGCCGATCGAGACGCGCGCCACGCCGAGGCGCGTCAGCGGGCTGCGCTCGTC
>JBITAB010000315.1:3604-10114 GCA_044439825.1 Phycisphaerales bacterium JB064 | reverse complement strand
GGCCGGGCGTGGGCGAGGAACCGGGCCAGGTCGTCTCGCAGCAGGCCGGCCACGGAGAACTGCCGTGCCACCGCAACAATCCCGGAAATCATCATCGTGATCCTCACGAGAACGATGGCCAACCGCGCGACCGTAGTAAGCCCACCCTGGCCACGCGGCGATTGGATGCCGAACAGGTCCAGTGCGGTGCTGATCGCGGCTGTGATCACAAGGGTTGCGATTGCGACGAGGGCGTGACGGGCATATTTCATCGCCAGAGGATTGGTCGCCCTTGTGGCGAGTCGGCAGAGGCACACCGAGCCGGCAGCGTGCTGCGCCATGAGGCTAACCAGCAAGACCGGCATGATGATCTGCCGAGCCTGCAGCAGAAAGTGGCCCAGCACAAGCAGCACTACGACAATCGCCAGCACAACAACGGCGCCGTAGCGGGCGATGGCTGGCGCTCGTGCTGGCTCGCTACCAAGCGTGCGCGGGTCGGGCGTGGTCACAACCCACCATCCAAGGACGTAGAGCACGAGCGAGGCGAGCAGTATGCCGCCGAAGACCACTTCTTCGACCCACGTCGGCACGCTCCACAACCCGATCATCGAGATCGCCAGCATCAGGAAAATGCCAGCGATCCAGGAGATCAGGATCACGGCCACGCTCCAGCGGATCATGGCCAGACCGCGATCGAGCGTGTGGAGGAACTTGGGGTCGCAGAACGCCAGGCCATCGCCGCGGAGCGATTCGGCGATCGGCGTCGCGCACTCGGGGCACGGCCCTTCTTCGTCGAGACCCGCCAGGTCGTAGCCGCAACTGACGCAATGGATGCTGGGCCGCCAGCCGCACTGCGGGCACGGCGTGTTGAGCGGTGCGTCCGCTAGATCATGGCCACACGCCCCGCACGCGCGTGGCGGCGCGAGGGGGCGTGGATCTGGGAACTTCCGTTTGGCGGCCATCTGGGATTGTATTGGGAAACTACAACAGCCCCTTCGCCCGCGGATAGCTCCCCAAAACCGACAGGCGGCGGCACTTGTGCTTGGCGTCATCGACGGCGGCCGCGACGGCCTCGTCGAGCATGTGGCCCGCGGCATCGATGAAGAACGTATAGGTCCAGTTTTCGCGGCCGCTGGGGCGCTTCTCGATGTGGGTGAGGTTCACGCCGTGGGTGCGGAAGACGGCCAGCACGTCGGCCAGCGCACCGGGTTCATCGCTGGTCTCGAAGAGCATGCTGGTCTTGTCCTGGCCCGTGCGGCCGGTGCGCTCGCGGCTGAGGATGACGAAGCGCGTGATGTTGTTGGGCTGGTCTTGGATGGACTCGACGAGCACGCTCAGACCATACAACTCGGCGGCGAGCGTGGTGCCGATGGCGGCGCTGCCGGGGCGTGCGCCGATCGCGCGGGCCTTCTCGGTCTCCTCTGCCGCGGTGATGGCCGCGCGGCTGGAGGACGCCGCGGGGATGAGTTCGGCCTTGGGATAGCGTGCCGAGAGCCAGTTGTTGCACTGGGCGAAGACCTCGGGCTTGCTGTGGATGCGCGTGACGTCCTCGGCCGGGCAGCCCGCCATGAGCGCGTGGCGCACGACGACCTGAGCCTCGGCGTAGATCGATACCTCGCCGGCGTGCTCGATGAAGGCGTCGAGCGTCTCGACGATGCCGCCCGCGGTGCTGTTCTCGATTGGAGTCAGCCCGTAGTCAACGTGGCCCTTGATGACCTCGTCGAACACCGCGCCGATGCTGGTGACCGGCGCGAACTCGACGCTGGCACCGAAGTGGGCCCGGGCGGCCAGGTGCGAGTACGACCCTGCGGGCCCGAGGTAACCAATTCGCAGCGGCCGCTCGAGCGCGAACGAGCCGGACATCATCTGGCGGTAGATGGCCTCGATGGTGGTGTCGCTGAGCGGCCCCTGGTTGCGGGCCTTGGCCTTGTCGAGCACCATGCGTTCGCGGTCGGGCGCGTAGATGGGCGTGCCGTCGTTGCGCTTGCGCAGGCCGACCTCGACGACCAGGCGGGCCCGCTCGTTGAGCAGCCGCACGATCTTCTCGTCGGCCTCGTCGATGAGGCGGCGGAGTTCTTCGAGCGGGCGAGGCTGGTCGGGCGGTTGATCCATGCCCCAATTATCGGGTGGCCGGGGGCCTGGCGTGAGCCCAATCTTGGCTAGGGGCACCCGGCATCGAAGGCGTTCTGGAAGGCGAGGAAGTCGAAGATGGTGAGCGAACCGTCACCGTCGAAGTCGGCAGAGGGGTCACCAGCGTCGAACAGGTTTTGGAAGGCCAGGAAATCAAAGATCGTGAGCGTGCCATCGCCATCGAGGTCGGCGCGGCAGGACACTGTGACCGCACCATAGGTAAATAGATCGAACGGCAGGGCACCGCCACCGAAGACGTCGTGCTCGATGTTGTGGATCACGATGCGATGGATGCCCGGTACTTCGATACGGACGACCGACACTGGCCTGCCGACACTTGGGCCAACTTGGGGAACATCAACTGTTGCGATGACGTCTCCCGCCAGGTTGGACGCCTCGATGCTTGCCCCCGCGAAATACCCGGCGCTCGACACCAACCCGGCATTCGAGAGTTCCACGAACTCCACGGTTCCCGCGACAGCAGCGCTACCCGGCTCCACGAACGTCGCGCTGCAATCGAGGCGACCCGGGTGCAACCAGAAGTCGCCACTCGGCACGATGAGCACGCCGCCAAACGTTTGGTCGTCTGGGAAACAACCGCCGGCAAAGACCACTCCGGCACCGGTGAACTCATCGGTCAGCGCTACATCGGTCGGCAGGCCCTCGAAGTCGATCACGGTCGTTTGAGCCGATACCGCCCCGCTCGCTGCCAGGCTCGCTGCAGCAACGATCAACTGGTTCTTCGACACCACAGTACACCCCCGATGACGTTCTTCTTCACGACGATACCACGCGCCGCTAAGACATACGAGCGAAGCAGAGTGCACGCACTCACGGCGAGTGGTACTTCCTGCTTTCCTATTTGTGGCCCAGGCCATGTTTTCGTAACACGGCGCATCCGCTAAAGGATCTTCCATTGCATCCAAAAAAAAAACGCCCGAATGCTCGGGCGTGAGAACGAACGAGTTGGACGACAGCCGTTAGCGCTTCGAGAACTGGAAGCGGCGGCGGGCGCCGGGCTGGCCGTACTTCTTGCGCTCCACCTTGCGGGCGTCGCGGGAGAGGTAGCCAGCGTCACGAAGGGCGTCCTCGAGGCTGGGGTCGTAGTCGCGCAGGGCGCGGGCGATGCCGAGGCGGACGGCCTGGGCCTGGCCCATGTAGCCGCCGCCCGAGCAGCGGACGATGATGTTGAAGCGGCCGCGGGTGCCGGTGACTTCAAGTGGGGCGTACACATCGGCGCGGTCGCGGTCTTCGGTGAAGTACTCGTTGACCGTCTTGATCTTCTTGCGGGTGCACTGCACCTGCACGTCGCCCTTGCCGTCGTCGCCGGCGGGCTTCATGCGGACGCGGGCCACGGCGGTCTTGCGGCGGCCGGTGCCCCACCACCACCCGTGGCGGTCCGGGGGAACGGC
This sequence comes from Phycisphaerales bacterium JB064, assembly GCA_044439825.1. GTDB lineage: Bacteria > Planctomycetota > Phycisphaerae > Phycisphaerales > UBA1924 > JAHCJI01. Next base: position 6,593 of record JBITAB010000315.1, on the reverse strand, counting down.
CTCGCGCACGCGGCGGGCGGTGGGCTCGCCACCCTCGTCGGCGGCCACGGCCTGGGCCAGGGCGCTGCCGCCCAGGAGCGAAGCGCCCGAGGCGGCGCCGGAAGCCGAACGCTCGTCTGCGAATTGGTCAGTCATGAGAGCTTCATCTCCACGGGCTGCTGGGCATGGTGCGGGTGCTCCTGGCCGCCGTAGACCTTGAGCTTCTTGAGCATCACGCGGCCGAGGCGGTTCTTGGGGAGCATGCGGCGGACGGCGTCTTCGATCAGGGCCTCGGGCTTGCGCTCACGCAGCGAGCCGAAGGTCTCGATCTTGAGGCCGCCGGGGTACCCCGTGTAGCGGGTGCGGGTGCTCTGGACGTCCTTGCGGCCCGTGAGCTTCACCTGCTTGGCGTTGGTCACGATGACGTAGTCGCCCGTGTCCACATGGGGGGTGTACTCGGGGCGATGCTTGCCCATGAGCACCTGGGCGATCTCGGTGGCCATCCGGCCGAGCACCTGGTCCGTGGCGTCCACCACGTGCCAGCGCTGCTCGACCTCGCCAGCCTTGGCCATATAGGTTTGCCGACGCATTGCATTCTCCTGCGACCGGCGATGCAAAAGCACATCGCCGGGGGCACTTCACGTACGCCGCCTACCGGGCGGGGCGGGCAGCAGGGCTGGTGGGCCCAACTGCAGGATTGACCATGCGGTCCGCCGGAAGAGGGTCAATGGCCACCAGCCACCTTCGCTCCGGCGTGAGGGGAAGGGTAGACACGGGGTTTGGCCCGTCAAGGGGCTGGCCGGGGGCCGGGCCCAGTCAAGACACCAGAATGGCCCCGGCAGTGGCCAGGGCGGGCGGGGTGGCCGATGATTGGACGATGGACCAGCCCCCCCAGATTGCCGGCGGAACCGACGATACTCCCCAGCCGCCGGCTGTTCTCGGACGCGGCGGACGCCAGCCGGACCCCGGCACTCGCAAGGCGGCTCTGATCGCCTGGCTTGTGCTGCTGGTGGTGCTGCCGATCGTGGTGGCCTTCCAGCAAACGCAGGCCCATGCCGTGCCCGAGCGCGAGGCCGACAAGATCATGCCGCCGCAGGGCGACCAGGTGGAGGTCTCCACCCGGCTCGGCACTCGGGCCGGATACGCCCTGGACGGGTTGGGCGAGGGCTTTCTGCCGCAGGTCGATGGCGCGATCGAGGCGGCCGACAGCCCGCTGCAACGTTTTCGTGGCGCCATTGCCGCCGGCGAGTTGAAGAGCCCCAATGAAGCCGCGAAGCGACTCGGGCGGGTGATCGAGACGCTCGAGACCAACCCCGACGAGTTCTACCCGCCCAAAGAGGAAGGGGCCGAGGTCCGCCGCGATCAACTGATGGCCGATGCGCGGATGCTGCTTCCGTATTACGAGGCGCTCGCCGACGACCCGGACAGCGCCGAGGGCCTCGATGATGAGACACTCAACGGGCTGGTCGAACGGCACGGGTTCTTTGGCGAGCTCGTTCGCGTGGCCCGGTTGCCCAAGGAGCACGAGCTGCGCGAGCAGTTGCTGGATGGCGCGATCGGCCCGTTGATCGTGATGAGCCTGCTCATCGTCGTGATCCTGTGCGCGATCGTCGCGGCCTTCGTGCTGGGCATCCTCGCCATCGTATTCGCGGGCATGGGCCGCATCCGCTTCGCGATGCCAAGGCCAGCCCCTGGTGGCAGCGTGTATCTCGAGTCAGCGGTCGTGTTCGTCGTGGGATTCGCCGTGCTTCAGCTTGTGCAGGCCCTCGCGGCGATGGTTGGCGAAACCGCTCAGATGATCGCCGCAATGGCGGCCTTGCCCGCCCAGTGGTTGCTGCTGCTGGCGCCATTCTGGCCTCTGGTGCGAGGCGTTTCGCTCGGGCAGATCCGCGATGACCTGGGCCTGCGGGCTCCCAAGGGCGTGCTGGTCGAGATCGTCATGGGGCTGGCGGGCTATCTGGCGTTGCTGCCCCTGATGCTCGCGGGCGTGGCGGTCATGCTGGTGCTGACGGCCCTGCTTGAGCTTGTTTTCCCGAGCGACCCCGACGCGATGGGACCGAGCAACCCGATCCTCCAGATGATCGAGACGCTCAACCCGTTCATGCTCGTGGTGTTGTTCACGCTCGCCACGATCTGGGCGCCGCTGTGCGAGGAGATGATCTTCCGCGGGGCCCTCTTCAGGCACCTGCGCGGGCGGCTGGTTGTTCCCCTGGCGGCGATGCTCAGCGCGATGGTCTTCGGCATGATGCACGGCTATGCGCTCATCCAGCTCATCCCCGTCACCGTGCTGGGCTTCAACTTCGCGCTCATCCGCGCCTGGCGCGGGTCGCTGGTGGGGCCGATCGCGGCCCACGCCATCAACAACGCCGTCGTGCTGAGCCTGCTGTACTCGCTGGGCTTCACGCTGTACGGGTAATCTGGGCTACGCGAGCACGTCGATCAGGCCCGTGACACCCAGCAGCACGCTGACCATGCCGTTGAGGGTGAAGAAGGCCATGGGGATGCCCGCGGCGCCGCGCCGCGCCAGCACGACGTGCTCGTAGGCCAGCAGCGCAACCGCACACACGACGCCAAGCCCGAAGATGACGCCGAAGGCGGGCCACGTCAGCAGCACGCCGATGAGGCAGGCGATGGCGCCGGCGTGCATCACCCGGCTGAGCATGTTGGCACGCTTCCAGCCGAACCGTGCAGGGATGCTGTTCAGCCCGGTTTGCCGATCGAAGTCGAGGTCTTGCAGCGCGTAGATCGCATCGAAGCCGGCAACCCAGAGCAGGACCATGCCCGCGAGCAGCCATAGCGCGGCGTGCGAGAGGGCGTCGATGCCCCCCACCGCGATCGCGGCGGCCAGCGGGCTGGCGGCCAGCGCCCCACCCAGGAACACGTGGCACAGCCAGGTGAAACGCTTGGTGAACGAGTAGAAGGCGATCCATGCGAGCACGGGCGCGCCCAGGATCGCCGGCCACCAATTGCCGAAGAAGACGCCGAAGAGTGCGCAGGCCGCCAGGAAGAG
>JBITAB010000315.1:0-3504 GCA_044439825.1 Phycisphaerales bacterium JB064 | reverse complement strand
CACCGCGAAGGGCAGCGCGAACACGGAGTGCGCGAGCTTGATGTCTCGGGCGATGAGGCTGGCGGCGGCCAGGGCCGAGGGCTGCCGAGCGGCTGGCTGGGCGTGGGTGGTCATCGCCTGAGTATAGGTTGGCGGGCAAAAACAACGCCCGGCGAACACGGGGCTCGCCGGGCGTTGGTGGTTGGCATGGAAGACCTGGAACTGTAGCCAGCAATCAGCCGCAGCCGTCACCAAACTGGTTCTGGAACTCCAGGAAGTCGAACACGTTCAGGATCGTGTCGTTGTTGAAGTCGGCCTCGGGGCTACCAGCGTCAAACGCGGTCTGGAAGGCCAGGAAGTCGAAGAGGTCGGTGGCGCCGTCCTTGTTGAGGTCGACCCGGCAGAACCCATCGATGGTGACGCTGTCGATGAACCAGGCGTCGGCCGTGTCGGAGCCGACGGCAGCGACACGGAGGCGGAACTCGGTGCCCGCGGCGACGAGCGGCAGCTTCCACTGGTTCAGGATGAACTGCTGCTGGTTCGACCCATCCGACTGGACGGCGCCCAGGGGCTCCCACTGCTGGTTGAACGTCGAGAAGTACTCCACACGGAGGAACTTGCCGGGCTCGACGAAGCGGTGCTGCGACCAGATGCTGACGTATGTCGCCTCGGAAGAAGGCACATCAAAGCGGGTAGTGGTCATCGTGCCACCGGGCTGGAAGCTCAGCGCGTTGGGGGCCGTGAAGGGGTTGACCACCGAAGGCGTGATGATGACCGCCGAGGCCTCGGCCCACTTGTCGGGGTCGAGGTCACGCGACACGTCGAAGTTGTCGGCGAAGGGCAGGGGCTGGGGATCGGGCTCGGTCACGAGCTCGTCGACGCAGGGCACCGCATCGAGGAAGCTGCGGATGATGTTCTTCGACGTAGTGCCGAAACGGCTGATGTCGCCCGAGCAGCCACCAATGCCCGGGCACATGATGCGGCAGTCGCCACCCGAGCAGTGCGGGGCGTTGTTGTTGTGGCCAAGCTCGTGGGCCTGGACAGCAACGCGAGCGCCGGTGCCGAGCGAGACGTACTGGTTCACGTTGTAGCCGCGGCTCGTCGTGCACGTGCCCGACAGCCATGCCACGCCCAGCGTGCCGCCCGCGAAGTTGCGACCGCTGATGAGCGAGGCCGTGTCGCGGCGGATCGACGCGTGCTGCGAGCGCCAGTGGTTGGTCATCTGATTGAGAAGGTCGCCACCATCGGACACGGTGTACGGATCGGCCGAGGTCGACCGCACCAGGATGGTGGTGATCGCGATCTCGGTGTCGACGTCACGCTCGTAGATGTTCGACACGGCGTTCATCTGGGCCTCGACGGCGGAGATGACCGAAGCCTCAGAACCACGGAGCGTGAAGAATTCGAAGTCGGTATCGACGGCCACCTCGAGCAGCAGCGTCTCATCGACACCCGGAGCGTCGGGGTCCATCTGGGGCATCATGCCCGCGAGCGGGTTGTCGGCCGTACCGCAGAAGCCGCCGATGGCAGACATGTCGTCGGCGTCGCGATGCACGACGTGCAGGCTGGGGTTGGCGCCCTTCAGACGCTCGTTCAGTGGCTGGATGATCCAGGTGTCCTCGGCGTCATCGCCAAGGCTGATGATGGCCGTCAGCGAGCCCTCGAAGAGGGCAGCGGTAACGGTGCTGCCGTCGACGCCCTCGATCGTGCCGCGATAGGTGGTGGGTGCGGGCGGCACCATGCGCTTCATCGAGCCATCGGGCTGCTGCACCAGCACCTGGAAGTCGTGGGCGCGCAGGCTGTGGGGCGAGAGTTCGAGCGTGTACGCATGCTCGCCAAGGGTGACCACGGTGCTCAGGGCCGCACCGGGCTGGCCGTTGAAGCCCAGACGCTCGATGGAGTAGTCGACCAGGTCATCGAAGGCCAGCGGCGACTGCGCGGAGCCAGAGTCGCGACCCTCTTGCGAGAGCGCGCCCTGGGCGCTGGCGAACGAGGCCGACGCGAACAACGCCGCGGCACAGGCGAGCACGCCCGCGGCCTTGGCGCGAGTGGAACAACGTGTCTGCATTGGAAATCAACCTCCCCGGATGTTGCCCGGGAACGGGCACGGACCCGAACCGAGCGGGTTGACAGAACCCGTACGCAAGCGGGACAGGCAGGCCCGCTCTGAGGCTCTCTGTACCTCTGGGCATAACCAGCCCCCGCCTCTGGCGTTACGGCCATGTCTGGGCGCAACACCAACTGCAACCTACCACGATTGGGTGGTTTTCGCCAGCCAGATGCAGCGGGTACGGCCCGATTCTGTGGTTTGTATTGTTATCGGTCTTTTGAAACGCGCCGCCGTCGGCCCGCCTTATGCTGGCACATGGGTGAGACCAACCTCGACCGGCTGCGCGGGCTCATGAAGGTGACCAGCCAGCCGGCCATCACGATCGCCACGGCCGAAGAGGTCTACGCCCTCAATCTGGTGCGCGACGCGGCCGCCGATCAGGGCATGGCTTGCTATCGCTGGACGCTCACCGGCGGGCTGCAGGACGCCAGCGTCGAAGACCACGGCGTCATCGCCGACACCGAATCGCCCGACAAGGCGCTGCGGTACATCGCCCGCAACCGGCAGCCGGGCATCTATGCGATGCTCGACCTGGGCCACCACGTTCAGGACGTGAAGGTCGCGAGGGCCCTCCGCGAAGCCCTCTTCCGCGCCAACGACCAGGCCCAGCTCTTCGTGCTGATCGATCACGAGCGGATCACCGAGCCCGTGCTCAGGCAATACTCGGCCGAATTCGAGATCCACCCGCCCGACGTCGAGGAGATCGAGCGGCTGGTGCGCACGCAGCTCAGGGCCCACCACCGCCACTCGCCCATCGAGGTCGACGTGAAGCGAAGCGAGTGGGAAGCGATGATCCGCAACCTGCGGGGCCTGACTCGTCGACAGATCCGCAACATCGTCGCCGAGGTCGTGCGCGACGATCATCGCTTCGACAGCAATGACCTGCCCCGCATCATCGCCCGCAAGCGTGAGTACGTTCGGGCCGACGGGCTGCTGGAGTTCATCGACGCGCCCATCGCGCTGGAGGACATCGGCGGGCTGAAGACTCTTAAAAAATGGCTCTCAACCCGCCTGCTGACCACCGAGGCCGAGGCTGACGAGCACGGGCTGGACGCCCCGCGTGGTGTGCTGATGCTGGGCGTGCAGGGCGCGGGCAAGAGCCTGTGCGCCAAGGCCATCAGCGCCGCCTGGAAGCGCCCGCTGCTGCGGCTCGACGCCACGGCCCTCTACGACCGCTACGTCGGCGAGAGCGAGAGCCGGCTGCGCAGCGCGCTGAGGCAGGCCGAGCTCATGGCCCCCATCATCCTCTGGATCGACGAGATCGAGAAGGGCTTTGCCGCCATGGGCAGCACCAGCGGCGACGGCGGGCTCAGCCGACGCATGTTCGGCAGCCTGCTGACGTGGATGCAGGAGCACCGCGAGCCGGTGTTCATGGTCGCCACGGCCAACGACATCGAGAGCCTGCCGCCCGAGCT
>JBITAB010000314.1:1791-6146 GCA_044439825.1 Phycisphaerales bacterium JB064 | reverse complement strand
GCCTTCCAGAACGCCTTCGCCGCCGGTTGCCCGTAACGGCAGACTTGGCCCGAGAAGCACGTGAGTAGCTTGTTCACCGAACCTAAGTTGCCCAGCTTGAGGGTGGAGCTGTGAATTTCCTGTTCAGATCGTGATCGGCGGGCCGGTGTGACGCTCCCTTGAAGTAGACCTTCAAGCCAAAGGAGCACGCCCATGACCCGTCGCCCTCTCGCCGTGTTGGCCATCGCCGCTGGCCTGCCCTGTGCCGCACATGCCCAGGTCATCGATATCCCGCCGGGCGATCTCCCCGGCGAGTCGTGGTTCATCGATAACCCCGGGGCGACGATCAACGTGCTCGACACGGGCGTCATCCTGCCCGATGCCGACGGCGGGACGTTCTCGTTCAACGGCGCCACGGTGAATCTCGAGGCGATTGGCGCATCGGGGTGGGACACGATCGATAGCTTTGTCGAAGATGTTGCCTACGTCGTCAATGGAGGCGAACTCGTTCGAACCAAGTTCGTTGCCGAGTTGGGAACAACGACGCTGGACATCCTCGATGGTTCGGTGCGCAGCGGCTTGTGGCTCCAGGGCAACACCATCGCAACCATGTCGGGCGGTACGGCTGGTGGCGTCGCCGGCGGCCAGGCGGCCATCATCGTGGAAGACGAGGCCGCATTCATGTTCTCTGACGGTGTCATTGATACGTTCATCGTGATCCAGGACGACGCAACGTTCGACATGACCGGCGGCACGATCGAGGGCGGTTTGCAGCTCAATGACGCCGTGGTGGCGACGATCTCCGGTGGCCGCACGGGCCGCGATGGTTTCATGAGCGATGTCGAGTGCGTGCTGAACCTCTCGGCCGGCATCATCGGCCGAGACTTCGTTGTCGAGCACGGAACGGTCAACATGTCTGGCGGCACGATGGGTGAGAACAGCGGCATGCTCAACAGCGGCGGCGTCGACCCGGTCTTCACCATGACCGGGGGCGCACTGGGATCGGACTTTCGTGCGTACGACGGCACGATCAACATCTCCGGAGGCCTCATCGGAGACGGGTTCCGCCTCGGCCGGCCTACCGGTGACGGCTCAGGGGCCACGCTCAATCTCACGGTCAAGAGCGCCATGCTCGATGGCGTGCCGCTCGCACTGAGCGAAGACCCCACCGAGATCGCCGTCCGAGACGGGGCGTTCCTCTCGTGTGTGCTCCTGGACGACTCGATCGTTGGTCTTGACCTCAATGAGGTCGCGGTACCAGGCGAGGACCGGATCCGTGCCGGCGCCACGCTCACTGTTGCCCTCGGCGAGTCGTGCGTTGCCGACCTCGACGGCGATGGCGAGCTCAGCCTGTTCGACTTCCTGGAGTTCCAGAACCTGTTCGATGGTGGCGATCTGGCCGCCGACTTCGACGGCGACGGCACGCTCACGCTCTTCGACTTCCTCGAATTCCAGAACCAGTTCGACGCCGGCTGCGAGTAGCCGCAATATCCCCCGCCGGGCGGCGTTCAACGGCCGAAGCCAACAAGGAGGCCGGCCATGCTCGCGCGCACGCTCACCACGATCGCCATTCTCTCCACCGTCTCGACCGCCCTCGCCCAGGTCGAGACCTACACCTATGCCGAGATCAACGGCCGACCGCTCGAGCTCGACTTCAGGCGGCCCACGACCGCGGGCGGGCCCGCACCGCTCATCGTGTGGATCCACGGCGGCGGCTGGTCGGGCGGCGTGCGCAACTTCCCGGGCTTCTCACGCGCCTTCCTCGACGACGGCTACGCCTTCGCGACCATCGATTATCGGCTCACCTCGCAGGCCGACCTCTGGGGCGGCGCATCGGTCACCTGGCCCGCGCAGATCCACGATTGCAAGGCCGCCATCCGATGGCTGCGCGCCCACGCCGACGACCTGAACATCGATCCCTGCGGCATCATCACCTGGGGCAGCTCCGCCGGCGGCCACCTCAGCGCCGTCATGGGCACGTCGAACAACCACCCGTTCCTCGAAGGAACGGTGGGGGAGTTCGATCGCACGCCAAGCACGGTACAACTAGCCGTCGATTACTATGGCCCCGCCGACCTGCTCTTCATGGACATGGACGTCACCGACCCGCCCGGCTCCACTATCGTGCACGACGATGTCCGCTCGCCCGAGTCGCGTCTGCTCGGGTCGGACGACCACGGCATCTCCATCGGCGAGATCAGAGAACACCTGGGCGACCCCACCGAGCCCTGGATCACGCTGACGCGCCTCGCGCGCACGGCCGCCCCCGCGCAGCTCGCGCGCGATGCCGCCAGCAACGTCCCGATGTTCATCGCCCACGGCCAGCAGGACACCAGCGTGCCCTACAACCAGAGCGTGCGTCTGCTCCAGGCGCTCACGGCCGTGGGTACCGAGGCTTCGCTCCTGCCCGTGCCCGACGCAGGCCATGGCCTGCCGCGATCGGTCGCCGACGAGGTCAAGCTCTGGCTCGACGCCAGGCGGTCCACGCTGGGCTGCGTATGCGCAGCGGACATCGACGGCGATGGCGCCCTGACCGTCTTCGATTTCCTCGAGTTCCAGAACCTCTTCGCCACGGGCAACCCCGCCGCCGACTTTGACGGCGACGGCGCGCTCACGCTCTTCGACTTCCTGGCCTTCCAGAGCGCCTTCGACGCGGGCTGCTGAGGCTCACGCCTCCAGCTTGTCGCCCAGCCAGTTGGGCACCTGGTCGATCGCGATGCGGTCCTGCGCCAGCGTGTCGCGATCGCGGTAGGTCACCGTCTGGTCTTCCAGCGTCTGCCCGTCGATGGTGAAGCACACGGGGCAGCCCGCCTCGTCCATGCGGGCATAGCGCTTGCCGATGCTCTGCTTGGGGTCGCTCTCGATCAGCCCCATGTGCCCGAAGCGCCGCCGCAGCTCGCGCGTCAGCTTCTCGGCCACCTCGGGCATGCCGTCCTTGTTCACCAGCGGATACACCGCGGCCTTGATGGGCGCCATGCTGGGCTTGAACTTCATCACCACCTTGCTCGCACGGCTCTCGTCGGGCGTAAACGCCTCGCACAGCAGCGCGAGCACGCCGCGCGTCAGCCCCGCCGCAGGCTCGATCACGTCGGGCAGGTAGCGCTCGTTGCGCTCCTGGTCGAAGTACGCGATCTTCTTGCCCGAGTGCTGCTCGTGCTGAGACAGGTCGAAGTTGCTGCGGTGGGCGATGCCCTCGAGCTCGCCAAAGCCCGGGTGCGTGAAGGGCCAGCGATACTCGATGTCGTACGTGCCCGCGCCGTTCTTGGAGTAGTGCGCAAGCTCGTCATCGTCGTGCTTGCGGATGATCATGTTGGCGTCGCTCAGGCCCACGCTGTTCCACCAGCGCTTGCGCTCCTCCACCCAGTAGTCCAGCCACTGCCGGGCCTCGTCCTTGTGGCAGAAGAACTCCATCTCCATCTGCTCGAACTCACGCGAGCGGAACACGAAGTTCCGAGGCGTCACCTCGTTGCGAAACGCCTTGCCGATCTGCGCGATGCCAAAGGGCACGCGCACGCGCGACGTGTCAACGATGTTGGCGAAGTTGATGAAGATGCCCTGGGCGGTCTCGGGGCGGAGGTAGGCCTTGTCATCCTCGCTGGCCGTCGCGCCCACGTAGGTCTTGAACATCAGGTTGAACGCGCGGGGCTCGGTGAGCGTGCCCGCGTTCTTCGCGTGCGGGCCGACGGCGATCGTCCGCTCGTCAGCGCCCAGTGACACGAAGGTGCAGGTGTCGATCTCCTCGTCGCTCAGCGTCCGCTTCTTATACTTGTCGAGCTTCTTGCGAGCAGCGGCATACGACTCATCGTCGTTCTCGATGTGCACGTAGATCTGCCCGCTCGTATCGCCCTTCTCGCCAATACAGATCAGATGGTCTGCCCGATACCGGTACTTCGTCTCGGTGCAGTCCACCATCGGGTCGCTGAACCCGCCAACATGGCCGCTCGCTTCCCAGACTTTGGGGTTCTGGATGATGCTCGAATCCACACCCACGATCTGCACCGGCTCGCCCTCGCGCACCGGCGGCGTCAGCGTCATGTCGCGCCACCAGCGGTCGGCCAGGTTCTTCTTGAGCTGCACGCCAAGGGGGCCATAGTCCCAGAAGCCGTTGAGCCCGCCGTAGATCTCGCTGGCCGGAAAGATGAACCCGCGCCGCTTGCACAGGCTCACCAGCTCCTCCATCGACTTGCCCTGGACCGAACTGGCCCCATCCGCCACAGCGTCGCTCATCAAAATGCTCCAGCCTTGCCTATCAGATTTCTGCCGATCGCCCGATTTCCCGATCCCTAGCCGCCAAACGCCTTGCGCACCAGGTCGCCGAACGATACCCGCTCCTCGTCCTCACGCACCTTCGCCTCGATGGTGTCGAACTCGAGCAC
>JBITAB010000314.1:0-1691 GCA_044439825.1 Phycisphaerales bacterium JB064 | reverse complement strand
GCTGCGCACGCGCACGCTCATCGAGCCGTCCTCGACGACGAGCTCGGTGACCGCGCTCTGGGCCACCGCCGTGTTAAAGCGCTCGGCCAGCGCCGTGTAATCGGACGCGACATCGCGCAATCGGTCGCGATAGATATCGGCCCTTAAATCTGCCCTGGCGCGCGAGAGCACCAGATAGCCCCCGATCAGAAACACGAGGACGGTAATCAGGGCAAGCCCGGACAAAAAAAACCGGCTTCGTTGACGATTCCCGCTTGACAATGCAGCCATCTTGGCCCATTGTAGAAGCCAGAGAATCGTGGAGGGCTGCGAGATTCCTGGATCAAGCATCCACAACCGAGACCGCTGATCAGAGCCACCAAAGCCGGGCGTCGTGAGCGCAATGGCTGGGTGGCTTCGGGTGTTTCGAGGCCTTTCACGAGAATCAGTTCGTGCCGCCGGGGTAGACGGCGGCCTGCGAGGAGAGCCAGGTCCCACTGACGGGACCGCCCCTGATCGCCTGGGAGGGTCGATCACGGGTCTTGTTGGAGAGAAGCCGGGGGATGCGCACGGTGTGTTGCCACCGAGCCCAATGTCCCAATACAGCTTGCTGACCCGAAGCCGATCGGACAATCGGCTGCGGTTCGTGTTTCGTTGCGACCGGCAGCGTGCCGGGAGCACCCATGTAGTCCCTTTGCATATGGGGTTTGTAGAGATGATGAATACTCAGAAGGTTCTCGCCGCCGCTGGCATCCTTGCCGCCGCCGGCACCACGTTCGCCCAGGTCACCCCGGGCTCCTTTACGCCTGACGCCACCGATGACATGGAGAGCTACGGCGGTGGTCGCCTGGTGATCACCAGCCTCTTCGGCGGCGACGTCGCCGTTGGTGGCACCGTCACCTTCAACTCGATCGCCGAAGGCGATTGGATCGACTTCCGCGGCGGCCTGCCCGTTCAGGCCACCTCGGGCAGCCTCTTCGGCGCCATCTTTGGCCTCGGCCAGACCGTCGAGTTCGACTTCTCGAGCATCGGTGGCATCACGGCCTTCAGCGCCAACGCCACCGCCGCTGGCGTGGGCGTTGACAGCATCGAGTTCTTCGACCTCGATGGCAACTCCATCGGCTTCTTCGACGACGCCGACGGCTGGGGCCCCGGCGACGGCTCGATGGAGCTGATCTCCTTCACCTCCGACGTCGCCATCGGCAGCGTCGCCGTCACCGGCGTCGAGACCTGCTTCGATGACATCTCGTACGCTCAGGGCGACCTGCCCGCTCAGATCCTGGTCTTCACCTCGGCCAACGACGGTCACGCCGTTGCCGCGGCCGACAACCTGGGCCTGAACTACGACCTGATCGAGGACGACTACGCCGCCCTCAACACGGCCCTGGCCAGCGGTCAGTACCGCTACGCCATCATCCACAACCCGGCCAGCAACTTCGCCGCCGGCTTCGACACCGAGCTGGCCAACTTCGTTGACGCCGGCAACCGCGTGCACTTCGCCTTCTGGAACACCGACGCCGACGCCGGCATCCAGGCCACCATGGGCATCGACAGCGCTGTCGACTTCTTCACGCCCCGCGAGGTCTTCAACAACGCCAGCCACCCGTCGTGGGGCGGCGCTGCCAGCCCCGTGACTGTCAGCCCCGAGCCCAGCCCTTGGAACGACAACGGCGACAGCCTGACCGGTGACGAGGTCGTCTCGACCTTCGACA
>JBITAB010000313.1:0-6155 GCA_044439825.1 Phycisphaerales bacterium JB064 | reverse complement strand
TGGCGTCGGCCGCGGCCTCGGCGATCGACGCGACGTTCATCGAGTGGTTGTACGTGCCCGGCGCGCGCCGCTGCAGCTCGCGCAGCAGCGGGTGCTTGGGGTCGCGCAGCTCGATGAGCTTCATGCCCGTCGTGATGTCGAAGGCCTTCTCGACGCTGGGCAGGATGAAGAGCACCAGCCCGGCCGTCCCCAGCCCGCCCGCGGCGGCAAAGCCCATGTCCCATGAGAGCTCGAGCAAACCCCGCCCGGTCATGGGCCGGCCGATGAGCCCACCGCCCAGGCACGCCAGCATGAGCGCGCCAGCCGTCGCCAGGCCCGTGCGCACGAACGCCCGCCGGTCGCGGATATCGCTGAGCTGCCACGCCGCCGTCGCCGCCCCGGCCAGCGGGATGAGCACGAACCACGACGGCCGCTCGAGCGCCACCGTCACCAGCACGGCGTGCCCCGCCGCCACGGCCAGCGCGACGCGCGCGTCGTACGCGATCACCAGCAGCATGGCCACCAGCAGCGTGGGCGCCACGGCCAGCAGCATGAGCAGCCTGGGCTCGAGCGCCGCGGGCCATACCGCCAGCGCGAAACAGGCCACGAACAGGCCGGCGATGCCCATCATGCGCTCGGGGTTGCGCGCCACGCGCGGGCAATACCACGCGAGGTACATCGTCAGCCCCAGCACCATCAGCACGCACACGGCGATCGACCCGACCAGGCGCGAGCCAAGGCTGAAGACGCCGCGCGACGCCGCCACGGCCTGCCGCTCGCTGCGCAAGAGGCCAACGGTCTCCAGGCCCACGGGCTCGCCCCGGCGGACGATCACCTGGCCCTCCTGCACCTCGACGAAGGCTTCTTCGATGTCTTCGACCACCTTCGCCTGCCGCGCCGCCGTGAGCGCCTCATCGAAGCGATACGTGGGCTCGTTGATGTTGAGCAGCCGGCCCACAAGCAGGCTGCGCAGGGCGGGGTCGTTCAATTGGGCGCTATTGGCGAACGCTTCGGCGGCCTCATGGCGTTGCTCGACACTGCCAACATTGACCAGCGTGGCCGCCGTCGTGTGGATGGGGTTGGCGGATTCTTCGAGTTCCAGCCAGATGACGGCCGTCTCGCCCGCCTCGCTGCCACCAAGCTGGGCCGAGCGCTGCCGCTCGGTCTGCCAGATGGCCGAGTCGACGAGCGGCCGTCGCTCCATCGCGTTCCGCAGCCGCGTCATCGCTTCGGTCCAGCGCGGGGCGACGCCCTCCTCGGTCACCAGCGCACGCACGGCGTCGAGCTCGCGCTGGTCAAGATCGAACCGTGCACGCAGCTCGGGCGCCACCTGCTCGAGCGTCTCGGCGTCCTGCAGCGTCGCGGGCAGGTCGCGCAGCGCATCGACCATGCTGCGCAGCTCGGGACGCATCACGAAGATGCGCGCCGCACGGTCTCGCGCGAGCGTGCGGCGCTCGGCCGTGCGCGCCGGGTCGGCCACGTTGAAGGGCACACGCGCGACGACCGTCTCTTCGGCCAGACGCCCCATCGCGAGCATGGGCTGGGCGCTGGCCCACCACGTGATGATGCTCAGCACCAGGGCCGCCACGCACGCGATGATGGCGGCATAGCCCGTGCGCGGGTTGGTCACCAGCCGCTGGAGCTTCTCCCAGGGCGTGGCGCGCTCGCGACGCAGGCTGACGCGGCGGCCGCTGCTCTTGCTCTTCTGCCAGGGCCAGCGCATCACGCGTCTCCTTGGTCGATCATCGCCGAGGCGGGCGCCGGCTTCTCGTCGCCGCCATACGCCTCGATGATCCGCTGCACCAGCGCGTGGCGCACGACGTCTTCCTTCGTCAGGCTGGCAAAGGCCACGCCCTTCACGCGGCGCAGCCGGCGGGCCGCGTCGATCAGCCCGCTGCTCGCCGGGTCTGGCAGGTCGATCTGCGTGGGGTCGCCCGTCACGATCATGCGCGAGCCCTCGCCCATGCGCGTCAGGAACATCTGCATCTGCCCCACCGTGCTGTTCTGCGCCTCGTCGAGCAGGATCGCGGCCTGGTTGAGCGTGCGCCCGCGCATGAATGCGAGCGGCGCGATCTCGATCACCCCGCTCTCGAGGAAGCGCTCCATCGTGCCCACGTCCATCATGTCATACAGCGCATCGAGCAGCGGCCGCAGATACGGGTGCACCTTGGCCTGCATGTCGCCGGGCAAGAAGCCCAGCCGCTCGCCCGCCTCCACGGCCGGCCTCACCAGCACCAGCTTGCGCACGCGATCGGTCCGCAGCAGGTGCACCGCCGCCGCGACAGCCAGATACGTCTTACCCGTGCCCGCCGGCCCAAGGCCAAAGACCAGTTCGTTCGCGCGGATGGCCTCGAGATAGTGCTCCTGCCCGGGCGTGCGCGCACGGATCTGCCGGCCGCCGGCGTAGACCGCCAGCGGGCCTTCCCATGCCTCACCCTCGCGCGGCGGCACGCGCGTGGGCCGCTGGGCAAATCCCGCCGCGGGATTGGTCGCCACATCGGGGTAGCCCGAGCCATTGGGCCCGGCCAGGCCGCCAGAGGCCGCCTCGGCCAGCATCTGTAAGACGTCGGGCGTCGACGCCTGCCCGCCCCGGCGGAGGATGGCCCGCAGGAAGCGCTCGGCCGCCCGCACGCCGTTCTCTTGCCCGCTGATGCGCACGACGCCGCCCTTGGGCGTCACCGACACCCCCAGCCCCTCGCGGAGCAGGCGTACATTCCGGTCATGAACCCCCAGCACCCGAACCGGATCGGGGCCGATGGGAAACTCGATGGTCAATTCCAAACGCGGCTCTCCGGGCCGGGCTTTGCCACCCCCGGCCCCATGATCTGTTTCGACAAGCCGGCAATCCTACCTGAGGCCGACCGCCCGAGCCCATCATGAACCAAACAAAATCCAATATGATTCCCAGCCTGTGCCTGGCCGTGGGCTGCCTGTTCGTTCTTGCCCAGGGTGGCTGTTCCACCGTCGGCCACGAGATCGTCCCGACCGGAGCCCGAGACACCCTGGGCCCGGTGCCCGGCGACCGCGACGACGTGCCGCGGGCACTACCCATCGGGCTCGAGGCCGCCGAGGCCGCCCTGCTGAGCGGCGCCTGGGACGGCGACACCTACACCGCATCCTTCTTAATAGTGGAAGATCGCGAGGGCGTTGCGACGGCCACCGACCACGGCGACGGCACCCTCACCCTGACCGCCTTCGTCGAGCCCGGCGGCGACCTGGTCGCCCAGCGACGTCTGCTCAAGGCCTGGGCCAGACGACTCGAACAACTCCACGGCGTGGAGTGGGCGCCGCGCTGACCGAGCGGCTCAGGCCGCCGACGGCCCGCTGTCGCTCCTGGAGCGCTCGGGCTTGTGCGGCGGCAGGGCGTTGGCCAGCTCGACCCGCATGGTCGTCCCCCGCTGCCACACGCTCTTGACCTTGATGGCCCCGCCGAGCGACCGCACGGCGTGCTTCACGATCGCGAGACCAAGCCCCGTGCCCCGCGCATTGCGGCTGCCGTCACGCGAGGGGTCGACCTGATAGAACCGCTCGAAGATCCGCTGCTGCATCGGCACCGGGATGCCCTGCCCGTGGTCGATCACCTCGAACACCACCGTGTGCCCGGCATTGCCGTTCTCGGGGTCTTCGATCGTGCCGCGGACGAGCACCTCGTCGCCCTCATCGCTGAACTTGATCGCGTTCTCGATAAGATTGCGCAAAATGATGGTCAGCAGGTTCCGGTCGGTCCGCAGCCGCTCGAGCTCGGGATCGATGTCGAACCGCAGAGCCACCCCGCCGCGCTCGCACATGGCCTCGAAGCTCTCGCTGAGCACCCGCACGAGCTCGCTCGCGGGCACGAGCGCCAGCCGCACCGACCCCTCGAGCGCCTCGAGCCTGGACAGGTCGAGCAGGTCTCGGATGAGGTCTTCGAGCCGCGACACGTTCTGGTCGAGCATGCCCAGCAGCCGATCGCGCATGGTGTCGTCGCGGGCGGCCGGCCCTTGCAGGGTGTCCACCGCCCCGCGCAGCAAGGCGATGGGCGTGCGCAGCTCATGCGAGGCGTTGGCGGCAAAATCGGTGCGCACCTGCAGGGCGCGGGCCAGCTCGGTCACGTCGCGCAGCACCAGCAGCACGCCGTAGCCCTTGCCTTCCACCTCGCCAACCACGGGCACGGGCACCGCCGAGATGTCGGCCACGCGATAGCCGTTCTCGCCCGTCATCGTCACGCGCCGGCGGCACAGCTCGCCGCGGGCAGCCTTGGCGTGCAGCGACAGCACCTCGGCGTTCGTGAACACCTCGTCGATGGTGCGCCCCATGATGTCGTCGGTGGCCATGTCCAGCCATTGGCGGCCGGCCTCGTTGACCAGGATCACCTGCTGCCGCTCGTCGCACGCCATCAGCGGCTCGTCGACCACCTCGAGGAACGTGGACAGCTCGTGATACGCCGCGCGCAGCGAGGACGTCGTGTCCTCCACCGCGCTCACGCGCTCGCGCACGAAGCGGGCCCACGCGTGCGCGATGCGGTCGGCACGGTTGCCCTCGGCCGAGCCGAGCGGCGCCTCGGCGTCGCCAACTACCGCGTTCAGGTGCCGTGCGGTCTCCGCGAGGCTGCGCGACACGCGTGCGGTGATCTCACGCTCACGCTCGCGCACGCCCTGCAGCAGGCACGCCACGCACAGGATGAACAGGATTGCCGCCAGCCACGTCCACACGCCGGCAAGGGACAACGCGACAGCGGCCACCCCCGCGACGGCGGCGCCGATGAACCAGCGTTGTCCCCACTCTTTCATAAAGGTCTCTGTCCGCGTGCGTGCCTCAGGCCGGCGCCAGCTCGTGCACGGCCCGGTAGCCCACGCCGCGCACGGTCTTGATGTGCCGCCCCCACTCGCCCATCTTGCGGCGGATGCTGGTGATGTGCACGTCGATGGTGCGCTCGGTGACCGTCACGCCCGGGCCCATGGCGTGGCCCATCAGCGCGTTGCGCGTCAGCACCTTGCCGTCGGCCTCGATGAGCGCCGACAGCAGGCGAAACTCGGTGAGCGTGAAGGGGATGGTCTCGCCGTCGAGCGTGGCCTCGTGCGTCTCGAGGTCGAGCGCCACGCCGCCCAGGCGCAGCACCTGCTCGCTCGTTCGCCCTCGCCGCTCGCTGCGACGGAAGACCGCCTCGACGCGGGCCAGCAGCACCTTCATCGAGAAGGGCTTGGTCACATAGTCGTCGGCGCCCACCGTGAGCCCCACCACCTGGTCCACCTCGTCGGCCTTGGCGGTCAGCATGATGATGGGCGTGTGGCTGATGCTCTTGTCGGCCCGCACCTGCCGGGCGACCTCGGTGCCCGAAAGCTCGGGGATCATCAGATCGAGCAAGATCAGATCAGGACCCAGCGCCCGGGCCTTGGCCAGGGCGTCCGGCCCGGTGTGGGCCGAAACCGTCCGATAACCATTCCCGCGCAGGTTGTACTCTAACAGCTCGGCCAGGTCACGCTCGTCCTCGACGATCAGGATGAGCTTTTCGGCCGGTTTTCCGCGGCTTGCGACCATGTCTGTGCCCTCGGGTTCGCCTTCGCGATTTGCCTGGCGGGCTCTTCCTGGGGCCCATTCCGGCCCCGGATTTTTGGCCGACATTGCGTCCTCCCCTCGTTTGGTACCCCCGACTTTAACATATCTTCGCAATCGAAGAAAGATTGTGTGGTGTTCGCGGACCCATTGGGCCGAAAATCTGAATGGAACCGTAGTTGGCAATGGCTAAGTTGCTCGCTACACTTCGGGTCTCGCTTCCGGTAACGGGGCGAGACCGGCGGGACAAGGCCGTTCAAAGCGGCTCCCGCAGGGTTCTTCGAGGCTTTGCAGACGCCCCGGCCTGAGAGAGGTTTGAGGGACAGCCCGCAAGGCCGAGGTAGGGATAACTCCCGGCATCTTGGGGATGTCGGGTTTGGCTGGCGAGAATTGCCCAGGATGGGCGAGCGGCAGCCTTGTTTGGGGGCTCATGGGCGAGCCCGATGGTCGATGGATGTGGGTGGAACCCCACCATTGGCAACGACGTGCTGCCGGCCAATGCATCGTGCGGCCGGGCACGCTGGTGGAGTCGGGCGGCCATTTACCGCCCCATGTTCTCGAAGAAGGAGTCTCGAACGATGAGTCACATGAAGGCCACAGTGCTGCTCGCGGGCCTCGCAATGGGCCTTGGTGGCACCGCGATC
>JBITAB010000312.1:0-6179 GCA_044439825.1 Phycisphaerales bacterium JB064 | reverse complement strand
GCGGAAGGGCGCGGTGTGGTCGTTCTGGTGCACCAGCCACATCGGGCTGCGGAAGCCCAAGAGGTCGGTGGGCGCGTGCTGCTCGACCTCGGGCCCGGTCATCTCGACCGGCTCGAGCTCGTACACGTGGCCGAACAGGCCCTTGCGCTCGCCGAAGAGGATGCCGGCGGCGGCGCGGCCCAGGTTCTCGGCCAGCACCACGAGCGAGGCGTCGGCCTTGGGCAGCTTGGCGTCGATGCGCTCGGCCGCGCCGGGCCCGAAGCCCGCGAGCCCCAGCGGCTGGCCGTCGAGGAACACGTGCATGCGGTCTGCCGCCTCGGGGAAGGCCAGCTTGACCTTCTCGCCGCTGAGCTTGCCGGTCATGCGATACCAGCCATAGCCCGAGGGCGCGCCCAGCGTCGCGAGGTCGGCCGGCCCGTCGATGCTGGCGTACTTGGCGCTCTGGCCCGTGCAGTAGTCTTCGGCGTCGGCCGTCGACCAGTCGAGCGTGATGCGCTTGGGCGCCTTCTTGCCCCCATTGGCCGGCGCGTCGAGCGTGATGGTCTTGATGGTGCCGTCGCTCTCGACGCTCATGTAGTTCTTGGCGCCCGGCAGCGGGATGGGCGAGCCATCGGCCCGGATGCCCGCCAGCCCGAAGTGGGCCTTGCCCTCATGCACGAAGCACTCGTCGACCTGCTGCTCGTTGCAGATGATCACGAGCACGCCCTCGTGCTCCAAGGCCTGGGGGCTCTTGCCGCGCGGGATCGTCACGTGCAGCGGCGAGCCGTTGATGCACACGATGCCCTCGGTGGCGGCCGGGCCAAAGGCGATCATCATCGAGCCGCTGCTGGTCAGCACGCTGAGGTTGGTGTACTCCAGCGTGTGCTTGCTGGTCAGCTTGATGTCGTGCAGCAGCCAGGCCACGCCCTGCTCGCCCAGGTGCACGGGCAGCGTCGTGCCGTCGGACAGCAGCAGCGTGCAGCTGCTCTTGCTCTTGCTCGACGAGGCGGCGGCGAGATCGAACACCAGCGCCACGCCGCCCTGCGAGCCGTTGAGCTGCACGATGGAGACCTGGCCCTTGGCGTCGCGCGGCGGCTCGCCCGGATGGACGACCATCGGCCGCAGCTCGGGGTTCAGGTGCGCCAGCACGCGAGCGAAGCTGCTGGCGAACATGCACGCGCGGCGTGTCACCAGCATCGCCGGCGTCGCGCGGCCGGCCGAGTCGATCAGCCCGCCACGCTCGGTCGCGGCGTACGACCACGAGCGATTGGCCAGGCGACCGCCCGAGAAGCCCACATGGGCGCCCGGCGCGAAGCGGCCCAGCGTGTACTGGCCCGCGCCGGCGAGGATCTCGACGATGCGGCGCATGAGGGCGTTGCCATCGGGCCCATCGAACTTCTCGCCCCAGGTGGGCGGCTCGCCCACGGCCAGGTCGAGCACCAGGCGGGGGCGATCGGGCCGCACCTCCGAGAGCTGGCGCAGCGACGCGAGCAGGTCCTCGCTGCCCACCCAGCAGTCGATCTCGGCCTCTTCGCCCGCCCACAGGTTGTTCGCGTTGATCACCGGCACGCTCAGGCCGGCCTCGCGGATGTAGCGGTAGAGCTCGCCCAGGTACTTGGGCCCAAGCTCGTTGTCGCCGCACGTCCACTGGTGCTCGTTCTGCACGAGCAGGATGGGGCCGCCCTTGCCGGCCGCGTTGATCTGCAGGTCGCGGACCTGGTCGGCCACCGCGCTGATGTAGCGCGAGCAGGCCTCGAGGAACGGCCCGCTGTCGGCCCGGAGCTCGTGGGCGGGAAGCTGCGTGAGCCAGGTGGGCAGGCCACCAAAGTCGTGGTCGTCGCCCAGCACCGGGCCAAGCCGCAAGATGACGTAGAGCCCGGCCTCGTGGGCCAGCTCGACGAACGCCCGCAGGTCGGCGTCGCCCGCGAAGTCGAACTGCCCGGGCAGCGGCTCGTGGCGGGCCCAGACGATGGGCACCATCACCGTGTTCAGCCCGGCCAGCTTGGCGGCGTGCAGCCTGTCGGCCCACTGCGACCGAGGCGTGTGGGCGTAGGAGACGGTGCCTCCCACGATCCAGATCCGGCGGCCATCGAGCATGAAACTACGGCTATCAAACGTTACAGTCGGCATCGGCTCGGCTCCCGTTCGGTGCCCAGTCGGCTTGCAGCGTTCGGCTGTCCATTCAAATGCCGAACAAAACCCGCCGGATCGGATGAACCGAGATATTAGACAGCAAGTTCATGAATGGCTACCCAAACGGGCGCATCCACGCCTGCGCATCGTCGCTTTCGTCGACGTAGAACACGCCACGCGCGCTTGCCAATCCTGCCCAATCGCAACCCATACCCACCCGGGCCGTACCATCGCCGCACATGCCCCAGAGCCACACCTTCTATCGCGCCCCCCTCGCCCTTCCCGCCGCCGCGGCGCTGCTCGTCTTGGCCGGTTGCGGCGGGATGGACCGCATCGACCGCCGCATCGACAAGCTCGTGCTGCAACGCTCGGCCATCCTCGGCTCGGACGCCGCGCCGGCCCAGCGCGAGTTCCCCACCGGGCCCGTCGATGACGTCGACCGCGGCGAGCAACTCGAGAAGAACCCCGAGACGCGCAACCCCGACGCCCAAGAGCTGTTCTACGTGCAGGCCGACGCCACGCGCATCGAGGCCAACTCGGTCGAAGCCCGCCTGAACAACTACTACACCGACGCGCTCGGCACGACCATCGACGCCCAGTACACCGACCCCGATGAGGCGGGCGAGGATGCCGCCGAGGGCCAGCCCATCCCCGCCAACGTGATGGTGCTCGACCTCGAAGCCGTGCTGGCGCAGGCCCAGCAGACCGGCCGCGAGTTCCTCGACGCGCAGGAAGACTACATCCTGGCCGCCATCGCGCTGCTGCGCGAGCGTCACCTGTGGGGCCCGCGATTCTTCAACGACACCACGCTGCAGGTGGCCGGCCAGGGCGACGACGGCGCCTACGACAGCGCCGCCACGCTCATCAACGAGCTGCGCCTCACCCAGCGCTTGCCCAGCGGCGGAGACGTGGCCGCGCGATGGATCGTCAACGCCACCGAGCAGCTTCGCTCGAGCGCGACCGAGGACTATCGCCAGAGCTCCCAGCTCGTGCTCGAGGGCGACATCCCCCTGCTGCGCGGGGCGGGCTCGGTCGCGCGCGAGGACCTCATCCAGGCCGAGCGAGACCTGGTGTATGCCGCCCGAGACTTCGAGGCCTTCCGCCGCGACTACGTGGTCGACATCGCCTCGCAGTACTTCAACCTGCTGCAGACCGCGGCCAGCATCCGCAACCAGCAGGAACAGCTCGAGAGCCTGCGCAAGACGCTCGAACGCCAGATCGAGCGACAGAAGGCCGGCGAGATCGCCCTGTTCGAGGTCTCGATCACCGAGAGCAGCGTGCTGAGCGCGAACAACCGCCTGCAGAGCGCGTTCGAGAACTACGTCGTCTCGCTCGACACGTTCAAGATCCGCCTCGGGCTCGAACCGGCAACACCCGTCGCGCTCGCGCCGCTGACCCTGGAGCTCAACGACCCGGTCGCCACGCCCACCGAGGCCGCCCAGCTCGCGTTGCTCTACCGGCTCGACCTGCAGACGACGCGCGATCGCGTGCTCGACGCCCGCCGAGGCGTGCACAACGCGCGCAACAACCTGCTGCCCGACCTGGACGCCTTCGCCGAGCTTGGCCTGCCCACCGATCCGGACGAGCGCGAGGGCGGCCTGGCCTTCGATCCCGACTCGATGCGGTATCTCGCGGGCCTGCGCTTCAGCCTGCCGCTCGACCGCGAGATCGAGCGTCTCGGCCTGCGCTCCAGCCAGATCGCCCTCGAGCGGTCGCTGCGCAACTTTGAGCGCGCCCGCGATCAGGTCGTCGTCGACGCCCGCAGCCGATTGCGCAGCATCGAGGTGGCCCGGTTCCAGCTCATCCTGGCCGAACGCCAGGTCGAGATCAACGAACGCCGCCACGAGGAGCAGGAGATCCGGGCTGACGAGATCACCCCGCAGGAATTTGTCGACACGCTAAGCGAGCTGCTCGACGCCCGCAACGCCCGCGACGCCGCCCTGACCGACCTGCGCGTGGCCATCCTGCGGTATCTGCGCGACACCGGGCAGCTCCGCATCGGCCGCAACGGGGAAATCCTGCCCCTGCCCGGGATGGGCCGTATCACCGAGCCGTAAGCCGCCAAGGACGTTCCCCCACGCGTCTAGACTGGTGCGTGCGACGCGGCCGCACCGCCTCGCCACGGGGAACCGACTCATGAGCACGACCCACGCGTCCGATCGCCTCCACGAGCAGGGCGTCGTCATCGTCGGCGGCGGCCTGGCCGGCCTGTCCAGCGCCGTCGAGCTCGCCGGCAAGGGCGTGCCCGTCACCATCGTCGAGGCCAACACCCACCTTGGCGGCAAGATGAACCTCCTCGAAGAGGACGGCTTCACCTTCGACATGGGCCCCACCATCATCACCATGCCCCAGGTGCTCAAGGGCATCATCTCGCGCACCGGCCGGGATCCGGCCGACTACATCGACCTTGTCGATCTCGACCCGCAGTGGCGCTGCTTCTTCGACGATGGCACGCGCATCGACCTGCGTCGCGATGCGCAGCAATGGGCCAGGGAAATGGACGCCCAGTTTCCCAGCGCCAAGCCTGGCGCTGGCTTCCTCAAGTTCTACAACTTCAGCCAGCGCATGTACCGCCTCAGCGAGAAGGTCTTCTTTTACAAGGATCTCGGCGGCATCGGCGACATGATCCGCAAGCCGCCCACCGAGCCGGGCGTGGCCAAGGACGCGATGGCGATGCGCCTGCACTCGACCGTTGGCGCGACGATCGAGAAGATGATCCCCGAGCCCCACGTGCGCCAGGTGTGCGAGCACTTCCTGCAATACGTGGGCTCCAGCCCGTTCATGGCCCCCGCCGTCCTCAGCCTCATCTGCTCGGCCCAGCTCGACCACGGCTGCTGGTATCCCATGGGCGGCACGCGCATGGTCGCCCGGTCGCTCGAACGCATCGCCGACGAGCTCGGTGTGCAGCGCGTGCACGGCCGCCGCGTGACCAAGATCATGACCGAGGGCGATCGCACCACGGGCGTGCAACTGGACGACGGCCGCGAGCTCACCGCCGCCGCCGTGGTCTCGAACTGCGACGTGCAGCGCACCTATGGCGACCTGCTCAAGGGCGCCGACGGCGCCGGCCTCGAACGCCGACGCATCGCCGAGAGCTACAAGCCCGCGTGCAGCGGCCTGGTGCTCTACCTGGGCCTGCGGCGTCAGTATGACCACCTCGCGCACCACAACTTCCTCTTCTCGCGCGACAGCCACCAGGAATTCGACGACATCTATCGCAAGGGCATCCCGGCCCGTGATCCCACGCTCTACATCGCCGCGCCCTCGCGCACCGACACCGCCCAGGCGCCCGACGGCTGCGAGGCTCTGTACATCCTCATCCATACCGCGGCCCTCACCGACCAGCACCAGTGGCTCGAGCGCGGCGGCAAGCCGGGCAAGACGCTTGTCGATTACCGCCCCGTGGTCATCGACAAGCTCAAGCGTCACGGCATGGAAGACATCGAGGACCACATCGCCGTCGAGCGATACCTCACGCCTCCGCAGATCGACCACATGTACAACGCCACCGGCGGCGCGATCTATGGGCTTGCCTCTCATGGCAGGCTCAAGGGCGGCTTCAAGCCGCGCAACCGCTCGAAGGTGCTGGGCAATCTCTACCTCGCCGGCGGCAGCGTCAACCCCGGGCCGGGCGTGCCCATGGTGCTCATGAGCGGCGTCACGGCGGCGTGGTCGCTGTGCGAGGATCATGGCATCGACACCAACGCCCAGCCCCAGCAGCCCGCGATGGCCGGCGCGAGCGCCTGAGGCATTGGCGTGCAGAGCCACCCGGCCATCGTGCCCCACCGCCGCCAGGAGTGGTTCTGCCGCCTGTTCCGCTGGTACGCGCGTCGGCTGATCCGCAAGAACTTCAACGCCCTGCGCCTGGCCAGGGGCGGCGCCGACGCGTTCGCACACTTCGACGCGCACGGCGGCCCGACCATGCTGCTGCTCAACCACCAGAGCTGGTGGGACCCCATCCTCACCATCGCGCTCGTCGATCGCTTCACGCCAACGCGTCAGGTGTATGCGCCGATGGACCGCGCGATGGTCGAGCAGTTCGCCTTCATGCGCAAGCTCGGCCTCTT
>JBITAB010000311.1:0-6191 GCA_044439825.1 Phycisphaerales bacterium JB064 | reverse complement strand
CGAACCACGTCATCCGGGTCCACCCGATCCGCCTCGGCCTCGAAGTTCAGCAGCACGCGGTGCCGCAGCGCCAGCAGCGCCGTCTCGCGGATATCCGCGTAGCTCACGTGGTATCGCCCGTCGATCAACGCCCGCACCTTGCCGCCCAGCAGCAGCGCCTGGGCCGCACGCGGGCTGGCGCCGCAGCGTACGTATCGGGCCACCGGCCCCTGCTCGCCGCCGGCCGCATACTGCCCGCCGGGGTGCGTCGCCAGCACGAGCCGCGCGGCATACTCCTTCACGTGCGGCGCGATGATCGCCCCACGCACCAGCTTCTGCACCTCGATGATGCTGGGCCCATCCATCACCGGCTCCACCTTGGGCGTCTCGGCCCCGGTCGTGCGGTCGAGGATGGTCATCAGGTCCTTGAGCTGGCTATAGCCCACGTTGATCTTGAACAGGAAGCGGTCGAGCTGCGCCTCGGGCAGCGGATACGTGCCCTCCTGCTCGATGGGGTTCTGCGTCGCCAGCACGATGAAGGGCTTCTCCAGCACGTGCGTCACGCCGCCCACCGTCACGCTGCGCTCCTGCATGGCCTCCAGCAGCGCGCTCTGCGTCTTGGGCGTCGCACGGTTGATCTCGTCGGCCAGCACGATCTGTGCAAAGATCGGCCCCTTCTGGAACACGAAGCTCCGCCGCCCCGTCTCGTGGTCCTCGCTCACCAGCGTCGTGCCCACCACGTCCGCCGGCATGAGGTCGGGGGTGAACTGGATGCGGCTGAAGTGCAGGTGCAACGCCTCGCTCAGCGAACGTACGAGCAGCGTCTTGCCCAGCCCCGGCACGCCCTCGAGCAGCACGTTGCCGCCGGCGAACAGCGAGATCAGCACCGCGTCGACCACCTCGACGTGGCCCACGACCGCCTTGCCGACCTCCTCGCGCAGCCGGCGAAACTGCTCGCCGAAGCGCTGGCACGCTTCCTTCACGGCTTCGGGGGTTTGCATGTCCTCTTGTGCTGCCATCGTCACTGCTCCCTGCGTTCAGGCCTATGAAACGCCTATCGATCCTCGAACTCGTCGCGCGTCCGCTGCTTGGCCTTCAGCAACCGCGACATGCCCTGCTCTTCGTCCTGCGCCGGCTGATCCGGCTTCCCGGTCTTCTTGGGCTGCGCGGGCTGGCCGTTGCCGGCGCCCTCCACCACGCTGCCCTGCTTGCCCTTCAGTTGCTCATCGCTCACCTCGAAGCGAGCCTTGGCCGTCGCGCGCTGCTCGCTGGCGCGCATCGCCGCACGCACCTTCTCGCTGGGCCCCTCGTCGGGCCGCTTCAGGCGCTCCTGGGCCTTGGCGCGAGCCGCACGCAGCGCGTCGATCTGCTGCACCTTGGTTTCCTGCTTGCCACTCAGCGCCTTCTGCACCCAGCGCCCGATGCCCCGCACGTCCACGCGCACGCGCCGCACGCCGACATCGATCAGGAACAGCCCGATCGCGATCATCGCCGTCGCCAGCCACGCGCTGGTCAGCGCCACGGGCATCTCCACGCCTTCGCGTCGCCACGGGTTGCTCGCACCATCGGCCTGGTCGGCACTCAACACCGATCCGCCCGTCAGCTCGGCCACACGCCGTAGCAATGCTTCGTTCGTCTGCGTCGCACGAAACTCGTCCGCGAACGGCCGATCGATCGCCGCCAACGCCGTCCCGCGCAGCCGCTGTCCGTCCGCGCCGGGCGCGTCATAGTTCATGCTCAGCAGATACGACCCAGACTGGGCCGTCTCATACACGCCCTCATAGATGCCAGGCCCGGTCTGCTGCAGCGAGACGTCCACGCCCGTGCCATCAGGAGCAGCCAGGCGGCCATTGAACGTCGCGAAGTTCATCCGCTGCCCGCTCGCGTCGGTCGCTTCCACCACGATGCGCGTGCGATCGCCCTCGCGCGTCGTCACCACGCGCACGTTCGCGTCGCCGCTGGCGCGCATCGTCCAGCGGACGTGCTGCTCCCAGAACTGCTTGTAATCGCCCCACGCCAGCCACATGGGGTTCCACCGGCTGAGACCGTCGCTGGTGTACGTGATCACGCGGCCCAGCCCGTGCTGCCACTGGGCCATCACGGGGTCGTTCTCCTGACCCCGCATCGTCACCACGCTCATGCCCTCGCGGTCGCCCGCGACGACATACCCGCTGATCGGCGGCACACCGCGAATGCCCCGCGACGCCTCGGTCAATCCAGGCGTGAACGCGGGCACGAAGGGCGTGCCCTCCCACACCAAGGGCCGGCTGATGGTCTGAGCCTCGCGGATGAAGATCTCGGGCAGCTGCGCCTTGCTATTGGCAATCGTCACCGGGTAATACCGGCCCTTGGTCGCCGCGGCGATCTCCTGCATCAACGCGTCATTGCTGAAGTCGCCGATCGTCACCGTCGAGATCGAGATGTTCGTCTGCAGCGCCCGGCGGATGATCGTCTGGAACTCACGCTCGCTGCCCATCGTCTGGCCGTCGCTGAGCACGATGATGTGCTTCACCGCCGCCGGCGCATCCTCGAGCTGGTCGAGCGCCATGATCAGGCCCGGCGCCATGTTCGTGCCGCCGCCAATTGCCATCTTGCGGATCGCCGACGCGAACGCGCCCTTGTCGCTCACCTCCGCCACCGGCATGACAAGCCCGGCGTTGCTGTCGAAGCGGATCACCGTCGCCAGATCGCGCGACGACAACGAGCCGATGCCCGCCATCGCGCCTTCCTTCGCGATATCAAGCTGGCTCTGGCCGATGCCGCCAACGCTGCCGCCCATCGAGCCAGACGTATCGATGACGATCGCGACCGCGCCCCGAGGCAATTGCCGTTTCTGCGGCGGATCCAACCGGATCGGCAACGCATCTTCAAGCGGGCTATTGATCCACCCGCCCGCGCCGAACGTGTTGGGTCCGCCCATCATCACCAGGCCGCCGCCCGCGTCATGCACATACTGGCGGAGCTGGTCCATCGCCATGCGGCTGAAGTTCGCCGCCGGCTCGTTCATCAGCACGATCGCGTCGAACGAGCCCAGACCCACCAGCGAATCGGGCATCGCCGCCGCAGGCCTGGCGTCCACGATCACGCCCGCTTCCTCGAGGGCTCGAACGAACGGCTGGGCCGCGGGCCCGTCCTCGGTCAACACCAGCACCTTGCCCTCGCCCGCCACGAATGTGGTTGCGAGCGCACGGTTGTTCTCCAGGATGGTGTCACTGGCCATCCCGCCCTCGGGCTCGAAGACGGCCTCGAAGCGCAGCACCTCCGTGCCCGGCACGCGGATCGGCACCACGAAGGTGTTCAGCCCGCGATCGAGCGAGACCTCCACGCCCGGGCCGGGCCCCTCGGGGTCGATGTTGATCGCCGAGCCATTCGCGGTGATGGTTAGCGTGCCGCGCGCAGGCGCATTGGCTCGCAGAGCAACACGCAGGTTCGCGTTCTCGCCCAGCCGCGCGGTCGCCGGCGCCAGCAACTGCTCGACGATGACCTCCTGGTCATAGCTATACCGCAACGGCAGCACGTCGATGGGCACACCCTGCGCACGGGCGGACCGCGCCTCGGCCAGCAGATCGCCCGCCGTCTCGTTGCCATCGCTCATCAGCACGATGCGATAGGCCGCATCCGTCGGCCGAACGGCCAAGGCCAGCCTGAGAGCCTCGGCGAGATTCGTCTGGTCCGTCCGCCCCGTGTACGCGCGGTCCGCCTCGGGCAGCAGCGTGCGAGGCAGCGTCTCGATGATCGATTCGCCCGCCGCGGCTACCACGCCGATGCGATCTGCGGTCTCCTTGCCGGCCTCGGCCGACTCACGAACGAACTGCCGTGCGCGCTCTTGCACCGTCGTGGGCACCGATCGGCTGCGATCGACCACCACGGTGACGGCGACATCCTCGGCGGCATCGCGCGTCGAAGGCCTGGCCAGGGCCGCCACCAGCAACGCCAGCACCAGCAGCCGCACGACCAGGGCCACACGCCGGCTCGCCGTCGCCATGCCGGACAGGCTCTTGCGCCCGATCAGCACGGCTACCGGCACGAGTAGAGCCAGCAGCCAGAACCACTCCGGCTGGGCAAACTCGATAGGCCCGACCCTGAGCACTCCGAGCACGCTTACCACGCACCGCCTCCCCGTGGCCGGGGGGCCGTGGCTGTTCGTCGAGCGCGTCTGGGCCGTTGGGGCATCGCGGGAGGGGGCCTCGATGTGAGCTGGGCAGAGTTCGAAATGAGTATTTCGACCGATCCTACCGAATCAGGACCGCAAAGGTTCTAGGGCTTCCACGACAAGAGGTTTCGCACGAATCTCGCTCGTGATGCACAAGCTATCCAATCAAAACCCTGCCATGAAAGAGCTTTCACGCAATTCAACGGTGAAACGCTCCCCCCGATTCTGGTATACAGGTCCGGCGAGGGGCAGCAGTGTTGTTGCGCTGCGTCCAAATCGCATCCGTGGGGGTTCTCCCCACCGTAGAGACAGAGGGGTATTGGTATGAAGAAGTTCGCAATCGCTTCGTTGCTCGCCGTCCCGGCCATGGCTCTGGCCCAGTCCACGCCCGTCGGCCCGTTCACCGGCGACCTCCAGGAAGGCTTTGACGCCCTCCCCGGCGGTTTCCCGGCGTCCCACCCGGTCTTCGATGGCACCGCTGAGATGATCAGCCTCGGTGGCTCCATGCACACCACCACCGGTTGGACGTTCCGCTGCTCGATCTTCCCCTTCGAGGGCAGCCGTCTGGCCGCTTCGGCGTCCGGTCCGGTCCGCTTTGAGTTCACCGACACGGTTGGCCAGTTCGGCGGCTACTTCGGCACCAACGCCGAACTCGCCGGCTTCGAGGCCACCGTGCGCTTCTACGACGCCGCTGGCAACCTGGTTGGTGACGACACCTTCACCGTTCCCGCCGACTGCGGCTGGGATTGGGCCGGCTGGCAGTTCGACGCCGAGGTCGCGGCTATCGAGGTCGAGAGCCCCGTGTTCGGCGGCGCGTACATCCAGATGGACGCCATGGAATTGACCTACGGCGACGTCGCCGGCTGCTACGCCGACTTCGACATGAGTGGCGCGCTTGACCTGTTCGACTTCCTGGCCTTCCAGAACGCCTTCGACTCGGGCGACCTGGCCGCCGACTGCGATGAGGACGGCAGCCTGACCCTCTTCGACTTCCTCTGCTTCCAGAACGCCTTCGACGCGGGCTGCGAGTAAGTACGAGCACCCATATACGGGTGCCAAGAGTCGAACCGAAGTCCAATAACATTCGTCTTGCTGACCCAACCGCCCGGCCTCCGGGCGGTTTTTGTGTTTATGCCTTCAAGCCCTGTGTCTGAATGTCCGAAGACAGACCCGGCTCGAATCGACCACCCACCCTGGAGGCGCCATGGATCCTGCACTCATCACGCCGTTCATCAAGAGCGTTCAGAACGTCTTCGCCACCATGCTCCAGCTACCCGTGGAGGTTGAGCAACCCACTATCAAGGAAAGCGGGGCCAGCACCTACGACGTCTCGGCCATCATCGGAATGAGCGGCGATTGCGTCGGTTCGGTCGTCCTCAGCTTCGAGAAAGAATCCGCCCTGCGCATCGTCGCACTCTTCACGGGATGCGAAGTCACGGCCGACTCCTCGGACTTTACCGACGCGGTCGGCGAGCTGGTCAACATGATCAGCGGCGGCGCCAAGGCCTTGTTCGAGGGTCGAAAGGCCTCCATCTCAACACCAAGCGTGGTGCTCGGCGCCAAGCACGTCATCAGCTCGCAGAAGGACATGCCCGTCATCGTCCTCCCCTGCGTCACCGATTGCGGACGCTTCGCTATCGAGATCGCTATCCAGGATTCGGTCGATTCCACCGCTTCACCGCAAACCGCCAGTGCGAAGGCCTGAGCGCACAGCCAGGAGAACAGCCATGAAAATCCTCCTCGTCGACGACTCAAAGACCATGCGCAACATCCAGAAGTCCGTGCTCGGCCAACTCGGCTACACGGAAATCGAGGAGGCCTGCGATGGCCAGGATGCCCTGAGCAAGGTCAAGGCATTCGACCCAGACCTCATGCTGGTCGACTGGAACATGCCCAACATGGATGGTCTGAGTTTTGTCAAGGCCTACCGCCAGACCGACAAGACCACGCCCATCATCATGGTGACCACCGAGGCCGAGAAGAGCCGGGTCATCGAGGCGATCAAGGCCGGCGTAAACAACTACGTCGTCAAGCCCTTCACGCCAGACCTGCTCAGCCA